>CAYLMV010000015.1:0-48031 GCA_964384415.1 uncultured Chitinophagaceae bacterium | reverse complement strand
TTAATATCCTTCGGCGTGCAATTTCACTTTGCCTCTGAATGAATAAAAGAGGTAGGTGAAGTACCCCAGCGCAAGAACAATTCCAATCACCCACCAGACAATTCCAACGCCTAGTCCATATCGCGGAGCTGCGGTATTGTACACGGTGAGACTGTACTTCGGATCTGTCGAAGCAGGGAGCACATTGGGAAAAAGGCCGAACGCCGTACTCGCGAGCATCCCTCCGATGAATATTGACGAGGAAATGAATGCCGGAGTGTCCTGGTTTGTTCTATTGTAATAGATCATGCCGCATAATCCCAACACCCCGAGCAGCGGAAAAATGCCTCCCCAGGGATATTGAGCATAGTTGCTCCAGATTTCGGGCCGAATCACCGATGCCGCGGCGAGCGTGCATGCAGCAAGGAGCAGCACGCCCCACTTGCTGACAGAGGCAATCTTGCGCGATCGTTGCTGCACAAGTCCGTCGGCCTTCATCGCTAAATAATTTGCGCCGTGGTTGGCGAGCGTCAATAATGCAAGAACACCCATCATCACGGTAAACCAATCGAGGATGCCCGCCTCGGGCTGGACCGTGAAGGACGTCCATAACGGCGCGAAGAAGAACCCCTGCTCATTCAACGGAACACCCCGGACAACATTGCCGAGCGCTGCCCCCAAGAAAATTGCCAGCAGGATGCTGCCGGCCGCGAAGAGCGCATCCCAGAATGTCTTCCACATCGGATGATTGATGTGGTGGCGAAGTTCGATGCCGAGTCCGCGCAACATCAAAAGCCAGAGCACGATCATGAGAGGAAGATAGAAACCGCTGAAGCTCGAGGCATACAACAGCGGGAACGCAAAATAGAGCGTGCCTCCGGCCGCAAGCAGCCACACTTCATTCCCATCCCACACCGGACCGATGGCATTGAGAACCGTGCGGCGTTCGTCGTCGTTCCTCGCGACAAACAGATGAAGAATGCCTGCTCCAAGATCGAATCCATCAAGAATCGTGTACATCGCGAGCATGAACGCGACGACGCTAAACCAGAGAATTTCCATTTTTCACTCCATCAAATAATAACGCGCAAGAAAGAAACCAACGCCGTGAACCCGTTAGTGAGAGGCCAACGCTTGAGCAGGGCCTTGATTAATTGTTTTGGCGATGAGAAACAAGAAAAGAACTCCGACGACAAAATACATCCCCGCAAATCCCAACAGCGTGAAGAGCGTGTTTCCGGCGGAGACCATCGTTGAGGTCCCGTCCGGAGTGCGCATCAGCGCATAGACGAGCCACGGCTGGCGGCCTAGTTCCGCGGTCATCCAGCCGGCCGTGTTGGCAATATACGGAAACGGAAAAGCAAGCATCAGCATCCATAGCAGCGGACGCATCGTGTAGAGCTTTTTCTTCCACAGCAAGGCCGCCGCCACAAGTGTTAACGCAATAAACATTGTCCCAAGCCCGACCATGATATGGTAGCTAAAGTAAAGGAGAGGAACGTTCGTTGGCCGGTCTTTTTCCGGAAACGCATCGAGGCCTTTCACTTCCGCACCCCATCGATTGTACGTAAGGAAGCTGAGCATCTTGGGAACCTGAAGCGGGTTGTCGAGCCGTTTCTTTTCCATATCGGGCTGGCCTATCAGCACAAGCGGCGCGCCTTCCTTGGATTCAAACAGCCCTTCCATTGCGGCAAGCGTTGCAGGCTGATGGAAAGCAATGTTCTTCCCCTGGCCGTCGCCCGTCGGGAACGCCATCAGAATTGATGCAACGAAACCCGTTATCACGCCGATGCGAACGAATGTTTTTCCGTAGTCCTCGTGCTTGTGAGCGAGAAGGTAGAACGCGCCTACCGCGGCCACAACAAACGACGACGTCACCACTGCTCCGATCATGTTATGCGTGTATTGCCATCCGATCCATGGATTGAAAAGCAATCCCCAAAAGCTTGAAAGAGCCATGCTGCCGTTCGCCCCGACTTCGTAGGCGACAGGGTATTGCATCCAGGCGTTGGTAGCGACGATCAAATACCCGGAGATCCACGAACCGACAAACACCATCACGGCCGAGAAGAAATGAAGTTTTGGTCCCAGCCTTTTTTCTCCGAAGAGAAACAAACCGAGAAAACTCGATTCGAGAAAAAACGCGAAGACTCCCTCCATCGCCAGCGTTTGCCCGATCACGCCGCCGGCATAGACCGAGAAGCGGGCCCAGTTCGTGCCGAACTGAAACTCCATTGGAATTCCGGTCACCACGCCCACAGTGAAGTTGATGGCAAATATTTTCGCCCAGAAGCGGGCGCTGTTGTTGTACACTTCGTTTCCCGTCCGGAACGCCAGCCATTTCATGATGACGATGAGAAGCGCCAGGCCCATCGTGAGCTGGGGGAACAAGTAGTGGAACGAGACCGTGAACGCAAACTGGATCCTGTGAAGTAAGAGAGCATCTTCCATTTTCTAGTCCTTTTTTTTGAACCCGCCGGCCATATGGACCGGCTGCATGCGACAACAAGGCTGCCGTTCCAATATACAACGCTTTTGGAAGAACATCATGGATTTTTGCTTGAGGGTTGCTTTGGATACTCGCCTAAAACATGCGGGCATGACGATAGAAAAACTGCGTCATTCCCGCGAGTTTTTAGCGGGAATCTCTATAATGGGTCTCAGCTCGAATGCAGAGCACATCACTGCCAGATATTTTGCAGCGAGGGAGTATATCCTCATGGTCTCAGCTGATGGGGAGGTGCGGTGAGGTGACCGGCAGGCCCGCGCGGCTTCTTATCATTCCGATGAACTGCCGGCAGTTCGTCACCGGATTGTATAGCTGACGTTCACGGAAAAATAGAAAAACGGAGCTGTGCTGCTTGCATCAACGACGTTGAGGGGGATCGCGTACGAGAACTGAGGATTGATGGCGGCATTCTTATACGTCAGCTCAAATGGTACAGCAAACTCGTAATCCAGAATGCCGAAGAAATTCTTGATCTTCGTCGTGGTCTTCACAACAGTCACGGCCTTTCCTTTTTTGTTCACTGCGCGTTTAAGCCGCTGCTGAGTCAGCAATGCATTCTGGCCGCCGACAATTGCCGTGACGGTTGGTTCAATCGAAAGGTCGGCCCGTCTCAAGAACGTATCGATGTCAAATTCATGGGAGAGGGAAAATTCAGTGGTAAACTCCGATGCAGTCGAAAAAGCGAAGCTTGGCGAAACGGAGACGTTGATCGGTTTCGTGAGGACTTCAAGTTCTCCGTCGATACTGTTCTTCATGTCCGCTTTTTCCAACCGGCTGCTGTCGTTGAACCAAAAGCGGGTGTATGAGAAAGATCCCGTAAAGTGGGTGCCGAGTTCAAATTCGTATCCCCCGCCGACAGTTCTTTCATCCCATGCGTTCGGCGAGTTGCCGAGCCACGCAGCCGAAGCAGCCACAAACAGCCCGCTATGGGCTTTGTACTCAACCTCGGGCGACAGGGCATACTGTCTCACTCCTCCATCGCGCCCCCGGTACGTCACATCGCTGGTGTATGACCCCGACAGAACAAGCCGCGACGCATGTGCTGCGATAAGTTCGTCCTCGTCCGATTGACGATCGATCATATCGCTGCTTGCATCTCCGAGACGATCCACATAATCATCGAGGCTGTCGCGAATCGATTCAGTAAGATCTTCCCATGATTGATGCACGAGGTCACCCAGGCTATCGGACGCATCCAAGAATTCTTCGACGGTCGATTGAACGTCCTGGGAGTTCCCGCAGTCGCTGCAGCTGGAATACTTCCTCTCGAGCGCAAACATCCATTTGTGGTAATTCCGGAAGGATTCGTCGCCCGATTTCCTGGCTTCAGCCGCGCAATTTCCGATTGCTTTTGCCAGTATTTGTGCGAGATTTCTCACCGTGTCGCGCCGCTGCGGATTCAGCGATTCAACTGCTTCTTTAATCAACCGCTCGGCTGAAGCGCGCAGTACTCCCGAGGCGCTGTCGGCCGTACGCGCGCTTCGTTTCTGAAATAGGCCGATGCCGGATTTGACTACCTGGTCTATGGAATCAGCAGCAGTGCGGATCGACACACGCAAGAGATGATTCAACGAAGCGGTGTCGCTCTGCACGATGCGCGGGTCGCCGGATGCCTTCAGCGGCGATATCACGAATGAGAACAGAAGCACCGATGCAGCAAGAGGATGAATATGTAATCGCGTTGAGTTCATTTGGACCAATATTGTTCTGAGATAAGATCAAGGAAATTGTGACGATAATCAACGGAAGAGGGTCTTGATCCATTAAGATTCGGCCTTCTTGAGAAGATCAATTTCGCAATGGAAAAGGCGTTGTCACTTGGCGCTCCACGAGTTCTCGAGCGGGAAACATTGTCTATCATATAGAACCGCCCTGGCACGAGGTGAAGATCTTGCCGAATGGCAATTTCACGAGTCAATATTTGTTTATCTATTTGTTTCTTTTCTTCATATATTGTATCAGTTAAATATGCAGAGGTGAATGCAAAAGCAGTTATCGGTAATTATTCTTGGCAGCGAGTCTGTTTGCTCTTGTGAATTAGATGATGCTTTTCTCGATATCAAGGAAATTGTTCCATTGGAGTTTACTCAAAACCGCTAGCAGGGATACAGAACGAACCGTGGAGGGACGTCGCCGGCGTTTTTGAGCTTGCTTCACGTGATGTTGCTGACAGGTTAGTACGAACTCGTTCCAATACTCCTCAATAATTTGTCGCTGCAATTTTTCCGTATAGTGCTGCGGCAGCGACAATAGACCGACCGCTTTCGCCTTCCCTCCGCTGAAAACGCTTCGCGCGATTCTTCATTGGAGAAAGAAATGTTTGAAATTCCAGCCCGGGGGCGAACTTCCTCTCTCGCGGACTATCTTGTTCCGGCTTCCGGCATTTCGGTGCAACGATGCTACCAATGCGGCAAATGCTCTGCGGGATGCCCTGCGGCCGCCGCAATGGATTTTGCGCCGAGCGTGCTGCTGAGAATGCTCCAGACGAAAACGATAGAAGCGGACCGCAAAGTACTGAGCAGTTACACCATCTGGTTATGCCTCGCCTGTCAAACATGCGTTGCACGCTGTCCGATGGAAGTCGACCTTCCGAAAGCAATGGACGTCCTTCGTGCAGAATCCCTCCGCCTCAAGCTTGTTCATTCCCGCGCCAAAGATATTGTCGCTTTTCACACCTCGTTCAATAATACCATCAGGCGTTTCGGAAGGCTCTGGGAAGTAGGTCTGATTGCGGAATATAAGAGCCGCACGCGGCATTTCTGGCAGGATGTTGTGGTCGCCCCGGTGATGTTGCGGAAGGGAAAGTTGTCGCTCATTCCCTCCTTCCACAAAAAATTTGTCGATCGGATTTTTTCCGGCCTAAAAAAGCAAAAGGAGCATGCCGTATGAACATTGGCCTCTACCCCGGCTGCTCGCTCGAAGGTTCCTCGCGTGAATACGCCGAGTCGCTCCGTGCGATTGCGCCGAAACTTGGCCTAGTCCTCGAGGAGGTCGAAGGCTGGAATTGCTGCGGGGCGAGCTCAGCCCATTCGCTCGATCATGCATTGTCCCTTGCGCTGCCGGCTTCAATTCTCGCTCAGGCTGAATCGCAGCATATGGAAGAACTGATGGTTCCGTGCGCTGCGTGTTTCAACCGGCTGGCCTCCGCAAAAACGGAGCTTGCCGCCGACCCGGCCGCGCGTGCAACGGTCGCGAAGCTTGTCAACGCGCCGTATGCCGGAACAACGGTTGTGAGGAACATTCTCGAGGTGCTCAGCAGGGTTCTCACGGCAGAAGCCGCGAAAACTTTTCCGAAAACATTTTCTCATAAGGTTGTTTGTTACTACGGATGCCTGCTTGTCCGCCCAAAAAGCGTTGTTCATTATGAGCGTTCCGAAGATCCGATGGAGATGGATGAGCTTATGAAACGCATCGGTGCGACTCCGCTTGAGTGGGGGATGAAGACGGAATGCTGCGGCGCGAGCTTTTCGATCACCCGCACCGACATCGTCGGAAACCTCGGCGGAAGGATCCTGGAAGACGCCGTGGGACGGGGCGCCGAAGCGGTAATCGTCGCATGCCCGATGTGCCATTCCAACCTTGATATGCGCCGAAAAGAAATTGAGCGCGCAACAGGCAAGAAATTCAGCATCCCCATCCTCTACATCACACAGGCAATCGGCATTGCACTCGGCCTTCAACCGAACTCGTTGGGATTACAGAGGCATTTTGTTCCTGTTGGTCTGGAAGGCAAAAGCAAGGTTCAACAAAACTCGCCGGCCCGCGTAACAGCGGCGGCATCTTCAGTGAATTGAGATAAGCGATGTCACGAATCGGAGTTTTCATCTGCCATTGCGGCGAGAACATCAGCGCGACGGTGGATTGTGCGAAAGTAGCGAAGACGATCGGGCGCATGCCCGGTGTTGCGCACAGCGTGGATTACAAATACATGTGCTCCGACCCCGGACAAAACCTCATTCGCCAGGCAATCAAAGAGAAGAACCTTACCGGCGTTGTCGTTGCGGCATGTTCACCGCGCATGCATGAGCCGACCTTTCGCAGAACATGCGCCGAATCCGGACTAAACCCGTTCCTCTGCGAGATGGCGAACCTGCGCGAACATTGCTCTTGGGTGCATGCCAAAGGCGAAGCGACCACCGACAAAGCCGCCGATCTTGTTTCGATGATGGTAGAGAAAGTAAAGCGGAACAAGCCCCTCTTTCCGATCAAAGTTCCCGTCACAAAAACCGCGCTGGTCATAGGCGGCGGCATTGCCGGCATCCAGGCCGCTCTCGATATTGCCAACGCCGGACAAAAAGTGGTGATGGTGGAACAGGATCCATCGATCGGCGGGCACATGTCCCAGCTGTCGGAAACGTTCCCCACGCTCGACTGCTCGCAGTGCATTCTCACTCCGCGCATGGTGGAGGTAGCGCAGCATCCAAACATCACTCTCTACACCTACGCCGAAGTGGAAAGCCTGACAGGCTTCATCGGTAATTTTACGGCACGCATCCGCAAGAAAGCGAAAAGCATCGATGAGAAGGCATGCACGGGATGCGGCGAATGTGCTACGGCATGCCCCATCAAAAAAATTCCGAGCGAGTTCAACACCGGACTCGGTTTGCGCAGCGCGATCTACATCCCGTTCCCGCAGGCCGTTCCGAATAAGCCGGTCATTGACCGATCGCGATGTTCGTATTTCAAAAACGGCAAGTGCAAATTCTGCCAGACCAAGTGTCCCGCAAATGCGATTCATTTCGATCAACAGGACGAATTCATCGATCTGGCGGTCGGCTCGGTTGTCGTGGCGACGGGCTTCAATATCAAAGAGACCTCCTTCTTCCCGGAATACGGATACGGCAAATACAAAGATGTCCTGACGGGTTTGCAGTTTGAGCGTCTCCTCTCCGCGTCCGGCCCGACTCTGGGTGAGCCGCGCCGTCCCTCTGACGGGGCGGTGCCGAAAAAAATTGTCTTCATCGCTTGTGCAGGTTCGCGCGACCCGGCCAAAGGGATCGAGTACTGCTCCAAGATTTGCTGTATGTACACCGCCAAGCATGCGATGCTCTACAAACACAAAGTGCACGACGGCGATGCGTACGTTTTTTATATGGATATCCGCGCGGGAGGCAAAGGGTATGATGAATTTGTCCGAAGGGCGATTGAGGAAGACGATGTCAATTACATACGGGGGCGGGTATCGCGCGTGTATGAACGGGACGGTAAACTGATTGTGCGGGGCGCGGATACGCTCCTCGGCGCGCAACAGGTGGAAATCGAAGCCGACATGGTGGTGCTTGCGACCGCAGGCGTCGCCAACGAAGGCGCCGAAGAACTTGCACAGAAGCTGCACATCAGTTACGATGCACACCATTTCTTCTCCGAAGCACACCCGAAGTTGCGCCCGGTAGAAACGAATACGGCAGGGATCTTTCTGGCCGGAGCGTGCCAGGCTCCGAAAGATATTCCCGATTCCGTTGGACAGGCTTCTGCTGCGGCGAGCAAGGTGCTGGGATTATTCTCCTCCAGCGAATTGACGCGCGAGCCGGTCATCGCCGTCGTGAACCGTTTCGCGCCTCCGGTATACTCAACATGCGTGGGATGTTTTACGTGTCAGACTGCCTGTCCTTATAATGCCATCGAACAGGAAGAAATACGGACGCGGGACGGCAAGCTGATTAAGACTGTGGCGAAGGTGAATTCCGGGCTGTGTCAGGGATGCGGAACATGCGTGGCGTTCTGCCGGTCGAAATCGATCGACCTGCAGGGCTTCAGCAACGAACAGGTCTATGCAGAAGTCATGGAGTTACTAGCATAATGGAAACACCGTTTGAGCCGAAAATTGTCGCATTCGTATGCAACTGGTGCACCTATGCGGGCGCCGATCTGACCGGAACGAGCCGCATCAAGTACGCAACGAACGTACGCATTGTGCGTTTCCCCTGCACCGGACGGATCGATTACAATCTTTTGCTGAAGGCATTCGCGCAGGGAGCCGACGGCGTGATCGTCTCGGGATGTCATCCGAACGATTGCCATTACACCTCCGGCAACTTCCATGCCCGGCGGCGCTGGATTGTTTTCCGGCAGATGATGGAATACATGGGCGTCGACATGCGGCGCGTGAAGTTCGCGTGGGTCTCCGCCGCCGAAGGAGCAAAGTGGGCGGAGGTCGTAAACTCTGCCGTTGCAGACATCCGCGAACTCGGCCCGTCCGAAGCATTTCAATCAATGACCCGGGATGTCGCATAAATATTCATGCGGAGAGTATGCTCTCCACTGACGAAAGAAGAGCAATGCACGCGTTACATCAAAAAGCAAAAGAACTCCTGGAGTCCGGCAAGGCGAAGGTCATCATCGGCTACGGGAATGGAACCGGCGATAAAGCTCGTCCCGTTTTCGTCCGCAGTGTCAATGAGATCCAACAGCTTGTGTGGGATCAGCGATGCCGGCAGAATCTCGCCGTCTATCTCTTCAAACCGGAAATCAAGAAGATGGGAACACCGGCCATTGTGGCGACGCCGGTTGTGGTCCGATCGATCGTCCAGTTGATTGCTGAACGGCAGATCAAAAGCAGCGGCCTCATCACGCTGACGGTTGAAGATAGTGCCGTTATGGAACTGGCGGATGATGCCTCGCTCGAAGCGTACGTCGCAAGCCATCCTGTTCTCTTTCCGCCTCATGTCAACAAGGAGATTGACTCCCTCGCTGCCATGCCGGTAGAAAAGCGTTTTGCCTTCTGGCAGGAAGAATTGTCGCGATGCTTCAAATGTTACGCATGCCGTTCATCGTGCCCGCTCTGCTATTGCGACCGATGCATCACAGAATGCAATCAGCCGCAATGGGTAGACGTCGCACCGCATGCGCTTGGAAATTTTGAATGGCACATCAACCGTGCAATGCATCTTGCCGGAAGGTGCGTCCAATGCGGATCGTGCAACATCGCCTGCCCGGTCGGGATCCCCATCTCGCTGCTGACCATTGAAGCAACGCGCATCGTTGAGCGGGAATTCGGACAGTATGCCGGAACGCAGTGCAATGCACCGGCAGCCCTGTCATCCTTCCGCGTTGAAGACAAAGAGACATTTATTTTGTAGAGAGCGCCGCGACGACATGAATCAATATTCTCTTTCACATGAAAACCTGTTGAAGTTCCTGGCTGCGCTCGGGACATCCGGGAAAACTGTCTATGCTCCGCAGCGCAAGGGCGAAAAACTGTTCTTTGAGCCGGTTGAAGATGTGCGTGCTGTCGTGTTCGACTATGTCCAGACGACGGAATCGCCGAAGAAATTGCTCTTCCCAAAATACCAAAAGCTGATCTCGTTCGACCTTGCGGAGGGAGAGTTGCATGTGAAGGATCACGCGACAACGGCGGTTCCCGAACGTGTGCTCTTCGGCTGCCGCCCCTGTGACGCGTCCGCATTGCAGAGGCTCGCGGATTTCTTCGCCCGCGACATTTCCGATACATTTGTGGCGCAACGACAGAAGGCGTTGACGGTTATCGGCATGAGCTGTATCAAGACAGATGCCGACTGTTTCTGCACGTCGACCGGCACTTCACCCGGCGACTCAACCGGGAGCGATATTCTTCTCACACCCATCGAGAGCGGGCGTTATTTCGTCGAGTGCCTTACCGAAAAAGGGAATGCGCTGGCGGCATCAAACAAAGAATTTTTCGAGCAGAGCACCCCCGTTGATAAAGAACGGTACTTGCCGAAGATCGAAAAGACCTTTTCGCATGAAGAGATCGCCCGGAAGCTCGCGGGGGCATTCGGTAATGAGATTTGGGAAAACGCTTCATTGCGCTGTATTGGGTGCGGAGCCTGCGCATTCGTCTGTCCGATGTGTTCCTGCTTCGACATCCAGGATGAAGGCAGTTACAAGAACGGTGACCGGGTGCGATGCTGGGATTCATGCGCGTTCTCACTGTTCACCCAGCATACCTCGGGGCATAATCCGCGCCCCATACAAAGCGATCGCTGGCGCCAGCGGGTGATGCACAAATTCTCCTACCAGCCGCAACAATACGATTTGCTCGGCTGTGTCGGCTGCGGACGCTGTTCACGGGCATGTCCGGCAGACATGAACTTGAAAGAACAACTGCAGGATATTGCAGCAAGAGTCGAAGTTGTGTAATTGCTGCTGAGAAGGAAATCGATAATACGATCATGCAAACGGCCAATACCTATAATCCGTATTTGATGCGGATCGACAAAATCACCGATGAAGCCCCGGGCGTCAAAACGTTTCAGCTGAAGTTTACCGACGACGCCGATCGAGAACATTTTTCCTTCAGGGCCGGACAATTCGGCGAGTACTCCGTCTTCGGCGAGGGGGAATCGACTTTTTGCATCGCTTCGTCCCCCACACGCAAGGAGTACATTGAATGCACCTTCCGTCAGGCTGGGCGGGTGACCTCCGCGCTGGCGCGGAAAGAGGAAGGCGATGTGATAGGATTCCGCGGACCGTACGGCAACATCTTCCCTTTGGAAGAGTGGAAAGGAAAGAATCTGTTGTTTATCGCCGGCGGCATTGCCCTCCCTCCGATGCGCTGCGTTATATGGAATGCACTCGACACGCGGGATTGGTTCAACAATGTCACCGTGTTGTACGGCGCCCGCTCCGTTGCAGACCTTGTTTATAAGCACGAATTGGATGAATGGGGAAACCGGTCGGATATGAAACTCGTCACAACGGTCGACCCGGGGGGCGAGAATCCGGAGTGGAAAGGCAAGGTCGGTTTCGTGCCAAAGGTGCTGGAAGATCTTGCTCCCTCAAGCGAGAACACGATTGCCATCGTGTGCGGCCCGCCTGTGATGATAAAATACTCCTTTCCGGTATTGGCGAAGCTGGGATTTACGCCCCGGACGATGTTCACAACGCTGGAGAATAGGATGAAGTGCGGAGTGGGCAAATGCGGGCACTGTGCCGTAGGATCGGTCTATGTATGTAAAGATGGACCGGTCTTCACCTACGAGCAGCTACAACAACTGCCGGCAGAATATTGATTGACGGATGGCGATAACAAAAGTCGGTTCCCATTCCACAACGTCCCTGTGCTCGAAAGAGAACGGGGATTTTTTGTTGATGGACTCGCCCGCGCGGCGGTAGTCGTCTACTTTGACTCATAGGTCATTGCGATCCCGCTCGAAGAGCGGGAGAAGCAATCCCCGCGATCAATGGGGGCTTGCCCCGTTGCACAGAATGCCGTAAAGCGGCACTTCGTCGCGGAGTTTACCCCGCGACAAGCGGGGCTCCTCGCAATGACTCTGTTTTCCAAACTGTACCACTGCCGCTGCGCGGGACAAATTGGGTAGTGTCTCATTCTAAAAACATTCTCGTCATTCCGCTCCAGCTTGCGCGGGATAAACTCCAGCCGGAATCTGAAAATGCGCTTTATATGCTGACCTTCGTCAGCATGACGGTCGTGTATATAATCGGTGTTGTCAAATTGAGACAATATCACAAATTGACTTTGCGCATTCAATCCGATACTTTGTTGAAGTGATGTATTTGAAGTTCACGGATCGCACCCGTCCCCTGTTAGTTCCAGATCACTCCTCCCACGTTCCCGGAGCAATGCATCTATGAGAAAAGTTTCATTTCTTTTCATCTGTCTCTTTGTCGAAATCGCGAACGCCCAGGCACCCATTGTCTCGGCTGAGGTCGATTCCAACTACAACAATTGGGGATGGAAAACCATCGTACTCAGGAATGACCTCATCACATTTGCCACTGTACCGGCCATCGGGGCGCGCGTGATGCAGTACGATCTTGGAAATCTCCAATCGCTTTATGTAAACCCTTCCATACTAGGCAAGACATATACGCCGGCACAAAACGGAAACTGGTACAATTTCGGAGGATTCAAAACCTGGCCTGCCCCCCAAAGCCGGTGGCCCGGAACCTGGCCCCCTCCGCCAACGCTCGACTACGGGAATTATTCTTTTCAGATCGATTCTCTTTCTCCGGATCACGCGCAGGCGGCAGTTTCTGCCGCAAGTCCTACAGAAAAATGGATCGCGCCGAACATCAGGTTCGAACGAACAGCTACCGTCTTTTCGGGGACAACACGAATAAGAATGGACCAGACGATCATGAACGTCGGCTCGGTCGACACCAATTGGGGTGTTTGGGGAATTTCGCAGTCGATCGTCAACCATCCCGGGAAAAAAGATTATCAGAATTATTGGGTCTACTTCCCTATCAATCCAAAGAGCGTCTATGGACCCGGGGGAGTTTCACCGCAAGGCGCTTCAGCTGCATGGAAGGGAGAAATTGCTCCGGGCATCTATGGAGTTCAGTTCTCGCCCGACAATCAGAAGATTTATGCCGATCCGGACAGAGGCTGGATCGCCTATTCCAGCGCATCAGACACGCTCGTTTTCGCAAAGACCTTCGATATTTTTGAGGGAGAACATTATCCGGACAGCGCGCGGATTTCGGTCTATGTGAGCGGAAGTGTCGCACCAGTTTATGTGGAAGTTGAAGTGAAGGGTCCGATCGTTCAACTAGCGGCAACCGGCGGAAGCTACACCTTCACAGAGAACTGGTGGGCGGCAAGGGTCAGGGGACCCGTCCTTAACGTCGATTCCGTCGGAGCGGTAGCAAGAAAACTGACGCTCGATGCTTCGACGAAACAACTGTCAGGGATTTACGGAGTGTTCTATCATGGGACTGCGAAGATCGTTTACGTCGACGGCACGGGAGCGATCCTTGGCGAGGGGATACCGCAGTCGATTTCTCCGCTTCAGGAATTTCAATATCAGGATTCGGCAGCAGTACCAAGCGGATCCATTGCAGCACAACTTCGCGTGTATAACGGGAACGGCTTCTTTGTCGGCGTGCTCGATTCTGTAGACGCGTCTCAGCTCGTTTCATCCGTTGCGCCATCCACGGCCACGAAGCCGAAAGACTTTTATCTCTCCCCCAATTATCCCAATCCCTTCAACGGCGGGACCGTGTTGACGGTCAGCGTCTCCGCATCTGCGCACGGATCGCTCAAAATCTACGATGTCTTAGGAAGATTGGTAGCGACGCTTGTCGAGGGGAATCTCACAGCGGGTGTACATCATTTTGCATGGAATCCGGCAAGAGCCGCCAGTGGAATATATATCGCAAGGCTCGAGGGACCGGGAATCCATCAGGTGCAGAAATTGGTGTACCTGCGATGACGGGCGGCGCACATCCTGGCTCATAGGAATCGTCCTAGCGTCACAACCCTATCCCGTTCCAAATAGGCGAGCCTGCTACGCCTTCGCTTCTGTCATCTTCCTTAGCTGCCGCACTTTCTCGTAGAATTGCTGCAGCGGCATTTCCTTCAAGAAGATCATCCCGCGTGCGCCCCGAAGCCGGGGATGCGTGTTCTGCTGGAAAAATTCCTTCCCAAGGCAAGTCCGGATCATCGCGTACTGATGCACCTGAATTTTCTGAGCGAGCTCAGAGAATGGGCCGTCGTGCTCGTAGCTCGGGAACGACGCCGCGCTTTGCGAGCCGAAACAATTCATGAATGATGTGTGAAGAAGCGAGAGCGTGTTCAATGAAACGGGTATCATGATATCCGCCTCAGCCGGCATGAATCGGTACCACACGTTCCTGTATCCCCAGATGCGCAAGTTCGAATTGCCGCTCTCCTGCTCGTAGAGGCGAACTGCCTCGGCTGTCGCCTGCAGCACCTTGTAATGAGTGTCCGGTCCGCTTCCCTCGGGATCAAAGGCAACGGTGATGACGTTCGGCTTCACCTTCCGGATCAGATCCAATATTGGCACAACGTCGCGGTCTACCTGAGGTTCCTCGGAGAAAATATCTCCCCGGTAAAAACCGAGACGGAGCGGGAAGATCGACGACGGTTTTGTTCCAAAATACGCCCAGAGAAGCTCGACCTCCCATTCGCGCAACATGCCCTTCAAGAGCTGCACATCGGCAGGATCCTTCGCTCCAGGGTATTGCTGCTTGAAGTAGATGTCGAGTTCCGCAATTTTTGCTTTCAGAACGGCAATTTCCTTCGTCGAATAGACTTCGACCAGATTCCTCAACACTCTGCGCGTTTCTGCCTCGTCCCTCACTTCGGCCGCTTTCGCCGCAACTCCGTCGAGGAACATGTAGACTTCCTCCGCCCTTTTCGTCTGATCCTTCGGATCAAAGTAGCCTGAATTGAACAAATCGACGAACGAGGCCGCTTCGATTCTCCGCTTCAGTTTCCGGATTACGGCGTGGTAGTAGTGGTTCGAAACGGCCGTGAAACCGGACGTCATGTTCGCGAAATAGTGTTCGTTGGTGGGGTCGCGCACGAGATGATACAAGTATGAAAGATACCCGAGAGTGATATCGTCGTGATGAGGTTCGGTGTGAAGAAAGACGGTCTTTGAGAGAGGCTCCAACCCCTTCGCTATTTTCTTTTCCAGCGAGCGCTGGACGGCTTCGGTGATCTCTCTCCTGCTTTTCTTTGTCCGTGCCAGCAGCTCGTTCGCGAACCGGTCGGCCTGACATTCCTCGTCGCTCAGATCAGCCAGCCGTTTGTTCTCCCTGACGGCGAGCGAGATCATGACATTATCCCGTTGGAAATCATCGAACGACGGAAGCGCGCGGTAATCGAGGTAGCGTCTCTCCGTCAGCAGACTCGCGGCGCCTTTGGTCAGATAGAACCGCGCATGGCGAAGGTCCTGAAGGGCCGACGCGGGATTTTTAGGATTCTTCTGCTCTTCGATCGCATCGCGAACAATCGCTGCCTTGGCATCGCCTGCCGCAATAACGATGGCGGTGGCGGAATCATTAGCGGTGATCGTGGCAAGTCCGATCGTGATGACAAGCCTGCTGCGCGAGATCTCAATGCCGCCAAGGTCGCTCGCCGCGGCTGCCTGCGTTTCATAATTGGTGCCGGTCAGCCGAGTAACGGAATAGAAGCTGGACCCCCGCACGTTGAAGGCGATGTGTCCGTCCGGACCGATACCGCCGAGAAAGAACCCGATCCCTCCCAATTCACGTATTTTGTGCTCATACTCCATGCAAAACCAGTCGACGCGGTTAATCGTATCCCGCTGCAAGCTCTCCAATTCCGTACGCGTCTGACGCACGCGGAGCGAAAGATCGACGACGCCGTCGGGAAAGATCTCGTGCATCGATTTTCCCTGCGGAACTCCGAGACTTGTCGAATCTATCAATACCCCATTCTCAGGGGAGAGCCCGAACCCGTCAAGGTAATATTTCCGGACGTAGAAATTGAAGCTGTTATGCTGGCTGGAATCCATCGGATAGAATTCGTCGATCTGAACGAACGAGAGGCTCTTCATGTCGGGACGTTTCGATCCCGCGATTCCATAGTCTGCAAGGATTAATTGAATTTCTTTCGTCTCCCAGCGCTCGAGGATGCGGGTAACCCATTTGATGAAATGTTCCGGGGTCTTCCCGGTAGGGAGCGAAACCACCCCGCCCGGATTTTTCAACACCCACTCGATGAAGCGGAACGCCGTCAGCTTTCCCAACAGCGGAAAATTGTTCACTTCAATCACATCGATTTTCTCGGTCGGGGTGTACCGAAATGCCCTGCCGCTTCTCTCGAGCTCTATTTTCTCGACAGACGATGATCCGTCATACACCGTGTACTGCATCTTTCCCTTTCAATTTTTAAGTTATCAAACCATTCACTGCATCAGCCCATGGTAACGACAATTTCTTTTATCGAGCCGGCTGGCTGCGGCGGGATGAGGCCGTGTATCTCGGCGCCATCCATTCGAATCGATGTAACTCCTTTTTCCACACCGTCGGGATTCCTGACGCTGATGTTGTATGTTGCACCGCGCCATTTCCTGACGACATCGAATCCTTTCCACGTGCCCGGAATGCAGGGGTCGATCAGCAGACCTCCGAACTGGGGCCTGATTCCGAGAATCCATTTCGTCGCTGCGATATAGTTCCACCCGCCGCTTCCCGTCAGCCATGGATGCCGGGCCCTGCCGTATGCTGTATGGTCCTTCCCCATAATGAACTGGCAATACGAGTACGGTTCGGCCTCGCGCGTTTCTATCTTATCGTTTTGATGATACGGGAGAAGATCGTCGTAGAGCTTCATCGCCAGGGTCCCGCGCCCCAGTTTGCATTCGGCGATCATCGCCCACGGGTTCGGATGGCTGAAGATTGCCCCGTTCTCTTTGATCCCTTTATAGACGCGTGTCAGGTATCCGATGTCATCATTCGGTTTGGAATAGGTCGGCCAGCAGAGATGGATTCCGTAAGGCGAGGCAAGGTGCTCGTGAACCGCATCCATGCATTTGATCGCCCGCTCCTTCGAGGCTGCGCCCGAGAGGACCGCCCAGCTGTTGCTCTCGAGGAAGATCTTCCCTTCTTCGTTCTCTTCCGTCCCGATCTTAAGCCCCTTCTTGGTGATCCCCCGGATATACCATTCCCCGTCCCAGAGCTCTTTCTCGCACGCGGCCCGAACCCGTTCCGCCATCGCGGAGTATTTTGCAGCATCTTGCGATCGGCCCAGGTGATTCGCGGCTTCGACAAACTCCATCAGGGCCCAGTAGTGCATAAACGAAACCATCGCGCTCTGGCCTCCGCCAAGATTGAGGCAGTCATTCCAGTCGGCGCGCAGCCCGAGGCAAATTCCGTTCGCTGCCGTTTGTTCTGCCGTAAAATCGAGCGACCGTTTCATGTGCTCGTAGACTGTCGCCTCTCCGCCGTCTGCGAAAGGAACAACATTGTCAAAGAAATTGACCTCTCCTGTCTCTCTCACAAACTCGCAGATGGATGCGATGATCCATAACGCATCGTCTGAACAGACGTCCTCCATTCCATGGATGATATCGGATGCGCTCGGAGTCGGAACAACGGTGGGAAGTTTGACCCCCGGCAATTTTTGTTCATGGGGTTTAAAGACCTCCGGATCGAAAAGATGAAGGCCATACCCTTTGCCCACTTGCCCATGAAGGAGTTCGATGATCCGTTCTTTCACTTTTGTCGGATTTGAGTGAGGCACCGCCATCACATCTTGCGAAGTATCGCGGTACCCCAATCCGGTACGCCCGCCGACTTCGACGAACGATGCAAACCGCGACCAGACGACGCATGTTTCTGCCTGGAAGAGGGTCCAGGTGTTGATCATGCTGTTCAACCCCTTGTTCGGCGTCGTGCACTTGAATATGGATTGTTTCCGTCTCCAGTAGGTGGCCAGCTCATTAAAGGCGTCGTCAACATTTCGGGGATTGGAATACTTTTGCCTGATCTTCTGTCCCGTTTCGCGTGAACCGGGGCCGAGCATGAAGATCACTCGGGTCTCTTCCCCGGCTGCAAGGGTCAGTTTCTTGTGCAAAGCTCCGCAGTGGTTTCCCCCCAGCTCGGAGCTGTTGCTGCATTTCCCCTTCTCCACCGCGGCAGGGTTCGATTCGGTGCGGTACGGACCGATGAATTGATCGCGAACGCAATCGTAGCCGTCGGGCTGCACATTCGATGTGAAGTAATGATACGTCCACGGTTCGTAGAAGAAATCGTATTCGATGATACCGTCTGCATAGCTCGACCCGCTCGCATAGAGAGACATCTGCAGATTCTGATTATCGATCTCGATATGATGGAACGAAAACTCGACATACGAAAAGACGCTGAGTCTCCTCGGTTTGCCGTCATTGTTTTTTATCTTCACATCCCACAACTCTACGTCGTCTGCAACGGGGATGAACAGCGTCTGTTCGGCTTTGATCCCGTTGACCTCGCTGAGGAATCTAGAATATGAAAGGCCGTGGCGGCACTGATACTTCGCCTTGGAGAGATCCTTCCCCACCGGCTGCCATGAAATAGACCAGAATTCGCCCGTGTCGTCATCCCGGAGATAGACGTAGTGACCGGGCCGGTCGAGAGGCACTCCGTTCTGTCGGAAGCGGGTGATCCGGTGATGCTCTGCCGATTTGTAGAACGAGTATCCGCCGGCGTTGTGCGAGATCACAGTGCAGAGATCTTTTACGCCGAGATAGTTTGTCCATGAGACCGGCACGTCCGGACGCTCTATGACATATTCGTGGTTTTCATCATCAAAATAACCGTATTGCATGGGATCCTTTTTAATGTACGCCCGGTGAAACAGAAAATGCCGCGTTGAGAGCGTCGAGCAAGGGGGTCTTGCCATCTTCCATATAGTCGCCGGTGATTTCCCAGATAATCACGCCGCGCGCTTTATGGTCGACAATATACTGGGCTTTAAGGCCGATCGATTCTTCATCATCGTACGAGACAAGCGTTTTTGCCTCTGGAAAAATCAGATACGGCACTTTTGCCTTGTCGTCCCAATGCCGATACTTCCCGACGTATTGAGGAAGAGAATGATAAAGTACGTCGCCGTCCGGAAAGAGAGTCGTGTCGCTTCCATGATACCCGCTGTTCAGCGCCGTGCATTGTGCGAATGAGTGTCCGTAGAATGGAACTCCTAAATTTATTTTTGAAGCGGGGACACCCAATTGCACCGCAAACAGCTTAAACGATGCATCAACGTTCAGAAGGGTATCGGTGCCGGGCGATGCATAGAGGGGCGAATTGTGACCGCTGAGAGGAGTCCACGGCCCGTTGTAGTCATAGGTCATGATGTTCAGCATGTCGAGAATTTTGGCCAGCTTGTCAACCTCGTACCCCGCCACATGGTCGGCGGAGGCAGCCAGAGCTGCCGAAAGCAGGAGTTTTCGATGATTCTGCATTCCGTAATTGTCCAGACTGTCCCGGAGAAGTTCAAGCAGCCGGGTGCTGTTAGGCCGGTCGGCAGCCGTTCCGTTGTGTTCGGCATAAGCAGGATATTCCCAGTCGATATCGATTCCATCGAAATCGAATTTTCTGACGACATCAACGCAGGCGTGGGCAAATTTCACCCGGAGCGCTTCCGTCGAAGCGACGGTCGGAAAAATCCCGGAGTCATCCCACCCCCCGATCGAAAGCATGACCTTGACTTTGTTTTCGTGGGCCAGCGATACAAGGTTTGTGCTCCCCTTTCCCCACTTCAAATTGAGGCTGTCCCCTTTAGGATTGATCCCTTCAATTCCGCCGTCCGGACGCGGGCGCCAGAAGGCGTAATCGATGATCGTTAGTTTCTTAAAAGGAATTTTGTCGTACGTCATGACAGCGTTTTTGTAGCGCCATTTCCACGAGGGATAATATCCGACAATTTCCTTCTGCTGCGCTGAGGTTGTGCTGGCGAACAATACAATGATGAAAAATAGAAGCCCGGAGATTCTTTTCATGTTCATTATGTTGTGACTACTAGTGAATGAATATGCCTGGGAGGTAGCTTCCTTATGTTTTTTCGATTTCCCTGAACGGCACGAACCATGTTGCCAGGAACGACGGGATCGTTGCAATGATCACCCAAATGAAGAATTCCCTGTACCCGAGGAAGTCGCTCAAGAGCCCGCTCACCATCGAGGGGATGTTGAATCCCAGCGCCATCAATGCCGTTGCAAATGCATAGTGGGCCATTTTGTACTTGCCGGGGGCAATCTGCTGCATCATGAACAACGTGAGACCGATAAACCCGAACCCGTAGCCGAAATACTCGAACACGACGGCGGATTCAATGATGTAGAAATTCGAGGGCTGGGCGATCGCCAGAAACGTGTAGACGGCGAAGGGGATGTTGAAGAATGCGCAGAGGACAAAGAGTGATTTTCTCAATCCTCGATTTGCCGTGAAGTAACCGGAAAGCACCGACCCAAGAATGAATGCCAGCGGTGGGAAAAATCCATAGAGCAATCCTATCTCCTCCGTCGAAAGTCCCAGTCCGCCATGATCCCGGGCCGCGCGCATGAAAAGGGGAACGATCTTTATCGCCTGCCCCTCGGCAAATCGATAAAGCACCAGAAATATAATCCCCCACCAGATATATTTCTTCTGGAAGAAAGTCCTCACAACATCGGCAAACGTGGCAAAGGCATCCCGAGCGCTCTGGATGTTTCCGGCGACGCCCCCGGATGGAAGAAACTTCGCGTGATAGAGGCTCAGGAGAACGAGAATCGCTCCGAACATCGCCATTACAATAGACCATGCGGGAACGATGCCGAGGCTCTTTTCAAGCTTTCCGGCAATGATGACAAATACTCCCTGCGAGAGAATTTTCCCTACATTGTAAAACGCCCCCTGCCATCCAACATACTGCGCCTGCAATTTGTCGGTCAGCACGTTGACGTAGACGCCGTCAGCGGCAATGTCGTGCGTGGCGAAGGTAAACGCGATGATGCCGAAGAGGACAAGGGACCACTGGAAGAAGTCCGGGAGCTGCAACGTGAGCGCAAGCATCCCGAAGGATATGCCGCCAATAAATTGAGTAGCCACAACGAAATATTTTTTCGTCTTGAACATTTCAAGCAGGGGTCCCCACAACGGCTTCAGCATCCAGGGGAGCGCAACCAGCGTTGTGAAGAAGGCTATCTCCGCATCCGTTTTACCCATGCTTTTGTACATCAGCACCGAGACGACGTTGACCACCACGAACGGAAGTCCTTCCGCCGTGTAGAGCGTCGGCACCCAGAGGGCGGGATGTTTTGGCTTTAATTCTGAATCGTCAGGCATCGAGTATTCCAATCGTTCGGAAAAGCTGAATACTTATTGCATCAGGATCATTTTTTTCGTTTGCACAAAGGATCCGGCCTGTATCCGGTAAAAATATACGCCGCTGGCGATGTGGTATTGAGAGGCATCGAAACGAACGCTACCAGCGCCGGCAGAGATATACTCATTGAGAAGAACGGCGACTTCACGGCCAAGAACATCGTAGACCCTGATCGAAACGGTGCTTCCTTGAGGAAGGCTGAATTCTATTGTGGTCGACGGATTGAACGGATTCGGATAATTGTTCAACAGGACAAAAGCTGCCGGAACAATATCCGTTCTCTTCTCTGGTCCGACACCGGTCGTTTTCAACTGTTCGCCAACGACATCCAGCAGAGGCTGAGAACGGTTGACGACATCCTGGCTGATTTCCCAGATCATCACTCCCGAGAGGCCCTGCGTTTTTGCGTATTGGCATTTGATGGCGATCGATGCCGAATCGTCAAGCGTGATGATCTTCGGCGGCGAGGAAGATGCATAATAAGGAGCGTTCGATCCGCTATCCCATTTGTAGATCCATGTTCCGGACTGGAGAGTGCTCAGAATGTCCCGGTATGCAAGATCGACTTCTCCGGTGTATGCAGTGTAGAGCGTAGCGGTGCCGAATTGTTTTCCATAGAACGGGAGGCCAAGAACCAATTGTCCCTTCGGTATCGCCCTGGTCCCGGCGAGGTATTGCACACTCTGAACGATTGAATAGGCATCCGGGTCGCTGTTCGGGTCGGTCCCCTGGTTCAGGGGCGCATTATGCCCGGCGATGGCGCTCCAACTTCCATGAAAATCATATTCCATCGCGTTGAACCAGTCGACATAGAGCCTGAGCGCCGCAAAATCTCTCCATTGGCCCGACCAATCCGAAGCTCCGATTGCCATCGTGATAAGCCACGTGGTATCCACGGCACGGAATGCTGCGCGCAATTCCTTCACAAAGGCAACTTCGTTCGATTTCTGAGCGAGGTTCGCCGGCCCCTCCCAATCCAGATCCGCACCGTCATAATGAGCCGACGTTAAACGGGAAACAATACTATTGATAAAGTACTTGCGCAGCGATGAGTCCGAGGTCACTGTCGCAAAGTTGTTGGTCTGAGTCGTCCCTGCCCCGCCAAAGGAGAGAAGAATCTTTCGATTGGCCCGATGGGTCGTATTGATGAGGGCCGTATCCACCACGGCATCGTCCGATGCGATGGTGCCGTCCGTGTTCGGCCAGGCAAACGCATGATTGATATGAGTGAGAACGTCAAACCGTACAGCCGAAGCAGACAAGACTGTCCGTTCCCACATCGGATAATATCCGACGACGCGGTATTGCGCGGCCGCATTCATCAAGGGAAGAAGTACAATAAGAAAAAGATACGAAGCTCGATGGTGAAATATGATTCTCATTGTCTGTTCTTCATCCTCTAAAATGAAGGCCGTAACATATTCGCCGTGAGGAAACGTCACACCGGGAGGTCAACATGCGTCCGTCGTACGATTGGCTTGCGCGTCGTAACATGCAGCGCCGTCACATCGAGAAGCGCAGAGCCATGATCGATTTCTGAAACGATTGGTATCTAAAACGCAATCACAGGAGGCACCAGGGTGGCGCCCCCTGTGATATAACGTTAGGAGAAAGCAATTACTTTAACAACATCATTTTGTGGACAAGGCGATTTTGACCTTGTTCGAGAGTGTAGAAATACACGCCGCTTGTCATGGATGACATATCCACGCGAACGGTATAGGTGCCGGCCTCCTGATGCATATTGTCCACAACGGTCTTCACGAGCTGACCGAGGACGTTATACACACGCAGGCTGGCGGCGCCCGACGTCGCAAGAGTGTAATTGATGGTTGTGCTTGGGTTGAACGGATTCGGATACGCTTCCGACAACGTGAAGGCTTTCGGTGTCACGCCGACGTTGCTGGCAACGCCCGACGGTGTTCCGGAGATCCAGTAAGGATCGCCAACAGGCCATGCATCTGTGCTCGTCAGTGTCGCGCTGTACTTGAGATCTGCCGTTTCGGGAAGCGGCCACGTCGGAACCCAATTCGCAGCCGAACCGACTGTTGTCAGTTTATATCCGTATGTCTGGGTTGTACCAACGCCCGTACGAACTGCCTTGAACCAATTCAAGAGGCCGTCTCCGTTGCCGCCTGTTGAGTTCAGGACTCCGGGAATTGTTGCACCAAATCCGGGATCGGTGTTAACGTTGCCCGATTGAACGAATCCGGGAGTCGCACTGTTGCCGAACATTGAAGTGGATTGGGCCGTCATCCAGACCGGGGTGATGATCGAATCGAGATGAGATGTATCATTCCATGCCGTGTAGTAATCTGTCAACGTCTTGGGCCAGAAATATGCGTTGTTCTTCACTTCTACTTTTCTTAACAATTCAGCTGCGGCATCACCGGCGCCGGTCGAGGCGTGGCCGAGAAGCCGTGCAGCGGTCAATGAATCAAGCGGGCCCATCGCGATGATGGCAGGAAGCTGTGATGCAGTAAACGAGTCCCATCCGCCGGTATACTCAAACACGCGGTCGCCGCCGGAATAAGCGCCGTAGAAAATATTGTTGTCGAATTTGGCATTGACCATTCTGTCGAGGAAGAATGGATTCTTGAAGGTCCACACTACATCGTTGTGCGAGAATTCATAGTACGAAACAATTCCACCCGTCGCTGCAGTGGCATAGCCGCTGACGCACAGCATGGTATTGTAACGGAGAATCGTCGTGTCTGTCCGGAAAGCGCCCACGTAGTTCTCATTGCGAAGAACCTCTCCGACATAGTACTGATTCGGGAGCGTGGTCATGTTTCTGAACTTGCAGTTTGTAATGAAGAATTTGTCCCAATTGCCGGCATATCCAATGGCGAATTGCGAAGTCTGTTCGAAGATGACGTTATTCACCCGCAGGGTCAAACTATCCGCTGATACCTGGATTCCCTGGCCTGCTCCGTAGTTGACCGTATTATTGATCGCGATCCCGAGCAGATAAAGGTTCGAGAATTTGGCGGTCGTTTTGTTTCCGTTCACCGAGAAGAATACGCCGGGGACTGACAGGTCCGAAAGGACGTCAGGCTGGATACACGGAGGTCTTCCGTCACTTCCCAACACGCCGGTGATCTCAACGCTCGATTTGATCGAAATCGTCGCATCGAAGATGTACGTCGTATCGCGCGAGACAAGTGAATACACTGCGTGCGCCTGATTTCCATTGGCCAGCGTATCTTTTGCGAAGACGGCGTCCAGCTTATTGGATGAATGATCCGGATTTGTCGCGTAAACGACGAGGGTGCCGCTTTGAGCGAGTGTCAAACTTGGCGCTGCAAAAAGCAACATGACCGCGACAAGCAAAGACAGAGTAAATAGCTTTTTCATAACAACTCTCCTTGGTTAGTGATTTAGTGTAATCTCCTTGCACTTTCTCCATTTCCGGTCACCATGAAAACGTTTCCCGAAAATGGTCCTGCTACCGAATACACGCTCTTTAGTGGTTCCAATCACCTCCTTCTGTTCCGTTTCGTTGATAATCATTGAATTTTTTGATGTGAAGTTTGCGTCATACACTCTTCCGGTATTCCGGGTTCAGCATCAGAATTGCCAGCTCAGCCCCATCACCGCAGTCAGATCGTAGGCCTGCGCAGACTGCTGAATATCCGGATACATCTGCAGCACACTTAAGTCTCTGGCCCCGTTAAGATTGCTGACATTGGCAAAGAGCTGGAGTCCAAGCCAGGGGAGTCCCTGCTTTGCCGAAACGTCCCAACGCGTATACGGTGAGGTCTGCGTTCGCAGCTGCGGCCAGAATACTACCCCGGTGAAGACATCTGCCTGGTAGAGCATCGACAGCCGGACCGAGAATTTGTCATAGTCATACCCGAGGGAAAGATTGACAATGTTGTTCGGCTGGTACACAAGCGGCGCCGTAAAGGTTGTGTCGATGATGACAATCGGCCGGCCTCCCAGATTCTCGGTGTACGGATATGTCGAGCTCGAGAAAATGTGCGTGTAGTTGATGTTGAAAACCAATCCGTCGAACGGATGCGGCAGATACCAGAAATGGGTTTGCCAGTCAAGCTCCATCCCGCGGTTGGTGACCCGGTACTTGTCGTTCACAAAGGTGCTGATGTTGTACAGCGCGTTTGACGGAGCGACCGCAATGCCGGGCGGATAGTACTGGAGAGCCTCAGCCCCTGAACGATAGAAGCTCCAGGCGTAAATGAGATCATCGATTTGTTTGATAAACCCTCCGACGGTAAACAAGCCGATCGAATTGTCGTAGAAGGAGAGGTAGGCGTCGTAGTTTTTGGATCGGGATGGCGATAACTGATAATTGTTCCATGCGATCGCGCTGCTCGACAAGTCAATCCTCGGTATGATGGAATTATAATCCGGATATGCCAGCGTGCTGCTGTACGAGAGCCGAAGATCGAACCAAGACAATGGTTTATACCGCAGGCTCACGTCGGGCAGCCAGTAGGGATGGTCGACCGTGAGGGTTGTATCGTAATGGAAGTAGGGGCCCCCAAGAAGAGAGCTGTTGTCTTGTTGACCTCGCGGTGCCGTATATGTTGTCTGAAGATCCTGAAAACGTATGCCGGGGATCACCGTAATATCCTCGCCGACGTTGATCGTCGCCATCAGATAGAATGCGCTGAGGATTTCGTGACCGGAGTAATTGTTCGTTGTGGAATTAAAGTAGTCATGCCAGTACGCTAGATCGTTGTTCTGGGCGAAGTACGCGGCGTGGTCTTGCATGATTTTTGAAACCTGGGACAACATGGCCTCATTCAAGGGCAAATTCATCGGATAGTCGCCGTTGAGAAATTTGCCGTAGCTGTATCCCTGATCCAGGAAGGAGTTTATCGGCAGATGCGTCGAATTTCCGGGAAGCGACGGGAAGTATGAAGCGATTAAATTGTCTGCCCGGCTGGCGCTCTGAATGCTCAGGCCCTGTGAACCGGTCTGGTCGTGAAGGTACGATCGAGTCTGGTAACGGTACTTGCCTCCGAATTTTATCACTGCCGTTACCTTCTCCATCACGGTCAGCGGCGCGTCGAAATCCAGTGATGCGGTCAGAGCCCGTTCTCTTGAAAAGCTGTCGGAGTTCACAAGAGTATTCAGGTCGGTCGCCCCGGTATCGATGACGATGCTCTTCGGAATATCCTGGGGGTTCAGGTTCGCCTTCTGATAATAGAGTTGATTGAGCGTTTTCGATCCGTTTCCCGCAGGCCCCTGCTGGAAGCCGATGCTCCAGTCGTTGGGATCTTTTGTCTCGGAATATGTATGCGACAATTTCAGGACAGCGTGGAAGATGGGCAGTTGTTGGTCAACCGTGAGAGCATTCGTGATCATATTCAACGTGCTCTTTGAGTATGCGAGATTGTACTGATGCAGGCTCTGCTGGATGTTGTAGGTCTCGGACCGGTTGTCGGTGGCAGTGATGCCGGAGCTGAAAAAGTTGGAAAGAGTCACCTTTCCGTCGGGAAGGATGTAATCCAGCAAGAGAGTCCCGTTTCCTCGCTCCCTGTCCCGGGGAATCGTGTTCAGCGTGATAGAGTTGATCTGATACTGGCTCGTGCTATTGCCAATCTGCGCAAAGGAAGAGCTCAGCTCGTTGGAGGTTAAATTGCGTCTCTCGAAATCTGCCTGCGCGAACAGACCGAGCCGGTGACCCTCGAGGAATCGCCCCTCAACGCCTCCGACAAACTTGTAATTGTCATACTTGTTTGGAGCATTCGAGAGGCCGTTATATCCCCCCTGCGCAAGCAGGTTCACGCCCAATCCCTCCCGCTCTTCGTATCCCGCTCCCGGTTCTTTCAATTTGAAATTCACCGTTCCTCCCAGCACATCGGCATCCTGGTCCGCCGAAACAGTTTTTGAAACTTCGATTCCCTCGAGCATATTCGGCGAAATCATGCTGAGGTCGGCGCTTCGATCGTTGGGGTTGGAAGAAGACATGCGCACTCCATCGACCGTCACATTATTGTATTTGGGCTGGAGGCCGCGGATGACAACTTCATTCCCCTCACCACCGCTTCTCAGGATGGAGACGCCGGGAAGCCTGCCGATCGACTCCGCCGCATTTGCGTCCGGGAGTTCCTGGATGCGCGCCGCCGACACCGTATTCACGATGTTCGTGTTCGAGAGCTGTTGATTGATCGCCTCGTTCTGGCCCTGTGCCTGCGCCGTGATGACAACCGTTTCCCCCTGAACCCCGACCGCATCAAGTTTCAGATCCTGTTGAAGGTCTGCGCCCGCCTCTATATGAATTGCAAAGAGCACCGGGGTATAGCCGACATACGTCGCCCGGAGATTATACGACCCGGGGGAAACATTGTGGATCGCATATCTGCCGTCAATGTCCGTTGATGCTCCGAGACTCGTCCCCGCAAGCGAGACGCTGGCTCCCGGAAGCACATCCTTCGTATTGGAGTCTCTGACAGTTCCGGTGATGGTTGATCCGGCCGCCGCGAACGCCAGGGTGCACGGAAGCGACAGCATCGCTAGTGAAAGGACAACGATGGTAATAGTTTTCTTGAGCATAGTGTTCTCTTTCAATTATATTCCGTATTGAAAAAGGCCCTCTTCACTGATGATCGTCGATGAGCGCAGGATCATCTCCTTCTGAAGGTTTTTCCTAGAATCTTCTCCTGAGTTTAAGCTTTCGGGTATAACGATGCTTCTTCCGCTGTGCGTCATTTGCATGTTTCGTGATCTCGAAGCAAATCCTACAGACGAGCGCCAACTTCAGTGAGCATGCAGCTGGATTTTTGATGGATCACGATGTTCGTCGGATCCATTCATAATCAGCGAGCTTGCACCGAGGATCGCCGCTTCGCCATCTTTCAGACGAGATCTCAGGATGACGGCTTTTCTCTTGTGCAGCTCGAGAACATTTTCGTTGAACGAGCGCGTTGTCGGTTCGAGCAGTAAATCTCCCGCATTCATCAACCCTCCTGAAAGAATGATCGCTTCGGGGTCGAAAACGGCAACGGTATTTGAAAGCACGCGGCCAAGGAGTTTGCCGGTAACTTCAAAGGCCTCGATTGCGATCGGATCTCCGAGCCGTGCAAGCGCGTGAATTTTTTCCGCAGTGAGATTGTTGAAACTGATCGCCCGGAGCTCGGTTTCGTCGGTGGATCGGGCCAGCAGCTCAAACACAGTCCGGCGGATGCCGGTCGCCGAGACGTAGGTTTCCACGCAGCCCC
Source organism: uncultured Chitinophagaceae bacterium (assembly GCA_964384415.1). GTDB lineage: Bacteria > Bacteroidota > Ignavibacteria > UBA10030 > UBA8401 > JAGVPT01. The sequence continues at coordinate 19,788 of CAYLMV010000015.1, read as the reverse complement.
GCCTTCTGCAGCCGCACAGCCTTCCTCCGGGTTCAATGGTCATGTGCCCGAGTTCTCCGGCGACGCCGTTCTCTCCGTGGAGCAAACGCCCGTCGACCACGATGCCAGCACCCAATCCCGTTCCGATGGTGATGACAACAAAATTCTTCATCCCCTTCGCCAGCCCGAATTTCATCTCTCCGAGTGCGGCCGCGTTGCTGTCGTTTGTGACGATGATCGGTACGTCGAAATGCGGCTTGAGCAGCGAGACAATGTTGATCGATTCCCACTTGAGGTTTGCCGGACCTTGGATAATTCCCTCACGCTGTCTGGCTGCCGGAGAAGCGACTCCGATTCCTGCGATCGTATGATCCGGAATCCACTGCTCGCTCAATGCCGAAATGGTCGAGACCAGTTTGACGGTGAAGTCTTCGACCGAGAGACACGACTGGGTGAGGAAACTCGATTTGCCGACACACTGACCAGCGTCGCTGACAGCGCCGACAACGGTGTTTGTCCCGCCGATATCAACTCCAACTTTGAATACCTGATTTGTCATTGAACCTTCTGATTCCCTAAAGTATGATTCTGTAATCCGTGAAAATCCTTCTGATGGAAAGCGCCGCCGCACCGAGCAGCGGAGGATTGTCGGTGAGCGACGTGGGGAGAATGACCGTGTTCCGCTGTTTCCCAAAGAATCCCCGCCGATTGACAGTGTCCATGATGACCGGATAAATAATACTCCACACTCTTACCACCGAGCCTCCGATCACAATATTTTGGGGATCGATAGTGCGGATGATGTTTGCGATGCCCAGTCCGATGTACTCGCCTGATTTGCGGAAAGCATCGACGGCATTTTTATCGCCGGCAAGCGCCAGGTCGGCGAGAGCCTCGATACCAATTCCTTCGCGGCGATCCTGGGCAATCCGGGAGTAGTATCCCACCGTTGCCCGGTCGCAAGCGTAAACTTCCCAGCACCCTTTGTTGCCGCAGGTGCATTGTTCTCCCCCTTCCACCAATGTCATGTGACCGTATTCTCCGGCAGCATGCGAACTTCCGCTGAGGATATGGTTGTCGACCACGATGCCGGCTCCGATGCCCGGGCCGATGGAAAGAAAGATAAGATTGGAGGATGCAATCTTGTGCTTTCCGAGGATCAACTCGGCAAGCGCGGAAGCTTTCGCGTCGTTCTCTATAGTAAGGAGATCCACCTCCGGGTTGTGCTCCTGGATGATTGAGCCGATGTCCAAGTCTTGCCAGCCGAGGTTGGATGAATAGACGACCCGCGAGTGAGCCGAATCGACAATTCCCGCGACCGAGATACCGATATTTTTGAGTGGATGGCTTTGGTATTGAAGGTGCATTTTTCTCAGCGTGTCGAGGCAGCCCGGGATGAACGACTTAGGATTTGACGCATCCGTTTTGACCGTCATCTTGGTCATTACCGTGCCGTCGATATCAACGATCGCGAGCGTCGTGTCGATCGAGTCGACGTAGATCGCTCCCACAAAATTCCTCTCTCGTTTGATACTCAGGTCGATCGGGTTTCTTCCAACCTCGCTGTTCTTTGACACAGCTTCACGGATAAGCTCTTCATCGAGGAGGGTAGTCACGATGTTTGAGACGGTGCTCTTGTTGAGGCCTGTGATTTCTGAGATCTTCGTACGAGATACTGGCTGCTTTTCCCGAATAGCATTGAGGATGATCGCTCTGTTTATATTGCGGCCAACCTTTGGATTAATGCTTGTTATTTGAGTGTATCTCTTTTTCACAGCCTGACTTAACCATCACTAATTACTTTATTGTTTAAACAAACTAATTTGGCACGATTTTGGCCTAATAATTAGCAGACAACAACCGTATATTAGTTTGTTGAGACAACAAATTAACTCGATTATAGGACTTTCTCCTCCCTTTGTCAAGTACTTTCTTCATCATTTGAGAGATTTAATATGGGGGAAGGGATGCCGGACTGCCTCGTAGCGGATTGCCCGTCCGGGAGCAGATCGGTCCGGTTTCCGGCGCCCGTGGGTGCTTCAGCATGGATTCAAATGGCTCGATTACCCATTCGAGGGGAGCGCGTCAGCGGAGACGAGGGATCTCACCCTTTCAGCATCGAGGGAGAGAGAATGAAGGGGTTCAAACATTTCGTAGAGTACGAGACTTGTCGCACCCAAAGCGACAGCTTCTGCTCCGTGAGAGGCGGCCCGGACTTGCACAGCTTCCGCCGGCACAGAGAGAGTATCCTTGTGAATTTTTGCCCTGAGAAGATCGATGAGCGTCGGGCAGCCTTGTGCGAGTTTGCCCCCGATGATGATCAGTTCGGGGTTCAGCAGATTGATAAGGTTGATGCAGAGAATACTGAGCAGCGAGGCGCACTCCTCAATAATTTCCCTCGCGACCGAATCACCTGCCGCCTCCCTCTCTGCAATCGTGGCAACGGAGATGTCTTCGCTCTTCTTCCCCGCCTTCCTCGCATAGCTGTTCGCTATATTCGCATCTGTCAGGATCTGGCCGAAAATCGATTGGCCGCTGTACAGAAGCGGATGATTCTCGCTCATGTAGGCCGGCGGAGCCAGTTCGGTATAGCCGATCTCTCCTGCGCTCGAAGTAAATCCGCGGTGAAGATGCCCGTTGATCATGATCCCCGCTCCAAGCCCGTCTCCGATAAAAAGGTTCACAAGATTTTTTGAGCCTTTCGCGGAACCCAGGAGGTACTCCCCCACCGTCATCGCCTTCACGTCATTTTCGACATACATCGGAACTTTGAAGTGAGCTTCGAGTTGCTCGCTCAGCGACTCCCCTTCCCATGCTTTCTTGTTGTGCGATGTGATGAGCCTGTTTGTCCGGTAGTCGATCAAACCCTGCACGCCAAGCCCAATGCCGACAAGTCTCGATTGGGCAGCGTGTGTTTCCGTCAGCAGGGTTGAGATTGCATCGATCACCCCGGACAGCACCTGACTCGCAGGCGTTTCAACAGAGTGCGAAAACGTCTTTCGCTGGAGAATTGTTGCGTTGAGGTCGGTGACGATGACGGTGGTATGGGTCATACCAACATCTACCCCGGCGACGAGACCCGCCATTGGAACGAATTTGAGGAGGATTCTCTTTCGTCCCACCTTGGTATTGGCTTCATCCTTGCCGGAGGTTTCCAGGAACCCTGCCTGGATCAGCTTGGCGACAAGTTCGGTGACGTACGCCTTATTAAGATTGCATGCATTGGCGATCTCAATGCGCGAAATCTCCCCGCTGTCGCGCACCAAGCGTAGAATCCGGACTTCGTTAGGTTCCCGAATGAGGAGTGAGCGCTGCTTAATGACATCCCACAAAGTGGTGTTCCCATTCTACATACATATAGAGAAGAACAGTCGATTGAACGTCGGTAACCTACCGGAATTTGTGACAAAAATCAAGCAATCCTGGTGGCGTGGAAACTCGGTTTGTGCAATAAAAAAGGGCGAACCAATTTCGGTCCGCCCCTCACCATTGCCGTGCCATTCACCTTATGTCAGCCTCTTCTCACGGCAATGAATTTAGTGTTCTTATTCCTGCTGCCCGCGTACTATTTCAAGAGGACCATTTTTCTTGTTTCCGCTTTTTGACCGCTCTGTAAGCGGCAGTAGTAAACGCCGCTTGCCAATGCCGAAGCGTCAAATGAAACGGTCTGTTCCACTCCGCCCTTCACGACCCCGTTCACCAGCGTTGCCACTTCCTGCCCGAGAACATTGTAGACTTTCAGCGTGGCATCGCCGGTTGCAGGTAGGCTGAATGAGATCTTTGTGGCGGGATTGAACGGGTTTGGGTAGTTTTCATTGAGCGTCATCACAGCTGGCACCAGGCTGCCTGCTCCCTTTGCCACGACACCAGTGATTGAACTTTGCACATTCCACTGGTACCGGTACGCCCGATAGCTTACTACCTGGTCCGGAAGAGCCAACTCAAACACTTTTCTGCCGTCGCTCGTCACCTCGGTCACGGACGGGCTGCTGTCACCCCATCCTATCAAAGTATTTCCGTTAGAGAGCCTCTGAACATATCCCATCGCGAGACTGAATTGATCCGGAGTATTTCGGTACTGCCACACCAAGGTCGCCGTCTTGTTCACTTCGTCAAGCTGGTATTCGAGCGCACGGGAAAACTGAGGAACGTGAAAATTGCCGTTGTCGAAAACCGTGAAATTGCCGTTCGGCAATCGCCGTACGGCGTGCTGATGCGAGTAACCAATCGAATCGTTAATGAAGGTGAACTGGTTATTCTTCCCCCCCATTCTCCACATAATGTCGCCGGTCGACCGGTTGATCTTTGTGATCTCATCCATGTGTCTGTTCGAAAGGATGATATTTCCGTCTCCGTCGAGTTCCAGCGAATTGCCATGGTCGTAGTCAATGGTTGCCGCTGTGAGAACCTCATGCGTCGCGTCCGTAATTTGAAAATGATCCCAGCTCCTCCATTGAAATACTACATTCTTTTCGTTGTCCAGTTCCTGGAGGATAAGCCCCGCAACAGTCGCAGATGTGTCTCCATTCGGGACCACTTTCGACATATCGACGGTCTGATAATCATCTCCCATCAGCAGGACGTGGCCGTTTGGCAAAATCCTCAACTCGTGGAGATCCGTCGCGTACCCATTTCCACACATGTAACTGTTCACTGTCGAATACGAGGAATCCAATTCGTAAAACACCTGAGCGATCCTGTCAAAGTACGTCAGATGGCCATTCGGTTGAAGATTAAAATCTGTCGAAGATCCCTCGAGAGCCCTGTAGAAGACCGGATGGCCGGAGTTGTCGACGATCATCAGGTACGGCGTCGAGTTAACGCTGGCTGTCCAGCCAAAATTGCTGATGAACAGATATCCGGGAGCAGTGGTGCTATCGGTCAGGATGTTGAGGTTCGGAAAATTAGCCGGGAGAAGCGAGTCTTTCGTAATCAACGTGTTCGCAGCCGGAACAAAATGCGCCGAGAAAGGAGCCAATCCTTCCGATATTTGCAGAGACAACGGAGCTTTGACAACTTTTGGTGTCACCATGAAATTGAATTTCGTCGGTGTGAATCCGAGACCGCTCATCATCTTCAGTCCGCTGCCGACATTCACGCCCACTTGCTCCCCTTCTGTGAAGGGCGCGTCGGGGACGAACACTACTGTCCTGGTGTCATCGGAGAGAATCATCCTGCCGTAATGAACTCCGCTCTTCGAACCGATTACGGAAATCACTCCCGAGGTTTGGAGGGTCATCTGGTCAACCGGCGCGTTCGCTCTGATGATAATGTTCGTCCGCGGCATGTTCAACGTCGAACCGGGAACCGGAGAAATGTATTCGATGGGTGGATTGCTATTGACCTGAGCCTCGAGAGATCCGATCAACAGAAGACCGCATATCAAATCAATACACGCTATCTCAATTCTCTTCATCAATCTCCTCCTCCAGACGTGTCGGCGTCTGCCCGTAAGTCCTGATCTTTTTTTTAAAGATGGCAATGATTGAGGGTGGAAATACCAGTAACGCTGCCGCGACTATCTCTTCCGGTCTTTAATAATCTCCCCGTTCACCGGGTCATTTTTTGACACCGAATGGACGGGGAGGTTTAGCATGCTTTGAGTGCCCTAAATGACTATGGGGCATCGATTTATTTCAACAGCATCATCTTTTTTACAGCCGCAAACGAGCCGCTTTGAATCCTGTAGAAGTACACTCCGCTGGAAAGCGAAGAGGCGTTGAACGTCACCGAGTAGGCCAGAGGGGGCAGGAGCGAATCGACGCAGAACCACGCTGAATTAAGGTCCGAGATGCCGTGCGGGAATGATGCACTACAAAGGTTGTCATGCCCGCACGTTTCTACGGGGCTCCCAACTGTCACAATAGTCAGTCTAGCGTGGCAACGAGTCAACGAAAGTGGCCTCCGGGAGGTTTGTCGCCCGACGTCATCCGTTACTTCGGAGGCGCTTCCCCTCCCAGCATAGCGAGGGCCGACGATGCGGCAATCACTTTAGCGGCGCCCGATTCCTTTAGTATCTTCGCGACAGATTCAATAGTCGAACCGGTCGTCATCACGTCGTCGACAACCAGAACTGTGGAAGCGTGGAGCGCCGATTCCTTGCCCACGGTCACTTCGAACGCATCCCCTACATTGTGTCTCCGCTCATCCGCCGTCAGGTGCGTTTGCGAAAGAGTATTCTTGCATCGTTGAATTAACTTCATATCCACCGGCCGCGCCGTGATCTGTGATATGCCTCTGCAGATTGACTCGCTCTGATTATATCCCCTTTCCCGCAGCTTCATTCTATGCAATGGAATCGGGATAATTATACCGATCGTGCCGACATCCATCTCCTCAATCAGGAGTTCTCCAAGTCGTCTGCCCAGTTCGATCCCAAAAACAGTGATCGCCTCATATTTCAGGGAGTGGACCAGCTTTTGAAAGACGCCCCGCTCTTCAAAATAATATTTGGAGTAGAACTCATCGATGAATCCGTCGGCGGCAAACCTCTCCCTCAGGATCCGGACAGTATAGTCGTCTCTTTGCACACGCCGCATCGAATTCCAGCAGGAATTGCAGACGCGCGATTCGCGGGTAGTGAGCCGGGCATTGCAGGAAAAGCAGAGCGGGGGAAAGCAGAATTCCTTGAATGGCGTGATCCAGGCTTGGAGCAGCGACAGCGTTTTCATGACTCCCCCCTTGTTTTTTTACTTCTCCTTTCGCTCGGTGAGACGGCGAATCTCGTCGCGCAGCTGGGCTGCGCGCTCGAACTCCAGGTCCTGCGAAGCTCTCACCATCTCCGCCTTCAGCTCTTCAATGAGGTCGGCCTTCTGATCGGCCGAGAGGTAGCGGACAATGGAATCGGCGACCGCGGGCATTGTTTCCTTTTCCCGGCGGATATCGCGCGACGATTTCACGTCGGCCACTGCAGTCGAGGCCATGACTTCGTCGTACGTCTTGTAGATCGTCGTAGGCGTGATGTTATGTTCGGTATTGAATGCGATCTGTTTTTCACGCCGGCGGCTGGTCTCGCTCATCATTTTTTCCATGGAGTCGGTGATCTTATCGGCGTACATGATGACTTTGCCGTTGGCGTTTCGGGCCGTCCTCCCTGCCGTCTGGATCAGCGACCGTTCGGAGCGTAGAAACCCTTCCTTATCCGCGTCCAGAATGGCGACCATCGAAACCTCCGGAAGATCGAGCCCTTCGCGCAGCAAGTTCACGCCGATCAGCACGTCAAAATTGCCGAGACGCAAGTGGCGTAGAATTTCCACACGCTCGAGCGCGTCGATCTCTGAATGAATATACCGGACCCGGATGCCGATGTTCTCGAGGTACTCGGTCAGATCCTCCGCCATGCGTTTCGTCAGCGTGGTCACGAGGATCCGTTCCTTGGCGGCAGAGCGTTTTCGTATCTCCATGATCAGATCATCGATCTGATTTTTCACCGGACGGATCTCTACCTCCGGATCGATGAGACCGGTCGGGCGGATGACCTGCTCGACAAAAACGCCCTTGCATTTTTCCATTTCATACGGTCCCGGCGTCGCGCTGACGAAAATCACTTTGTTGACCATCTGTTCCCACTCGTCAAATTTCAGGGGACGGTTATCGAGCGCTGAGGGAAGGCGAAACCCGTACTTGACGAGTGTTTCCTTGCGCGAGCGGTCGCCAAAGTACATCCCTCCGATTTGCGGGACGGTGACATGGGATTCATCGATGACGAGCAGGAAATCTTTCGGGAAATAGTCGAAGAGGCAGTACGGGCGCGAACCCGGCTGCCGTCCGGCGAGGTGGCGCGAATAGTTTTCGATGCCGCTGCAGTAACCCACCTCCCTCATCATCTCAATATCGAAACGGGTTCTCTGTTCCAGCCGCTGGGCTTCCACGAACATGCTCTGGGAGCGAAAGGCCTCAAGTTGTTCGTGCATTTCGAGTTCAATCGCCTTGATGCCGCGCTCGAGCGATTCCTTCGTCGTCACGAATTGCTTTGCAGGATAGATCACCTCGTAGTCGGTCTCTCCGATGATTGCTCCATCGGTCTTGTCGATGATGGAGATTTTTTCAATTTCATCGCCAAAAAATTCTATCCGGATCGCTTCCTCGTTTTCGTATGCAGGGATGACCTCCACCACGTCACCCCGGACACGGAACGTACCGCGCGAAAATTCGTAATCGTTTCTGGCATAGTAAATGTCGAGGAGCTTCCGGAGAAGGACATTGCGCTCAATGCGTTCCCCTTTCTTTACGACAACCATCTGCTGCATCCATTCTTCCGGCGCACCGATACCATAAATTGAGCTGACCGAAGCCACAACGATGGTGTTTGGCTCGCCGCTGATCAGCGCGCTCGTGGCACGAAGCCGGAGCCGGTCGATTTCATCGTTGACCGAAGAGTCTTTCTGGATGTAGGTATCCGTGGTAGGAACATATGCCTCGGGCTGGTAGTAATCATAGTAGCTGATAAAGAACTCGACGTGATCCTTCGGAAAGAAGCCTTTAAATTCCGCGTAGAGCTGCGCGGCAAGGGTCTTATTGTGCGACATGATAAGAACAGGCTTATCCGTGTTCGCGATAACATTCGATATCGTGAATGTTTTGCCGCTCCCCGTAACGCCGAGGAGAGTCTGGTATTTGTCCCCCCGATTTAATCCCTCGTTGAGCTGGCGGATGGCTTCGGGTTGGTCGCCTTCCGGCTTGAACTCCGATGTAAGTTGGTACGGCACTAATTCACTCCAATAAATCTTTGGGTTTCTGTTTACGGATTCAAAACTGGTCAGACAGGAATGCCCGACCTACGGACCAGGAATGCCTGACTTACAAGCCATTCCATTTTCCTGTAGCCTTGATACAAGATCGTTACCTCGAGGCACGTTTAATCCGGTCCATGATCGCCAGACCTATGCCTACAGGTTTCACGGACTGACAATAGATGACCGATACGCCTCTTTTATCGCATCGACGGAAGAAGTTGTAGACATCATGCGCGTACGCTCTCGTGTCCTTGCAGACACGGGTGAGCCGGAAGCGTCGTTTTCTTCCGGACGCCGCTTTAATCCCAATATATGCTGCATTACGGATATCAACGGGCACGCTCACGTCCGACACTATCACAACACGGGCATGGGGTGAGTAGTGCCGATATTTCAATCCGGGGCTTTTGACAGGCGCATCTTTTCGAATCACCGCCAGGCGGGTCGACGGCACAATTTTTCTCAGTTGCTCCAGTGTTACGGCGCCGGAGCGGAGAACTGTCGGAATGCTGCCAGTACAATCCACAACCGTGGATTCGAGCCCCACAGGAGCTCGTCCCCCTTTTAAGATTCCGCCGATACGGCCATCCAGATCGTTAAAAACGCTCTGCCAGTTCGTTGAACTCGGCATTCCCGAAAGATTTGCAGAAGGCGCTGCGAGGGGAACCCCGCAAGCGATGAGCAATGCCCGGGCAACAGGGTGTTTCGGCATTCGGATCGCGATGGTCGGAAGCCCTGCCGTGGCGATCAACGGAACTTCCGGTCTTTTCTGCAAGATTACTGTCAGAGGTCCGGGGAAAAAATGTTTGATGAACTGGCGGGCCGGGGGAGTTATTTCTTCGGCGAGGAGCAAAATCTGGTCGCGGCGCGCTACGTGCGCAATGAACGGGTTATCGACCGGACGCTTTTTGGCGGCAAAGATCTTGCGGAGCGCGCGCTCATCGAACACGTTTGCCCCAAGACCATACACGGTCTCCGTCGGGAATGCGACGATGTCCCCTTTCAGGATCAAGCTCGCCGCCCGCCGCGGCGATCGTGTGAGAAGCGTCTTCATGAGAGCGCCCCCGCCGTGACGGACTTCATAACTCGTCAATCGATCGCCGGCCGGCAAAGCCATCGTCGATCGAATGCCAAAACAGAATATCATCCTCGCCGAGCTGAAAACAGAGATAGACTTCTTCCCCGTTTTCACGGACGTGCGGAAAATCGATGAGCCCCTGGTCAAGTCCTTTGACCTGGATCCCATCGTCCGAAAACATTTTTACGATCTCTACCAGCCGTTCCAGTTCTTTCGGATAGACCCGCTCACCGTTAGGACCCGACCCGCCGAAATACGTATGGCGATATGCATCGAAGCCTTTCTCGTTCAAAATTCGCTTCAATCCGGTCAATTCCTTGACTAGCGGAACGATCGCCATCAGCTTGGTCCGGGCCTGGTTAAGCGTAAAGTGTTTGGGATGGAGAAACGTGCTCATGAGAATTCTAATGATGGCGGTTATTATGCAGCCGCGCCTTCCTTCCCTCCGGTTCGCGCTACGTTCAGAAATGCGTCACGGACAAATTCGGCCGCGTTCGTGGCGAAGGAGTCCGGCACGGCGCGCTGAAGCTGCTCATAGGTGATTGGACTTCCGCCCGCCGAGATGCTGAGGTTCGGGTTGATGACGATCATTCTCGCAGCGCCCGCACACTTCAGGAGCACGCTTCCTTTCGAGTTTGGGAATACGGCCTCGATGATCGGCTGCACCTGGATGGGGACGTTCAGCACCTTCATCGACTCCACGTTATCGCATTGGGTATCGATCCCTTGGGCCTTCAAAAACTGCAGCTGCTCCAGAATTAACTTGGAGGCGATCGAAGCGATATCGTTGGCAACGAGAGAGAGCTTAATTTGCTCCGTCTTGAATTTGTTCCATTCCTTTACCGTTCCGGAAAGGATCGTCTTTGAAGATTCGGATATCATGGAGAACTCCTTTTACGTTGGATGATATTTAATTTTCGATTCGCAATTTGCAATTTTCGGTTTGCAATTTATAATTTTCGAATTTCAATTTGCAATTTTCGATTGCTGAGACTCAAGTGACCAGCGCTTTGAACTCTTCTTTATTGTCAATCTGGAAGCGGCAATGATCGCAGTGATTTCTCGAACTTCCTTGAGGAGAGACTTCAATCGATCTTGGGGGACAAGTTGAAAGTCGCCAATTAATTCTATCCACAGTTGCGTCTCATCCGCTTCCTCTTCTACAATCCCCAGATTGCTCAAGAAATCTGCGCGCGATCTTCCTTTGCACGCTGCGTAGTAATTCGCCGCAACGGATGTTGCCGATCTCACCAGCTGTTTTCCCAGCACATCCGCGGACACTCCCCTCGGAAGAGAATTCACTAACCGAATCACGCGCAGAGCCATTTATTTCAAACGCGACTTCAATTCGGATTCCGTCACGTTGGCCCCCCATTTTGTATTTACAATTGTCGATTTGCAATTTACAATTTTAAGTCTGCAATCTGCATTTTTCGATCTGAAATTGAAAATTGCAAATTGAAAATCGAAAATCATTTACTCATGATGGTCTCAAGTCCATGCGCTCCCGGACCTCGCTCGCTCCTTCGGAGCAAGATGGCAAAAACAAGGCCGACGACGCCGAGACATGAGAACATGATCATGCTCGCGGTGTAGTCCTGCGTCGAATCGCGGAGCAGACCGTTGAGCCACGGAAACAGCGCCAATCCAAAATTCTGAATCATCGTCGTCAGCCCGAATGCCGTCCCGACCCGGTTCTCTTCGACGATCAGGGGAATCGAGGGCCACATCGCCGCGGGGACCATGACGAACGCCGCACCGAGGACAATCATCGGAAATGCAGGCGGAATCATTGTAAAGGCCATCGAGAGAAACGCGGGGATCATCAGGATCGATCCGATCACCATCACCGTTGCCCGCCGGCCGAACTTATCAACCCACTGTCCGAAAAACGGAGCGAAGACCATCGAGGCGAAGATGATGATCGTCGTCGTGCCTCCGGCGGTGTTGAACATGTGAAAAATGTTGTAGAACACCTGATAGAAGAATCCTCCCTCCGACCCGGCTGTCATCGAGAGGCCCCATTTCGTGTTGAAGAAATCGGTCGACAGCGCGGTGAAGGGAAAAATGGCGGAGTAAAATGTGACGCAGAGGAGGGTCACGTACCAGTACGATGCCTTGAACCGTTTGACATCCGCGAGAACTATTTTGTCGCCTCCTCCTTCTTCTTTCAAGCGAAGCGCCTTCTCTCCCCTTCGGTCCAGCATATTGAAGATGAGGTTCGCAACAACGGAGAGAACGCAGAAGAGCACAGCCGCCCAGAGCGCGGATTTGTAATTGCCGAAATATTCGGCGATAAGCGCTTCCGTGTTGAAACTAAAGAGCGTCCCAAGACGGCTCACTGTCAGGCCGATGCCGAAAGAGAATGCCAGCTCTTTTCCTTTAAACCATCGGGTGAAAATCGCGCTCTGCGCAACGACAAGCGACTCGGAGCCCCATCCAAAAATGAATCGCCCTCCGTAGAGTACCCAGATATTCGGAGCAATGGCTACGATGGCCGCCCCGACAGCGACGAGCATGGAAAACAGAAGGCTCGCCCGCCGGGTGCCGATCTTGTCGATGAGCAGCCCGCCGATGAAAACCGAGACGATCGCGGCGACGCTGTAGACCGTATACATCTGCCCGATAGCTTCCCGGCCGACTCCGAGGGCCGTGATCAGCGTCGGCGCGATCGCTCCGACGCTGTCGTACGCGAAATAGCTTCCAAATGTCAGAAGGCTGACGAAGAGCAGCACGGTGTATCTGTATGCCCGTCGCGATGGATGCCAGTACTCCGGCGTTGCTCCCGCCTGTTCGTTCATCATGATCTCCTTGTGAACCTCAGTTGACGTTTTTTAGGATGCCGAGGAGAAAATTCCAGAATTTCTCCACCGTGTCGATATGGATTTTCTCGTCGGGCGAATGAACCCCTTCGAGCGTCGGTCCGAACGAAACCATGTCCATGCTCGGAAATTTTTCGCCGATAATTCCGCATTCGAGGCCGGCATGGATGGCTTTCACCTCCGGCTGTTTGCCGTAGAGCGACTGGTATGTGGCCTTGGCCACCTTGAGGATCGGCGAGCCGAGGTTCGGTTTCCAGCCGGGATAGCCTTCCGCTTGCTCGACTTTTGCGCCGCCGAGCGAGAAGACTGCGGCGACAGACTGGAGTATCTCGTCGATCTCGGAGGCAACAGAGCTCCTCTGGCTTGTCGTTACGACGATCCGGCTTTTTTCCGTCCTGATGATTGCCACGTTGGTGGATGTTTCGACCAAGCCCGCGATGTCGGCGCTCATTTTAATGACGCCGTGCGGAAGAGCTGCAATCGTCTTTGTCAACGCTTCCTGTTGATTTCTCTTCATGATCTTCCCGCGCTTCAAAGAGGCGCCTTCCTCGATGGTCACAGCGAGGTCGGGCTCGGCGGTCGCCAGCTCCGTTTTCATGATGCCGTTGCACTGCTCCACAATCGTTTTTGCCTTCTTTGCGTTTCTTCGCGGAATATAGACAACCGCTTCAGCCTCGCGCGGGATTGCGTTGCTCTTGTTGCCGCCTTCAATGGTGGAGAGTCGCGCGTCCACTTTTTCCAGCGCGATGAGAACGCGATTGAGGATCTTGAGAGAGTTGCCGCGGCCTTTGTCGATCTCCAGCCCCGAGTGGCCGCCGCGTAATCCCTTAACATGGAGCACGAAGGCCGCCGCATCCGCAGGAGCCGCCTTCAAAGTGACCTTCCATGTCCCCACGGTGTTCCGGCCTCCCGAACATCCGACGTACAAGGCTCCCTCTTCTTCGGAATCAAGGTTCATGAGCGTGTTGCTCTGAAGGAATCCCGGCCTTAAATTGTTCGCTCCGGTCAGCCCCGTTTCCTCGTCAATGGTAAAGAGAAATTCGAGCGGACCGTGTACGAGGGATTTGTCTTCCATGATCGCGAGGTTTGTGGCGACTGCAATTCCGTTGTCCGCCCCAAGCGTGGTGCCGTTTGCTGAGAGGAAATTGCCTTTTCGGACGAGTTCGATCCCGTCTTTTTCGAAGTCATGCACCGTATCCTTGTTCTTCTCACACACCATATCGAGGTGTCCCTGCAGGCAAACGCTCGGCGCGTTCTCGCGTCCTGCCGAGGCGGGCTTACGCACGACGACGTTAAGGAATTTATCCTGCTTCGCCTCCAGGCCTAAACTCTTGGCGGTCTGGACGATGTAGTTCGAGATCTGTTTTTCATTTTTTGAGCCGCGTGGAATTTTGCTGATCTCTGCAAAATATTTCCACACCAATTCAGGCTTCAAGCCGTCAATTGCGGTAGACATGGTGTTTGTCCTTTCGATGCTTTGGTGGTAAAAGAGATTCTTCTGTCCTTGGGTTGGACGCGAATGCGGCCCTACAACCCGCGTGCGTCGTTTTTCGCTTCAATTTCCGCCGGCTCGCGCGAGCCGTCGATCAAAATGAACTTCGATTCATCGAGTCTTCTCATGAAGGCGCCGACCCTGTCGAGCATCGGCTCCATTCCCTCGCCAAAATGTTCGCTCATCTTCCCCGCGATTTCGCGGACGCTTTTTCTGCCGTCACACTCATTCCAAAAAAAACTGCCGTGCACATCGAGTTTCAGCTGGATGTACGGCCTGGCCAATGACGGCATCACCCACCGCGAAGCGAACTTCCCCTGGAACTTCGGAACGATGAGGACGACCGTTCCATCGGCGTTTGAGGCCGACTGAATATTGCGCACAGGCTTCAGCTCAAGAAGGTTTACCGCTCTCTCAACACCTTTTGCCACGGCCAATCCTAAGAAAAACGAACCTGCGATTTGCGGCATCGCAGGTTCAATGAACGTGTCAGCGGAACCGATATCAGAAAACCGCCGTTGGAGGCGCCGGTTCGTCCGGCCTTCCTGCGTTCGCCAGCGGTATCCTGACAAGCAGCCACCCTATCGCCACAAAGATCAGGAGACTGACGCCGAACGGAAACGGAAGGAATGAAAATATTCCGGGAAGTACGTCGGCGTATTTGACATCAAAGAATGCAAGCCCGGCAAAGAGCAGCCCGATCAGAGCTTCGCCGGCGATAAGGCCAGCGGCGATAAGAACACCCGTGTTTTCCACGCGGGCCTTCTGAGCATCGTTGTTTCCTTTCGAGACATTCATGCGCTCAACGATTCCTTTGATCACGCCGCCGATGAAGATGGCAAATGTCGTCTCGAGCGGAAGATACATTCCCACACTCACAAGCATGGGGCTTTTCACCTGCATCGCAATAAAGCCGAGGCCCATCAGCATTCCAACAATGATGAGCGGCCATGCCATCTGGCCTCCGACAATTCCCTGTGACAAGAGGGCCATAAGGCTCGCTTGCGGTGCGGGAAGAGCTTTGCCGCCGAAGCCTGTCCCGCCTGTGTTGATATCTCCTTGGTGCAGAACGACCAGAGGAAGAAACATGACGAGCGATGCGATAGCCACGCCCGCGAGGTCGCCAACCTGCATCTTCCAGGGAGTTCCGCCGAGGATGTGCCCGACCTTCAGGTCCTGAAGCATCTCTCCCGCAACGGCGGCCGCAACGCAAACGACTGCTGCAACGCCTAGTACAGCTGCGACGCCCTGAGTCCCTTTCATTCCTAGCGCGACCATTAACAGCGCAGCGATGAGGAGCGTTGAAAGAGTCAGCCCGCTGATCGGATTATTGCTGGATCCGATAATCCCAACCAGATATCCGGAGACCGCGGCGAAAAAGAATCCGGCGATGATCATCACCACCGTGGCAACAAGGGCCGCGATCATATCCTGAGCGAAATAGTCATAGATGAAGAACGTCGCCACAGCGGCCGCAAGAATTCCTGCCATCACCCATTTGAAGCTCAGGTCCTGATCTGTCCGAATCTGAACGTGTTCACCGGCGGCCGCTTTCTTCACATCGCCGACAGAACGGCCGATGCCGGTGATAAGGCTTTTGCGCATTTTGAAAAGCGTAAACGCAGCGCTCACGAGCATTCCGCCGATGGCGATCGGACGGACGATGAAACGCCACACATTGTCCGCGAGGGCGATCCACGATTCGACGGTAGGAGTGCCTCCGGCCGGCAGGAGTGTCGGCCCGACGAAATAGGTGATGATGGGTACAAAGAGACCCCAGGCCAACAGCCCTCCGCTAAAATTGAGCGAGGCAAGTTTTGGTCCGATGATATAGCCGACGCCGATGTACGCCGGGCTGACGGCGGGCGAACTGAGCAGCAGCCCGCTTTGGGCCGTCACGCTTCCGCTGCCCCGAAGGCCGATGGTCGCTTTCGAAAATGCGACGAATTTCTCCCACGCCGCGGAGAAGATGTTGAACTGCACCGCCGACTGGATAACAGCTCCGATCCCCATCGCGCCGAAAAGAAATCTGGCGCCCGTGCCTCCTCCGCGTCCTGCCTTGTGAATTTCCGATGCGGCGACCGATTCAGGAAACGGCAGATCAACATCCTCGACCATCACGCGCCGCAAGAGGGCGACGAACATGATGCCCAGCACGCCGCCGACGAACATGATCACCGTCGAGATAAGGTAGTGTCCGGCTGTGGCAAAATCGGGCCAGATGCCTGCGATGAAAAATGCCGGGATCGTGAAGATTGCGCCCGCCGCCACCGACTCGCCGATGGATCCTACCGTTCGGGCAAAGTTCTCTTCGAGGATCGAGCCTTTCATGAGCCGCAGGACGGCCATGCCGATGACCGCGGCAGGATACGTCGCCGCTATCGTCATACCGGCTTTCAAGCCGAGATAGGCATTCGCCGCTCCCAGTACCACGCACATCACAAGCCCGATCAGGAGCGCGCGAATGGAAAATTCCGTCATCGAGGTTTCGGCAGGGACGTACGACTTGAATGCCGGGCCGCTGCCAGTGGATATTGTTTCTGCCATTATTTCTCTCCTCTTGGGTTAGGTGCGGGGGAACATTTTTCGCTACAGAATATTTAGGGCTTCCTCGATCAACTGATGCCGAACATCGCTTTGAAGACGTACCCTGCCATTTGAGGGTTTTCCTTCAATCGGCGGACGGAGTACGCATACCACCGCTTGCCGTACGGGGTATACACCCGGAGGCGATGCCCTTCGCGAAGCAGTTCGTTCCGTTTCTCGGTACGTACGCCGAGCAGCATCTGGAATTCGTATTCATCCTTACCGTACTTCAAATCGCGGATCATCGTTCTTGCGCCGTCGATAAGAACATCGTCGTGCGTGGCGATGCCGACGTAGATCCGCGCCTCGAGAAGCATCCTGAGGAGGAGGAGATAATTTTGCTGGATCTCCGCCTTCGGCTTGAAAGCAATCTCAGCCGGCTCGGAATAAATGCCTTTGCAGAGCCGCACGTTCGCTTTTTCGGCAATCAACTGACGGATGTCGCTCTCGCTCCTCCGGAGGTATGCCTGGATAACGATCCCGACGTTTGAATATTTCCTGCGGACGGCGCGGAACACGCTCAGGGTTTCGTCGGTGCACGTATGGTCCTCCATATCGATGCGGACGAAATTATTCCGCGCCTTCGCCGCGGAAAGGATCTCTTCCACATTGGACCGGCAGAAGTCCGGATCGATCTTCAGCCCGAGCTGCGTCAGCTTCACGGAAAGGTTCGAATTGAGCGCATTTTCGGCAATTGTTGAGATCACGCGCTTGCACTCTTCGCGGGCGGCGATCGCCTCTTCGCGGGTTGTGATGTCTTCTCCCAGCACGTCGAGCGTCGCCATGGCGCCGGCATTGTTAATCGACTTCACTGCCACGACCGCAGCCGGAAGTTCCTCTCCGGCAATGTACGGCTTTGCGAAGCGTGCGACGATAACCTTGGGAGTGAACGGAAGGAGTAAAACGATGAGTTGATTGAAAAAATTCATGAAGTCCTATTCGAGTCCAGAGATGGTGGTTCCTTGCGGATATTCTACGTTGAATTTCAATATCCAGTTCTTCTTCTCGCCTGCTTTGAGCGGAATCTTCCACGTGAGGATTCCCTTGTCGTCGGGACGCATCTGTTTTTCGGAGGGTTCGACCTGCTCGACAACGATTTTTTCATTCTGTGAAATCGGGATGTTCTCCTCAACCGCGACGGTGTCTGCGGACCTTCTGTTGTTTTCCAGCATATAGCGGATTTCGTAGCTCACCCTGACGTTCTTCGTAAATGTTCCCGTGTAGTCGGTAAACTTGTTGACGAGTCTCCGTTCGATCTTGACGCCGGGATCAATCCCGAGATACACATCGAACGATTCGTTGGGCGCGACGGCATTGAGTCTGGACGTGGAGACAAAATCATCGTTGGAAAAAATACTGGCGGCGCCGCCGAGCAGGGGTGCGTCGGTTGTGTTCCGGACGCTCGCCTTAAGATAGACAAAAGGAGAAAGTTTGGGGGCCGATGAACTGGATAGTTCAGAATGAAGCTTCCCGATCTCGATGGTCACGGTGTGGGGAATGTTGTCCGACGGGACCGAGGACTTTGCGACGATATGAAAGAGGGCCGAGAGTTGGTCAGATTCCACCCGCGCGACCTGGTTTTCGACCGCCCCCACTCTCCCCTGTGCCTGGGCTGAAACAACCACTTCGCTCATGGCCGAGGGCGCATTCGCCATCCCTTTCATCATCGGGCGCATTGGTTCCTGAACGGTAACGTACCAGGGATACAAATCCGGTTTCACGCCTCCGACATCGGGACGCGCCGTTGAGAGCGTTACATCGACGTTGCTCCAATCTTCGCCCGTACTTTGATGAATGATGCCGCGGTACGTCAGTTCAACCTCACCTGTCTCTGTCCCAAAACGAAGCTCATACTGCGGATGCCATCCCGATCCGAGAACGACGTACTGCGGCGAGAGTTTCAGGCTTCCCTCTTTCGTAACCTCAACATCCACCAGGATACTCTTTCGCGATTTGCGCGAGCCCGGCGAGATCAGGTTGACCTGGCGCTGCAGCGCATCGATCTTCGCCTGGAGATCTGTCCTGTCTTTTGCGACCTTTCGCTGGTCTGAAAAATTCTTGTTGAGGTTGACATCGAGGAAGGCAAGCACTTTTTGCCAATCTTCCACAGTAGGACGCTGCACTTTCAGATCCTTGCTGATGTTGTCGGCAGACTGCGCTTTGATCTGTGAAATGAAATCCCGTTCCATCGCCAAAATGCTGGTCCGGTCGTTCAGTTCGTTGATCTGCGCCTGGAGCTCCTGGATTCTGGATTGAAGCGCCTGGATCCGCTCCTCGGGAATCGTGTCGAGAAATGTTGTTTCCACCCGCACATCGAGAATTTTCGCACCCGCAGCCTCGCCGGAGACACGAACGGACTGGTCGAGGATGCCCGACGGGAGATTTTCGAACGAGAGGAGATAGAGGCCGGGCCGAAGAGAAGTCTCAGCCGTTCTCGTTACCGCAGCACGATCTCCGTAAACGGTCACCGACGTGACGGTGGAAGGCAGCCTGACCGTCTCTGCGGAATACGATGAGGCGGCGGCAAGGCATCCTACAATAATGGAAAATCCTAATCTCATAAGGTTCTCATGCGCAATGCCGGTGACGCAATCGGCGGCGCGGTCTGTCGGCGTTAGAGCGGAAACACGATTGAGATTTGAGGCTGAATTCGTTTTTGCGCTACGTAATGAGTATTGCCGTTCGCGTCGGTTACCGGAACGAATGTCCACGAATATAACGTCGAGACGATCATGAACGGATACGGTTTGTAACCGAGGGACGCGTACAACAGCGAACGCTGGTCAAGCGTGAAAAGATCTTTGCCGTTCTGAATGTATTTTTTGTCGTATCCTGCGTCTACGATCACCACCGGAATAAGCGACCCGGTCGACGTGCCGACGTGAAGCACGCCGCTCGTGTCATTCTTATCCAGCTTCGAATATGTTCCGCGGATCTGGAGTTTGCCGAGTACGGCGATTGTCAGATCTCCGAAATAACCAGGCCCCGGGTTCTTTATGCTGTTCAGAAGTTGAGCCTTGCTGGAGAATGTTGTTCCCGAAAGCTCGTACCGGTCAAGCTCGTAGAAGGTATCGAAATAATTCGCGATAAACTTGT
>CAYLMV010000014.1:41976-49527 GCA_964384415.1 uncultured Chitinophagaceae bacterium | reverse complement strand
CGGAATGCAATACATCAACTATTTTCAGAATGGCTCACTGCTATGATAAAAGAATCGAAGAGTCGTTTCGAACGAATTCATAACTTCAGGAAGAACTGGGTGAGATTGAGCTTCATATTGCTCGGTATCGCCTCCACGGTTTGGTTTCTGATACGAGTAATCCCCAAACCATCGCGCGTATACTATCCTTGTATGCAGGCGGCATCTCCGATTGCGTCTGGTTTCATCATGTGGATTCTTAGTATGACCGGTTCGGCTTTTGCCTTCAGGAATGTGAAGCGCAGCTTCCTGAATGCCAAATATGTTGCGGCCGTTCTCTTTGTATTAATTGGAATGACAGCCGCGGAGCTCCAAACCGTAGATTCAAACGCACAAACAGCCGCTAAGAAACTGGCAATCTGGTACAAAACCAACGAGCCGCTTGGTGTCGCCAGGGGCATTCATCCGGGCAGGGTTGCGTGGGGACATAACCCGAAAATCGCAGCGTGGGACGGAAAGACTGGTTTTTGGTGGGACGATCAATTCAACAGCCAGGTGGAAACCGACAAACTGCTGTCGCAAACGTTGTGCAGTCTCACCGGAATGCAGAAAGAGAGCGAGTCGTGGGATGCTTTGTTCCGCTTCTTCAACAAGACAAAACGAAATACGGAAGCCGGATATCGGGCTGGAGAAAAAGTAGCCGTGAAAATCAATCTGAACAATACATATTCCCATGAAAGCAACAATGAGATTAATGCAAACCCGCAGCTGATCCTGTCTCTTCTGAAAAGTCTGGTGAACGAAGCCGGCATCCCGCAGGAAGAGATCACCGTAACCGACCCCAGCAGGTTTATCACTGATAACGTCTACAACAAATGTCATGCTGTTTATCCGAAGGTGCATTATGTCGACCATGTCGGCGGCGACGGCCGCGAACAGGCAACCTTTGTTAAGAATGCAATCCCCTACTCCGTCGACAATGGGAAGGTTGCAACGGGTCTCGCCGCGTGCGTGGTTCAGGCTGACTATGTCATCAATATGGCGATAATGAAAGGTCATGTAACTCAGGGAGTAAGTCTTTGCGCGAAGAATTATTTCGGCTGTACCAGCATCGAAGACGACTGGCATAAGAATGCGCACTCCAGCGGTTTCAGCCAGAGCCGGGAGGGCCTGCACACCTATTCTGTCTATCCGGATTACATGGGACACAAAGATCTCGGCGGAAAGACAATCTTGTTCCTCATCGATGGCATCTACAGCAACAAGTTTGTCGACAAGGTCCCTGCTTTCAAGTGGGCGCTTGCTCCATTCGATAACAATTGGCCGTGCAGTCTTTTTGCTTCACAGGACGGCGTGGCCATCGACGCCGTGGTGCTGGACTTTGCCCTCGCTGAATGGCCCGATGCTCCCGATATGATGTACAGCGATTATTCCGTCAATGAAAGCGCGTTGGCGGACAACCCGCCGTCGGGAACATTTTACGACCCGGAACGCAGCGGTAAAAGACTAGCCAGTCTCGGCACTTCCGAACATTGGAACAATGCAACCGACAAAAAATACAGCCGCAATCTCAGCGCAAACGGGAAAGGGATCGAACTGGTCTATTCTCTGGTAGAAAGCAAATAAGCATCCCATTGAAAGACAGAAATTATCACCCCCTGGGCGTAAACAAAAATGGACACAGGTTCAATACAATGAAGAATTCCCCGATAAGAAAGATACTTTTGTTATTCATCGGCATGGCGTTGTTATCAAGCATCGCTCTTCCGCAACATTCCGTTGGAGGAAGAAGCCAGGCGGAAGAAAGCGGCGGTCAATCAAAACAAGGGATGAACGTTCTGGTTTTTACAAAGACAGTGGGTTTCTATCATGACTCCAAACCGAATGCGATAAAGGCATTCTATGAGATTGCACATGAGAATAAATGGCAAATCACTTTTACGGAGGATTCCACGATGTTCTCCGAAAAGGAGCTGAGCAAATACAACGTTATCGTTTTTTTGCTGACCACCGGAAATAATCTGCTTAACGACGAAGAGAAGACGGCGCTTCAAACCTATGTCGAAAACGGGGGCGGTTTTGTCGGCGTCCATTCTGCCACTGATACTGAATACAAATGGCCATGGTACGAAAGACTTGTCGGGGCGCATTTTCTCGGCCACCCGCCGGTACACGAAGGGAAACTGATCATCGAAAAGAGAAATCATCCTGCAACAAAATGTTTTGGCGCCGATACGATGAAATGGAAAGACGAGTTTTACAGTTTTGACCGGAACCCGAGGAAGAACGGCAATATGGAAGTGTTGGTATCGATTGATGAGAAATCGTACAACATCGATGAGAACCTGTGGTTCAAAAACGTCAACATCGTCATGGGCGACCATCCTTTGATCTGGTGTCAGCATATCGGCCGCGGACGAAGTTTTCTAACGTCGCTTGGACATACGGCTGAGCTATACGATAATGATATGTTCAGAAAGCATCTGACCGGCGCCATGATGTGGGCCGCCGGCAAAGCTGACTAGGTTTTTGTGGCGAAGGACAAATATTTCTCAAAGCGACTTCCATTCAACTTATTACTTGTTCTATGAAGAGTACTAAATATCTAAAGTACGGCGGGCTTTTACTTATGACCAGTATCTCTCTTTCGCTCTCCGCTCAGCTCTATCCCCAACTCATCAATGTGAATGGCCGCACTGCCACATCTCTTGACGGGCTCTGGAGAACCATTGTCGACCCATACGAAAACGGCTACTACGATTATCGCCGACAACCGCTGGCTAATGGTTTTGGAAATGACAAGGATGTGACGGACAAGAGTGTTTTGCAGGAATATAATTTCGCCACAGATAAAACACTCTCCGTTCCCGGCGACTGGAATACGCAGCGGCCCGAGTTATACTATTATGAGGGAACGGTGTGGTACAGAAAACGATTCAACTTTACACCGGCGAGCGGATGCCGCCTGTTCCTCCATTTTGCCGCCGTCAACTATGAGGCTATTGTTTTTGTTAACGGCAAGGAAATCGGCAAGCATGTCGGCGGCTTCACCCCTTTTAACTTCGAGGTCACCGGATTGATAAAGTCCGGCGAGAATTCGATCGTGGTGAAAGTCGATAATAAGCGGTTGCCCGAAGGGGTCCCGACAATCAACACGGATTGGTGGAACTATGGCGGGATTACGCGGCAGGTCAATTTGATTGAAACTCCCGCCACGTTCATCCGCGATTATTGTGTGCAGCTGAAAAAAGGCGATAGGAGCACTTTGGGCGGATGGGTTCAGCTGGACGGAAAGCACGCCGGTCAAACGGTCAAAATCGAAATCGCGGAGCTGAAGATAATCAGGGAAGTGAAGACCGATCTGAAGGGCTTCGCCCCATTCGAAATTAAGGCATCACCAGTGTACTGGAGCCCTGAAAATCCAAAACTTTACAAAGTTCTCATTACATCTGAAAGCGACAAGATTTCCGACGACATTGGTTTCAGAACGCTTGAAACCAAAGGGTCAAAAATTCTCCTTAACGGCAAGGAAATTTTTTGCCGCGGCGTATCCATTCACGAAGAAGCGGCGTACCGCAACGGCAGGGCCTATTCCTCCGACGACGCTAAAATATTGCTCGGATGGGCAAAAGAACTGGGCTGCAATTTCGTCCGATTAGCTCACTATCCGCACAACGAACAAATGATTCGCCAGGCCGAGAAAATGGGGCTGATGATTTGGTCTGAGATACCCGTGTACTGGACCATCCAATGGAGCAATCCGGAAACATACAAAAATGCCGAGGCTCAGCTTGTCGATATGATTACCCGCGATAAGAACAGGGCCAATATCATTATTTGGTCTATTGCCAACGAAACGCCTCAAAGCCCCGAGCGCTACAATTTTTTGAGCCGTCTCGCCGCCAAAGCCCGCACCATGGATGACGTCCGGTTTGTGAGCGCTGCTCTTGAAAAAGAGGAAATCAAACCGGGCCTCATGACCGTCAATGATTCGCTGGGTAAACTTTTTGACGTCATCAGCTTCAACGAGTATGTCGGCTGGTATGACGGTTTGCCCGAAAAATGCGATCGGGTGGAATGGAAATTTTCGGAAGATAAACCGGTCATCATCAGCGAATTTGGAGGTGAGTGTGTGTTTGGGCTGCGCGGCACAAAAACGGACCGGTTTACGGAAGATTATCAGGAAGACTTGTACACCCGCAGTGTCAATATGTTTAAACGCATTCCGGGTCTGGCCGGTACGACTCCTTGGATCCTGAAGGATTTCAGATCGCCGCGCCGTCAACTTCCGGGGCTGCAGAATGATTTTAACCGAAAAGGACTGGTTTCTGATCAAGGGGAGAAGAAGAGGGCATTTTATGTAATGCAAAAGTGGTACAATGAAATAAGCTCCTCAGAAATGCTCAAATCGGGAAAATAGGAAAAGGAACATCTCATCAAAACAGATTAAGTAATTTTCGAAGATCTGCTGATGCAAAGGCATTTCGAGCGGAAAAACGGTATCACATCATCTTTGACGCCCATCCAATCAAAGCCCGGAACTCAAGTTCTGGGCTTTGCTGCTCGGTGAACTGATCCAGCCGCGAATCTCCCCCTTTTTTGCATAACGAATGAAGTCAGCGCTCCGGCGTAACTAACGCTAGGTCTGGTGCGTATTACACCTGAACTCACAAAGGAGTGCACAATGAACAGAACAATAAGATTCGGAGAAGACGTTGAGGGATACAACATCCCCGTTTTGAATGAACGTGAAATCAGAGCCTCGGCAGGAATACTCTTTCTGGTTATGTTGATTTCTTTGATGCTGATCATCTTTAGATCAAATTTCTTGCTGATAAAATACCTTATCACTGCGTTCCTCACAGATTTCATCATACGCGTCTTTGTCAACCCTAAATTCTCTCCTTCATTAATCATCGGGCGGCTGATTGTCGGGAATCAACTTCCCGAATACGTCGGCGCCCGGCAGAAGAAGTTTGCCTGGATCATCGGACTGACGTTGGCGACTATCGTGTTCATTCTGCTCGTGGTCGTGAATGCGTTCAGCCCGATAACGGGAATCAGCTGTCTGATTTGTCTGGTGTTCCTGTTTTTTGAGAGCGCGTTCGGCATCTGCCTGGGGTGCAAATTCTATTCGATGATCTACAAAGAGAAAGCTCAATACTGCCCCGGTGAAATCTGTGATGTAAAATCGAAACAGGATATTCAGAAGATATCCCGAGCGCAGTTGCTCGTCGTTTTTGGGTTTGTTGCGTACATGGTTCTTGCAGGATTTCTGTTTAACGACAGCTTCAGCAAGAAGCCGTATGACTTGTTTGGAATCTATGGCACAACACAATCCAAGTGAGAGATTTCCCCTGTGTACGATATTGACGAAGCCCTGGATGCAAATCCGGGGCCTTTTTTTGCCGGCGAAACATCGCGCCTCACAATCAGTAGCCTGGATATAGCTGTGCCGATGGCGCCATGAGTCGATGACTTTAGAAGGCGGGGCCGGTGCGCCGCCGTGTTAAACCTTTGGAACGAAGGAGGGCTCTAATTCGTTGTCATGGGTATAAGGGCCACATTCCCGACCTCGATTCATGATACATTTCAAACGCAGCCGGCTGATCGTTTCAGCAATTCTCGGAGCATATCTTGCTACCGGGGTTCTTAGTACAAGATCGCTTCTTGGGCAAGAGCTGTTTTCCAAACTCGATCAGTCGTTTTCCGGCCAGGACCAGCGCAGCATCGCACTTGATGATCGGCCGTTTTGGACCTCCCACAAACACCTCATTTCTCCGGAAAATTTCTTCGATGATCACAACCTGAATTTGGCAGAACCATGGAACGGCGCCGTCTCTTCAGAGAAGTTCGCCGAAATCCCTCCCATGTATCTTCCTGTCGACTCTCCCTATTTTTCTGCAACCGCTCTTCGAGCGCCGCCCCGGCTGTAACTCCACCGCGTGACCATGTAACACCAGAATTTTTCCGGCCAGAGATGAAGATCCATCTTCGGGCCGCACATTCAATCATACTCTAAGGAGCAGTCTATGAAAGAACTGCGAATTATTTCGTTTGCATTCCTCCTGACTGGATTTGCTGCGCTTGTCTCGGGATGCAGCAACGGGCCGACTTCGGATGAGTTGGCTCAACTCGACCAGCTTAAAGCCGAGACGGAGTCGTTGAAGAAGGAAGTTGCCGCGAAGGAAGCAGAAAAGAACACCCTCGAAACGCAAATAACCCAGAAGCGGGAAGAACTGGCGACTGCCGAAAACAACCAGAGGTTGACTCGGGAACGGCTAAAAAGTCAGCAATAATTCATCCCGAATTTATCACAGGAGAAAACAATGAAACCAAAGGTTCTTTCTCTTATCATCCTGTTGTTTCTGACCGCGGCCGCGGCCAACGCGCAGGAAAAACTTTCTAAAGAAGAATGGCAAAAGCAAATCAGCCAGTACACGTCCGAACGGGACAATCTTAAGAGCGAGCTTGCAGTCTTGACGAGGCAGGTGGACAGTCTTCGTTCCACCCTGGCCAGCCTCGACAAACAAGTTCAATCGGTAAGAAATGAGACGCTCGCGTTAACAGGCGCGAGCGAGGTTGTTCGCAAGGAGTTCGAGGCCCGTTTGCTTGCCCTCGAACAAAGAGTCGCGGCCCTTCTTTCTCTTTCCGATCAGGATTTGTTCGTTCACAGATTCGAACTCGATTCTGCGCAGGCAACGAAAGATCGTCTCATGAAGGAGCGTATCGCTGCCGCTGAGCGCTATTTTGAACGCCTTCAGAACATCCAATCCAAACTCGATAATCTCCGGGCCACTTTGGCCAACGTCAAATCGACAGCCGAAGCGGAGCAGCATTATGTGGTGCGATCCTGGGCAAAGTACCGCGATTGTCTTTGGAATATCTCAAAGAAAAAACAGGTCTACGACAGCCCATTCTTGTGGCCGAAAATCTGGCAGGCGAACAGGGATCAGATCAAAGACCCCGATCTCCTTCGGATCGGCGAGCATCTCAAGATTCCGCCGCAGGGAAGTTTGACAACGGCGGAGAAAGCCGCCGAAAGGCGCTACTGGAGTAAGAAACACGCCTAGGTCGAATTCAACAATTGCATCAGCGGTGAACGGGAAGCCCTTCTTGACTTAACCGAGGAGGGCTTTCTATTTCAGATGCGGCTGCTCTGGTGTTTGATCTGACTTGAAGGGATGATGCCTGGAGGGAGGCGGTGCGTTTCTTAATTTGCCACAGCGAATTGGTACTGCAAACTGCCCGAGGGAGCAACAAACGTAACTCTCACAGGGTTAACGCCGTCGCTCCCGGTAACGGAGCCGGAGGCAAACATCTCGAGAGTCTGGTCTGAAGGGCCGACCCAATACGAAACACCCGGCTCCGTGGCATATGCGTTGGGTAATTCAAAGCCAGTGTATGAACCGCTCCCTCCCGCAAAACTTTTCGGCTTCATCTTATATTCGGTTGCGATAATGTAGATGTGTATGAGTTCCGTCTGGAGCCGATCCCGATTCTGTTCCTGATTATGAATCTCACTAAGCCGGACACCGGTGTATGTCGCCATGCTCACAACGATCGAACTCA
>CAYLMV010000014.1:0-41876 GCA_964384415.1 uncultured Chitinophagaceae bacterium | reverse complement strand
ATGTCGATCGACTTCACAAATCCAATGCGCTGCCAGTTCGATACGGTTCCCGCCTGATCTTTGAAGTCTATCGGAACCAAGGCTCCCCTGTTCCGGGTAGCCTGATCGACAAGGATGACCGCCCCGCCAAGAATAAGCATTCCGATGATTGCACGGCGAAGCTTCTTATTCCGCTCTCGGATGCGCGCTTCGGTAAGATTGGCTCTCGCTAAGATGCGGTTCCGTTGTTTTTCTTCCCAGACCATTTCCGTACCCTCCGGATAAGTCCGCCATTGCCGCAAAAAACCATTCGAGCGTTCAAGCAACAAGGAGGCGCTGCAGGAACAATAATTTGCGAATTTCGTACCGGGTTGTGTCACAACAGGGGTCAAATTCACCAGGGGATTCTACAAAGTCCGCATTCCACAGAAGGTTATTTGACCGTACTGCTAGGTAGGAAATTGTACGGTGTTAGTAAATAGAGTGGAAACCGGATTGTTAATGCGGTGAGAACCTTACCGTGTTCACTTGATGACGCGAGGCTGTATTGAAGGCCGTGAAAAAATCAAAACTCTGATTCTGCTTTAAGGCGGGCAAGGTCCGACTGAATTCGCGATGCGTTCCCCCAATCATTCCAGTAGACATTGCGAACCCTCAACACCGCCAGACCATGCGTATCGTGTGCCAGTATCGCTTTCGAGAAATCCACAGCGGGAAGACCGGAGTAGACCCTTTTAATGGTCTCTTCCTCGTTCGGGGAAAGGAGATCGGCATCAATCTCCTTGAATGCCTGATATACGGCTGGCGTGATGAGGCGGAATTTTCTCAGGAGCGCCGAGGCGTAACCGATCATCACGAGCGTATTGCATACCGTCCGGTCTTTTTGAAGCGAATGCGCTTTTTTCGCGTCTGGTTTTTCCAGGAATCGCTTCACTCTAAAGATTTCGCATCCCCGGACCTCCGCAATCCTCATGTTCATTTCGATCCATCCGTAGTCAGGAAGAAAGTCTTCGGAGTCGGTCCCCAGGAGAATAAGGTACTTGGCATGATGTTCAACAAATTCCGCCCCGGCAGCGACATGCTGCATGAACAGTTCTTCGCGAACGATAAAGTGATCCGATGGAATAACGACAACGCGCGCATCCGGATCTTGCCGCAGAATATGAAGCAGCGGCAGAAGAATGCTTGCCGTTGTTTCTTTATTGGACGGCTGCATGATAACGTTGCGCTCGTCGAACCCTTCGAGATCGGGGCGGGCATATTCGCCGTGCTCCTTCTTGAACGTGACAAGAAGCCGGTCTTTCGGTATCAATAACTCCGCGCGCGCGATGGTGTGCGCAAGCATCGAGCGCGTTCCGGAAAAAGCGCAGAATTGTTTTGGACGATCTGAATTGAATCGTGAGCGGATGTACGGTCGCAGCCGGACGCCGTCACCGGCGGCCAGAATTATTCCCCAGACGTGGTCGTTGTCGTGTGGCACGACATCCTCGGTATGATGAGGGGAATATACAGAATAGGTTGCTTATTTGCACGGCAGCCGTCGCGCGGGTAGCGGGGCGTTTTGAAAAACGGGTCGTTGCAGGGAAGGCAACCTCAAACGGCGAATACCGAAAAAAGGGGGGCGGGTTACCCCGGTCTGTTCGTCTGCCAATGGGCCATTTCCTCCAGCAAGGGAAAAATTCTGGCGATCTCGGATTCCAATTCCACAAAACATTTCTCGTATTTTTTCCTCGAACTGCCGGTCGGATCGCTCACAGACAGGTCCTGGGGAACGTCTTCCCGCCCAAATTCTTTCAGGAGGAGGATTTTTCGCTCCCATTGCGGAAAAATTCCACGAATGATCCTCCGGTGAGGCTCAGCCATGCAGAGAATCAACGACGCATCATGAACCATGGCGTGGGTGACCTGTTGGCCCCGGTGTGCCGAGATGTCGATACCGTGCTTTTTGCAGACTTCGATGGTCGTCTCATCGGACGGCATTTCGTACAATGCCTCGGTTCCGGCAGAGTCGACGAGAAAAAGCTCCTGGAGTCCCTTATCGGAGATCATTTTCTTTAAGATGGCCGCGCTCATAGCGCTGCGCGTAATATTGGCAGTGCAAACAAAGAGGATATTCATTTATGGAGTATCCAGTACTTTTCTGATTGCGAGCAAGAGTTCATCAAAGAGGAACGGTTTCATAATAATATCCCGGATGCCCAACTTCAATAATTCTGATTTAGCTTTCAGGTCGATGGCTCCGGTCGCAAGAATTGTCTTAAGAGACGAATCGGACGCCAGGAGCTTCGCGATAAGCTCCTCGCCGTTCACCTTCGGCATCATCAGGTCGCTGACGACCAGGTCTATCTCTCCCTGATGATTTTGATATACCGTGAGCGCTTCTTCCCCGTCCTGCGCCATGTACACCTTGTACCCGACCGATTCAAGCCCGTGAGCATAGAGCTGCCGGAACGAATCTTCATCGTCCACAACGAGAATGCATTCGTTCCCTCCATCCGGTTCCTGCATGACGGCGCCCGCATCGCTCGGTTTCTCATGATTCGACACCGGCACATAGAGCGTGATCGACGTTCCCTTTTCCACCGTGCTTTCTACCGCGATGAATCCGGAGTGGCGCTGAACGATGGTGTACGCAACGGAGAGCCTCAGGCCGGAACTTTGATCCGCAGCCTTGGAATCGAAGTACGGTTCAAAGATTCGACGCTGGCTGTATTCGTCCAGTACCTTTCCGGTATCCGAGACTTTGATTTCCAGAAATTCTCTTCCCTCGAGGGCGGGCGATCGTTTCCTGACCGCGGCGGGGTCGGCCGTTGCCGTCGCGATACGTATTTCGCCCTCCCCTGTGATGCGGGCTTGAGAGGCGAGTGCGAGGTTTACAATCGCCTGATGGAGCTGATGGACGTCTCCATCGACGACAGAAAAATTGTCGTTCGTCGCAACGGAGATGCGGGTCGAGGGCGGAAGCGAGTGCCGGAGGATTCTTTCTGCCTGGCGAATCAATTTCCCAATGAGGATCGGTTTTTTCTCCAATTCTTTCGACCGGGCGAAGACGAGAAGGTCGTCCGCAAGTTCCGAAGCGCGTTTCGACTCTGCGAGGATCATCCTCGTGTACTGCGAAAGCCGTGCGCCTGCCGGCGATTCTTTGTCCACCATTTCTGCGGCATTCATGATGATGCCGAAAATATTCTTGAGGTTGTTTCCTATCCCAACCGCGAATTCGCCGAGAGCGTCCATCTTCTGGATTTGCTGCGATTCCAATTCAAGGGTTCTTTTTTCGCTCACGTCGCGGAAGACGCTCAGAAGGAGTTTTTCTCCCGCTCCCAGCTCGATGAATGAATGGCTCACTTCCACCGGG
The DNA here is from genome assembly GCA_964384415.1 of uncultured Chitinophagaceae bacterium. Lineage (GTDB taxonomy): Bacteria > Bacteroidota > Ignavibacteria > UBA10030 > UBA8401 > JAGVPT01. The sequence goes on along the minus strand of CAYLMV010000014.1, from coordinate 38,542 downwards.
ACTTCTTCGCCTCCGCGCCGTTTGATCACTTGAGCGGCCGGCATTTTGAGCGTGCCCGCATTGAATTGGGCGCGGAATGCAGAATTCGATGCATACCGTTCTTCGAGCTTTTCATTGCCGTTGTTGTATTCCCGAAGCAGCTCTTCGGGCGAACTCTTCACAAGGTCGCAGTAGGCTGAGTTCACCATCACGATTCTTCCGTAAGCATCCATCAGGCGAATACCGTCGGCTGAGCCTTCAAAAATTGTCCGGAACCGTTTTTCGCTGCTGTTAAGAGATATTTGAGCCGACCTCAGTTTCCCTACATCTTTCTGCAGAAGAGACACGACAACGGCAGCAACAACGCTCAAGAACAGGCAGAGGAGAGAGGCCGCAATCATCTTCGGCGTCCAGAACAAATATCCATTGTCCGCAACATCCAGACTGAGGAGTTGGCCATACCCGCTGACGGAACGCTGGATGCGCACGACTGCCGGAGCGTTGGAATAGCCGGTTGATGCGATCCCTTGTCCCGCGCTTGAGAAAAGCGCGACCTCAGAATTTTGAACGGGATGAAGTCTGAGGGCTTCTTTGAGAAGGCTTTCGGCGGCGTAAATAACCGTCAGCCTCCCTGCGTCAACCCCCGCCTTCGTGACAACAAAGCTTGCCTTGAAATAGTACGCTTGTCCGACGAGAACCGGTCTCGAGTAGTACACATTCTCCCATTTCTCGGCATAGGAATAAAGGGGAACGTTTTCGAGGGCGGGTTGGAGGGAAAGATCCGAAGTGGAATCCCTCCCCGCCGTCCATTGCAGAGTGCCTTCAGCCGACTTTGAGGCCGCCGCCGCGATTTCAGGATGCGAGAACATATATTCCCGGCATCCCTGTTTTTGCTGCAGCTCGCTCCCCGCGTCCCTCGTCATGACCAGAAAGAATCGTTCGTTTGAGAGAAGCGTGGTTTGAAGCGCAGAGCTCAGCATGTCGACGTCGTGCTCGACCCGCTCGCGCTCGAACGACAAGCCTCTTTCATAGAGAATATAAAAGAGTGCAGCAAACGCAGCGGCAAGAAACAGACAGAGCGAGAGCGGAAAAAATCCTGTCCCGCGTCGTGATGAAGTAGTTCTTCTTCGTGTCATCGTTACAAGTTCCTTCTCTCCTCAGGGATAAAAACTGATTCTGCCGGTCCACGATTTTGTCAAGAAATTTGCAAGAGCGCCGCCGCGCTGACGGCGGGAGAACTGCGAGGCGCGGATGACGCTGTCGGCGAACGTATCGAGCGACCAATGTCCGATGATTTCCGCGGAGTGCGCAGCCATCTCTTTGAGCTGTGCCGGCGGCAATTGAGCAAGGCGGGACATGAGGTTCGAAAGCTCATTCGCATTCCCCGGTTCGAACATCCAGCCATTGCTGCCGTTTTCAATCAGCGTTCGGCCCGAGCCGCATCCACTGCTCACAAGGAGGGGAAGGTGCGAAGCCATTGCTTCGTTCACCACGAGCCCCCAGGTTTCGACCTCGCTGGGAAGGATGAAGGCGTTTGCCAATCCATAATACGCGCAAAGATTGTCGCCAAATTGGCTGCCGACAAATTTCACCGCCGGATACTTCTCCATATTCTTTTTGTGCATCTCCAGCTCATCCCCTTCACCAACAAGGACCATCCCCCACGGCTCGCCTGGATTGGCCTCGGCGTAACGGCGATACGCTTCGAGAAGCGTCGCTATTCCTTTTCGTTTGATGAATCGGCCGACAAAAAGGAAATATCTTTCGGGCACCCCGAGTTCCTTCCGGAGTTTTTGCGCGTGCTTCCGTGCCTTTGCCGCGCCTCCATTGAAAAAATCATTATCCACGACATCGACGCCATAAACGATCCTGTCGGCCGGAAAGCCCTTCTTGATGTAGTATGAAGCGTACGAGGGGGCTGGAACAAACGCCACATCGATGTTGCTATGAATGATCTTCTTCACCAGCGAGATGACGAATCCGCGCTTGTCAGAGAATTCCCATGCGTCGTCCATCATGACGCTCAGTTTGTCATTCTCCAGACAGTATTTAATCGCGGCCATCCCCGAAGGAAATGGAGTGGAGGGTGCGATAACGACGTCGGGCCTGATTTCTTCAAGCACCCGGAGCGCGGCTGCATGGATCGTCGACGCCGCGAGGGCCCGGTACGACTTGCCGGAAAAGAGGCACACATAGTCCAGCTCGGATTCCTTGGCCGACGCCGGAAACGGATACAGCGCATCCTTCGATGCCATCTCGATGGCGGTAAGGCGGCAGTTGACCGCCTGAAGCCGTTTTCGCAGATGCCTGATCCTGGCGACGTGGTACGGCAGGAACTTCGTCCAGATAATTGCGATACGTTTCTGTGGAGAATGCGCTCCCTTCAACGTTCACTCCCCTCCTGCGACTCGACATCCGAGGATGCCTGTTCGGAATCAGAAAGCGGTGTTTCCGGGTCTTCCCTGTATACCAATGAGCGTGAGGTCCGGGGGAATTGCTCGCTGTAGAATTCGTCCCCTTCATACAGGACTTTTTCCAGCCTGGCGCGTTTCTCGGCCGAGTAGGCAAGCCCCATGATCATGAACTGGAGATTGCCGTAGAACGCGGCATACAGCACTATGTTGTCCGTAAACATGATAAGCATGAACGGAAGAAACGTCGACGCGGCCACGAAGAAAGTGACCCTCACTTCGCCTTCACTCCGCCGGGCTTTTTTTAAGAGGTGACGCACCTGGACAAGCAGTGTGACGAGAAAAAGTCCGGTCCCAACAACGCCGTAGTCATAAAGAAACCGCAGCCAGTCATTGTGCGGATGGGTGAGCCTCCCTTCCGTCAGTTTCAGGATCAAGTCCTCCGATGCATTAGCCCCATGTCCCCAGACGGGCTTATTGGCAATTTCAACAATGAGGACCTCCGCCATGTAGCGGCGGCCGCTCGTCGCGAGGTCTCTTTCGTTTCCGATATCTTCCAAGGACCCCTGACCCGACATAAACATTTTCTCTTGGACTCGCGGTGTGTAGAAAAGGGCAAGTCCGAGCAGCGCAACGATCACAAGCAAAATGAGGCGCGTCTGAAATTTCATAGGGGCAAACGTTCCCGGAAGCGACAAACCGGTTACGAAGATCGCCATCCGGGTGAGTGCAAGAACGGGGAGCATCGCAATGGCGCTCCACCAAAAAAGGTCTTTCACTCTTCCGAATGAATACCCGGAGGCGAAAAATGCCGCGAGCAACGTTCCCGTGATTGCCTGTGGCGCAAGCCCCGTCGCACTCGGCAGCTCCCCCGTAATAAGAAGGCCGGTAAGAAAGGACGCAAGGAAAAGCATTGCGGCAGAGAATACTTTGATGGCAAGCCCGAAATTAATCAGCTGTTCTTCGTCGATTTTTGCCGTCGACGCAGCAATTCCTACCACGATCGGACATAGAAGCATTGTCGAGCGTTGGAGGTTTGTGTAATCGGACATGAAGGCGCTGATCAGAACAAACAGAGACCAGGGGAGCCAAATTGAAACGGGAAAACAAATCCTGTCGAAATTGGCGGGGATAAGCATCACGGAAAAAGCCAAACAGAGGATCCACGCGTAGCCGGCCACAGAATACGCTAAGAACCCGGCCCCGCCGAACATGCAGGCAAAGAAAGTCGTAATAAACACCAACCATGTGAGGATTGGCAGCTTCGATTGACGAAGTGCTTCAGTCCAACTCAGATCCTCCACTTCAGCGGAATCAGCGTCTTTCAGCTCTTCTTCTACAATTTCTTCCGCCACGTTTTTACCTTCTGATGCTTCGACGAAGTGATCGTACAAATGTAAAGAATTGAAGAACAAATTTCCTTATGATTCTCGGCGTCAGGGCAATCGCGCCATAGAGATATGTTTGCGGATCGCCTGGCGAGTATGCTGCCATCTTTTTGATTTCTTTGATTGCATTCGTCCGGTCATCAAGATGGACGAACATGGATGCTCGCATCCTGTGCCACATGCCGAGATACCGCAAATAACCGTGCTTTTGTTCTGCGCTGACCTTTCCCAATAGCCCTTCGAGCAGATCGCCCACAACATCCGGAATCTCGGGTTTTCTGGTCGGATATCCCGTCAACGAACTCCGAAGCCAGAATACAGAGCAGCGCTTCTTCGAATATGCGACTTGCTCACTGACGGCAAGCCGGGCCCATGTCAGGAGGTCTTCGCCAATCGCCACTCCCTCTGGGAATCCGCCGAAGGTGAACAGCGCTTCTTTTCGTACGGCAACGGCAGACGACCATACCGGAGGGTCGGAAGAGGAAGCCACCTCGAAGTAATTTTCCAGGACTCCCTCCCACTCGCCCGGCGGAACTTTCCGAAGAATTGGCGTCCGGATATTTCCATCCAATTCCCGATACACATAGTGAGTGGCATAGATCCCGCATCGGGGAAAGGCCTGGTGCAATCGCAAGATTGTCGCCAGAAAATCAGGCTTCCATTCATCGTCGGCGTCGAGAAAGGCTACCAGCTCCCCTCTGGCTTCGGCAACGCCCCTATTCCGCGCAGCCGACACTCCCTTGTTCTGCTGATCGATGATCCGGATTCGTTTATCGGTCAACAGACGTACGACGGCATCCCCCCCGTCGTCCGAGCCGTCGTTGACAACAATCAATTCGAAGTCCGGAACCGTCTGGCGGGTCACGGAATCGACGGCCCTTCTCACGACGGGCGCGTTGTTATACAGCGGCATGACGACGCTGATGAATTCACCACTCATGTTTTTTCGCGGCTCATTTTGGCACAAAAATCGTTGGACCGATGTAGGCATTGCCTGTGAATTCTTTGTGTTCTCGGAGATACATGTCGAAGCACCGGTATCCGCGATGTGTCAAGAATGCAGAAACGTCGCTCCCTGAATATTCAAAATGTTTCCAGTTGTATGGATGAAACTCGCAAAAAATTCGGCCGAATCGATGTCTTTCCCAGTCAATTCCCTGCAGGACATTGAGTTCAGCCCCTTCAACGTCAATGATGAGCAGGTCGACCGCTGTGATGCCATGATTGTCGAGCAGGCTGGAAAGAGTCATGGCCTCGACGGTAAAAGTATCTGCATCAGCAACATTTCCAATTCTGCTTTGATCGCCTCCTTCAGCACCATGAACAGTTGCAGCATGCTCCATAATCGCCAATCGTTCACACGACACGGTCCCTTCGAGGCCATTCAGCCGGACGTTCTTCGTAAGAACACTGAATGCTATCGGGCTGGGTTCGACGGCAATGAGCTTCCCTTTCATCCGCTGGACTAGCTTGCCCAGGATGACTGCATAGATGCCATGATGGGCGCCGATATCAACGACGACCGGGGGATGGGAAAGCTCCTTAAGATGGAGATACGCAGATTGGATTTGCACGTAATCTCCGTATCGAACAACGGTTGAAAAGATGTCGCGTGAAGGAAGGCGTAATCCGCGGTACGCGGGGAATTGTGACGACGGCGAAAATCGAAGATGCTCTTCAAACACCTTTTCTCTCCTTCCGCCTGAAACCTGCCACCAGAGTTTTTGTGCAGCATGATAGACACGGTATACAATCGACGCGATCTGCTTTCCGACTTCAGCTTTTTTCATACACTGCCTTGATCGCTTGATGGAATCTCGCTAGCGAAAAGAGTTCTCTGACGCGATCCTTTCCGGACGCTCCGAACTGAGCAGCCCTGCTTGGATCCGCAAGCAATGACACGATCGACGATGACATTCCTTCTATATCTCCGAACGGGGAAAGGAGGCCGGTGAATCCATCCTTGATCACTTCTCGAAGACCGTCTGCGTTCGTTGCGACAACTGGAAGCCCGGCAGCCATGGCCTCAGCCGCACTAAGTCCGAATCCCTCATATTCCGACGGCACCACAACCAGGTCCATGATGCCGTACAGTTGAAATGTTTCTTCCTGAGATTTTGCCCCGGTCCAAACCAGATTTTCATCTATGTTCAGCCTCTTGGCGAGCGATTGGAGCGCCCCTTTATCCGGCCCATCCCCGACGATGAGAAGCGTTGTATTTGGATTTGAGGCAAGCACTTGTCTGAAAGCATGGAAGAGAAACGAATGTCCTTTTTCTGAGCGCAAACGCGCCACGACACCCACTACGTGCTTGCCGGTGATATGAAGCGCCTCTCGCAGCGAATCCTTCTTTGCTGAGGAAGCAAGAACCTCGATTCTCGCAGTATCCACGCTGTTGTAAATTGTGTAATGACGTATGGCTGCGTTGGATTCAGGCGGATCGATCAACGATCCCGATCCGAACCACGAGCGTTCCGTCGCCAATGAATTGCAGAGAAATACGCTGCAGAGTTTTGCCGCAATATGGACAAGTGCTGTTTCTCTTTTTCCAAAGGCATGGCGGGGATAGTGAATCGTCGCGAAGATCCGCTTAACGCCGGCCGCTCTCGCCGCAAGAACTGGAATGAGCCCGGGTGAAACATATTGAACGTGCACGATGTGCGGAGAACGGGATTTTAGAAAACCGCGGAGGACGCGAATAAGCTTCAGCATCTGAGCAAAAGAAGCGCCCCGCGAAAATCGCTTCAATCCTAGACAATGTACTTCGACGTTTTCTTTTGTAAACTCCTCGATTATTTCCTGTTCAAACTCATAATAACAACATACCACCACGTGGTACGATTCCTCCCGAAGAACCCTGACCATTGCGAGGGTCTGCAATTCCGTTCCCCCTCTCAGCAGCATCGGCAATGCGACAATGACCAGTTCGCGTTCGTTCATCGTTGTTGGATGCGTGATTGGAGGTACGCGGCAATTTTGTCTGCAACGAGGCTGGCCCCCGCTTCGTTGAAGTGCATCATATCATAAAAGTAGTCGCGGCGGTGCGGAATTTCAGACGCGAGGTCGAACACTTCTACCTTCTTTTCGGCACAAACCATCTTCAGTTCTTCATTGAAAATATCCAGGAGCTTTGCGTAGGTGGCGGCGGAGAGTTTCCCCTTCTTTCCGTTTGCGGAATAGTCCCAGCCCACGAGAGATTTCCACGCCTGAGTACTGTCAAAGAGAAGCGGTTGCGTCAGGAATACAGGCCTGACCTTCATCGATTCGAGATCGTCGATGATAGTTCGAATATTCCTTCCGTACTCATCGAGCGAGGGAAGCATCTGCCGCAGATCATCGGGAACGGGCATCTCCCGCGCGAGCGGCTCGGGAGTAAAGTCCTCGTTTGCGGATCGTTCCAGTACAACAACGTGATCGAAAAGAATTATTTTCCAGAGGAAAAGAACCTGGACCAATCGACTGTTTCCAAGAATGAAATATTTCCAGCCGGTCTGTTCGGCGGGACTCCCGTGGATGCGCGCCTCATCGTTCATCGAATACCAAAGGTCGTTAACTCCGACCAGCAGCAGAGCCATCTTCGGATGCATCTTTGCGATCGCCTCGCGCACAAAAAGAATGTGAGCCCGCGTTGAGTGCCCCGAAATTCCCCCATTACCCACCCAGCATTGAGGAATGGCGGCACGGAGCTTCTGCTGCAAAAGGCAGGGCCATGTTTTGTGATCATCGAGATAGTAACATTGCGCAGTGCTTCCCCCAACAACGACGATTGTATAGTAGTCGTTCCAGTTTGCAGGCGGCTCGTCACCGCGCAATCCCCACATGTTTGTCGTATTCCGGGCCTCGGGAGAAACGCCGTCCAGTTGAACGTGTAGGTCCAGCTTGTTGTGAGGACGCAGGGGCAAGTACGGACTGAACATATTCGGCGGAGATATGATTCTTATTCCAATCTCCATCATCCCGAAGAGAAGCGGAAATGAAACGGCGAAGACCGAAAGAACGAAGAACGCCTTTTTCAGGGATGATCGATGAATAAAGAAGATCACGCCGCACAGCAGCAGCACGGCATCGAAGGACCAGATAAGGATCTCGCTGGCGAGCCCCCACCTGCCGATCGATTTTTCAAGAATATCCCAAAAGTGAAATCCGTCGTCCGGATAGATGAGCGACAATGTCCATTTATTGATCGCGGCAGCCGCGGCAAAAAAGACGATCCAGAGTTTCGAAGACTTCTCCCTCATTCCACACTCCCCGTTTTCCTGTTGAGCGCTGCATTCACAGACTCAGCGACTTCGGCGACCGAGATGGCCGCGACAAAACCCTCTGCGTGAATCAACGTTGCCGTTTTTCCTTCCCCGAAATCTCCGGAAAATGGATTGTAGCGTTTGAATCCGAGATACGACCCAAGCAATACGATTCCATACGACCCCACAGCATTTGCCAGATGAGCAGGGCCGCTGTCGATTCCGACAAACAGTCTCGCGCGCCGGATAACTTCCGCTGTCTCGAGAATTGAAAGCTGACCAGCTGCCGGCACCATAGAGGGGTTGCTCGCTGCATCGAACGTAGCGTCAAGCCCCACCTCGACAACGCGGCAGCCATGGACAGAATGCACAGTTTTGGCGAGTTCGATCCATCGCTCTTTGGGCCATTCTTTCTCCGGCGTATTCGATGAACAATGAAACACAACGAAGTCTGCGGGAAGATGAAGTTGATCCACCCGCGATCTTGCCGAGTCGGGGATGTAAACCGCGGGCTTGTCGTTGAGCGAAGGAAGTCCCGAATGGCGGCTCATGCTTTGGAGGATATTCCCGAACGAATAAAAATTCTTAAGGGTGATTTCATTGCCCGGCGTGTCTGTGGATGGAGGCCGATTGATTCCGGGGCCGCACATTGCGCATGTTCGGTCTCTGAAATGAAGATCGTAGATTTGTTCAAAGCGGCACCGCGATTTCAGGTACTCTTTTTCCGTCAGGCAATGAACGGGGAGCACAAAATCGACCGACGGATTGCGATCGACAAGTTCGCGATACTCGGATCGTCCGATCCAGATAATCTTTGCCGACGGGTGCATTTTCCTCAAATGCCGGAACACCGGTTCGCAGGCCACAATGTCCCCCATATGTTCAATGAGGATCACTGCAATGAATTGAACGGTCGGGTCAATGCGGCGTTCTCTCTGCTGATATCTCAGAAGGCTGACATAATGGAACGCGAAGCCGAGATAGACACGAGACCGATGTCGTATTCTTTTCAGGAGTCTTTTCAAATGAATGCCGATCGAATCAGAAGGGAGACGGCTTCTTGCGCGCATACTGCGTTATCGCCAGTGCTGATGGACGTATCGCACTTTTCTTATGGAGTGCAATGACGTCGTAGTGCCAGTCGTCGGGTGCACCGTCGGCGGAGCAATATTCTTCAAGATGGTCAATCGAGGCTTTATCGAAGCCCGTCATGAAGTTACTGAATTCACCCAGCTTGTTGAAGAACACAAACGTAGAATACCCGAGCTTTGACAAAACCTCGAAGTGCGTCTGAGGGTTGTTGCCTGCTTTGCGGCAGAGCCCGGGATGCCATTCAAATATGACATCGGCTGAATTTTTCCGGAGGAGTTTCATCGCGCCTTGCAGCACTCTTCCGTCGTAGCCATCCACATCAATTTTAAGGATGTCAATTTCTCCGAATTCTTCTTTCTTGCTCAACGTATCAAGGGTGGATGTTCCCGCGATTCCCTCTCCTGTAGAACTCGCTGTTCCGGCATGGTGACGAACAAGCGACTTTCCGGTCCCTTCTTCCGACGAAAGCATCTGCCGAAAAATTCGCACGTTGTTGAAATTCTGCATGTTCTGCTGCAGAAGGCGAAAGAATCCCTCTTCTCCCTCGATGGAATAGACCTGTTGAATCATACCCGGGCAATTGGCAAACGCAAGGAGAACGGTATCCCCGATGGACGCCCCGACATCGACAAGATTCAGCGGTCTCTTCTGGGCGCGGTACCTCTGGTAAATCAATTCAACGAGCGGGTCATTGAATGTTGCGATCATCCTTGCGATGAAGGGATAGGGATAACCGAAATTGACAAGAACTTTTTTGCCGTGAATCGTCGTGGAGACGATGTCCGTCGAAGAACGTGCGCCAAGGGCATTCAAGGCGCGCCATATCCATGCCGTGTACCGTCGCCGGCGAAGAAAGGTAAGCTTGACGAGGAGACCGTAGAAAAACGAAGAGTATACGCGACCCATAAGAACATTCACTCAAACAATGTCTGCATTCTTCCAGGAAAAAGTTTTCGCCACAGGGAGCCCGCATTTCTTCACCAGCTCAAGAGCCTTCTTCTTTTTGCCAAAGTCGAAAACCGCAAGACCTCGACTGAAAGTGTCAATGACAAAGAAATCCAGTCGAAAGCATTTCGCCCAGTAGTCGATGGCCTTATGGTTGAAAACGTTGAAGTAATCGTCAAGAATCATGTATGTTGGCTGAAGCGAACTGCAGATAGTAAGATCTCTGAGCTTACCTTCAAACGTATGTTCCCCATCGATGTGAATCAAATCGATTGGTCCGTTTTCGCGCAGTCTCAACGCATCCCACGAACTGCTGTAAAACTTCATCTCCGGAAGCCTCGAACCTGCACGGAATTTGCCGAAGAAATATCGGACATTCTCATAGCACATTTGGTTCGATCCGGGCAAGTACATCTCATTGTCGATCCACACAAGCTGCCTGACATCCGGTGCGCCTTCCGCCATCGAAATGAGGCTGAATCCCTGGAGCGATCCTATCTCAACGATGGAACGCGGGCTTAACGCTTGCGCCAACTTCACATAGAATGGATAATACGAGTCCGACCAGAACCAGTCTGCCGCTATATAGCCGGGCATAACATGCGGCAGTGTGGCCAGCACGTTCTGGATGGGACGCTTTCCCGGCGGACTTTTGAGAAGCGTTTCGACGTCGACCTGCCGTTGAAATGCGGGGTCTTTTTTCAGAAGATAAAATTGATCTCCAAGCAGACGCACGGCAAGTTCTTTTCGCCTTGCGCCGCTAAGCACGCGTCGAAGAATCCGTCGCAACAGTCTGGCCATGGTAATTATTCCTGATGGATGGAAGAGAAGTTTTTTTTGAGGCCTACCAGCATCCTCAGACAAATCGAGATTGCTCTCGTCGCAATTGATCCGGACCGGCTGTGTTCGGCCGCGTTCCAGAGCCGCCTTGTCAGGAAGGAAGTGTGCCGGTCAAAACAATACGGTACTAGCGATACCAATTCGCCGCGGAGTTCCCTGACCTCTGCGAGAGAGTCCGGCGCATTTGCCAGCAGCGCCTCGATGAAATATGTATTGATGAACTTCACTGCCTGAGCGTGTATCGAACCTATGTCGGATTCCCTGAGGAACGATCGATGCGATTCATAGTACCGCGTTTCGCTCACATAGTCGCGGGCAAGCTGGCGGGCAATTGAAGCGAGTCTGCCCGTTGCCGATTCCGTGTGTACCCGGAATGACGCAAGCGGCTGCGAGATTCCGACCACATCTGTGTACTCTCCAACACGAAGAAAGAAATCGTCATCGGCAATCAAGCCCGCTTCTTTTCTGTACGCGCACTTGTTCAGGATCAACGCTCTCTCCGTCGTCACACCGGGGCATCGATGGAGATGCCGGTTGACGAGAACACCCTCAAGATACCGATGCGCGTATTCTTTCCCGTCGAGCCGTTCCGGGTTCGGGGAGTGCGGCAGCGGCGACTCGGCCGTTCGATGTCCGCCGGCGTCGATATAATAATATCCCGTGTAAAAATGCCTGCAATCCGGGAACAGTTTCATCGACTCCTCAATGCGAAGGAGGTATTCGGAGTCGAGCAAGTCGTCCTGGTGAAGGATCGCGACGAATTCCGACGTGGCGTACCGGGCGGCCCTGTTCCATGCGTCGACGAAGCCGGTCGGGTTGGCGTTGTACTCGCAGCGAATTCTGCCTTCCCATTTTTTCATCTTCAGAATCCCTGCCGAACGATCCGTTGAGCCGTCATCCACCACAAGGATCTCTTCCGCCGGACGTTTTTGATTGATGGCCGAATCGAGCGCCGATTCAAGAAACTTTTCCCCGTTATGGACCGGAATTGCGATGGTGATTGTCACGCGTTGGGTTCTTCAGAAAAAGTAATGGAAGCGTTTCGACCTGCCCATCATCGTTTCCCGCGCGAGTTCTTTTCCAGATTCCACCTCACGGAAGATCGTCTTCCATTTCTCTCTCCAGGCCGCCAGAGAAAAGCTTTGCTGGGAGGTTTCCCAGCCGTGTTTCTGAATTTCGAGCCGTCGCGCAGGATTTTCAATCAGGTATTTCATCGCATCGAGGAGCGATGCTTTATCGGGAAAGGTGAGCATCCCATTGTGCATAGGAATAATCTCCGTGATGATGCCGAACATGTTTGTTGCGACAACGGCGCACCCCGCAGCCATCGCCTCGAGAATTGAGAAAGACGTCGCCTCGCCGCATACCGACGGCACGAAAGCGATGTCAAACCGTTTGTGAAATGCGGTGGCATTCTCGACATCGTATGATGTTACCGTGACGCGCGGATCGTTCGGGAAGTTCGTGCGGAATAGCTCCTTGTCCGGTCCCTCTCCCGCAACCGTGATCTCGATATTCTGATAGCTCTCTAACAGATCCCGAAATACCTCAATCGCGAGTCGCGTCCCCTTTTCTTCTACGAGTCTGCGCGCGAATATTATCCTGACGGGTTTTTTGCCCTTACCCTTTTCTTCCCGCGAAGCATCCCAGCGCGACTTCGCAGCGGGGTTCGGGTTATACCAGACTTTCCCCGGATAGTTCGGGCCGCGGAACGACCGGTACCAATTCAGAAAAGACAGATCGGCAACGACGCGATTGTAGCAGTTCTCAAAGTTCTCGACTCCCTGAATCTGACGCCTCAATCTCAGCACTTTTTCGCCAAGCTTCGTCCTGAACATCTTCTTTCCCGTAAGAATATCTATGGGGGCGTCCCACGAAAGACCCTGCATGATCGAGATCGCCAGCGGATTATTGTTCCTCACCGAAAAAAAGTCTGCGCCAAAAAGTTCTATCCTCTCGGATGATGCAGCTCGCTGTTGAGCTATGGCGCGGAAGTGGGAAACAACCTCACGCGTAGGCCGACGCGCGCCCGGATAATCGGGGATTCCGATCACCGTCGCTTTTCCGAACCTGGTCTCAAGATGTTTGTTGAAACATTGGTAGATCGTTGTTGTGAAGCCGAGTTCATCGAGGAGCGGACAAAGAAATGCCAGCTGCGTGCCGATGCCGCCGCCGCCTATGCCCGATTCATCCTCTTTCAGAAACTGCACAAAATAAATGTCGATGTTCATCTCAACCTCTTTCGCAGGTATTCCACTGCAGCCTCGCCATACCAACCTGGAATGCTTTTCTTATTTCGAGCGCTTTCGTCAAGAGGCTCGGCGAAGAGGGATTCATAACGGTCGATCATCGTTTCCAGAGAAAAAGTGCCGGCCGCTGTCTTTTGGGCATTGGCCGAGATTGTCTGCCTTAGTTCTTCGTCACGATATAGCCTCTTCACCGCCTCCGCAAATCCATTATTGTCGCGGGGATTCACAAGAAGACCTGTTTCTCCCTCCTTGACGAGCTGATCGGTAACTCCCGGCAGGCGGGAAATTACCGGCACTGCACCGCACATCATGGATTCCACAATCACCATCCCGAACCCTTCAAGATTTGTCGGCAGAAGCAGAACGTCAGAAGCTCTCATGGTTGCGGCCGTTTCGTCCGGCGACACAGCTCCGCTGAACAATGTTCGTTGCAGCAATCCACGCTTTTCGAATTCGGCACCGAGTTGTGCTCGCAGGGGGCCATCGCCGACAATCGTCAGAAACGCATCCGGAATTTCCGCCGCGACCCGCTGAAAAATATCGGGAAGCAAATCTGCACCTTTCGACTCACCGAGGAATCCCGCGAAGAGAATCTGAAAAGACGATCCCCGACGCCTGGTTCTCTCCGGGAAGAATCTCCTCCGATCAATGCCGTGAGGGATGACCCGAACCCGGTCGTGAAGATTTTGGCCGATGTATTCTTGAAAGCGAGTTGCCAGCCCTGCGGTAGGAGCAATCCAGCGGAATATCCTCCTCGAGAACAGTGCGCCAATCGCATAAAACCGCGGGTCGTCGCTATGCAGAACGGAGATCGGCCTGGTTTTTAATTCAAGCAATGGTATAGAATAGTGCATCAATGCGCAGTTGTTCATCAGGATAACATCCGGTTTGATTGAGTTTGCAAGGTCGGCCGCCATGAACACTTTCTTCGGTGAAAGGGCTACCTCCGACAAATCGTAGCACTTCACGGCCTTTTTCACCCGATCAAAGGAATCGCCCCGGACGTTGCTGATGAGAAGATGAATCTCCCAACCTCGAACGTGAAGTCCCTCCATAAGGTTCATGAGATACGAACCGAGGCCCCCGGTCGTAATTTCAGTGCTCGCGATGATGATTTTCCGAGGCATCGGTCCCTTCGAGTTATCCGTGCAACTTCAGAAATCGATGTGCCGTGTTCCACAGCTTCCGCACAATCCGATAGATGAAAATATTAAGATACTGCGCCTTCCTCTTGCTCATCGCCAGGGCCGTCAAATATGCCGGATGGAGGCTGAAGATTTGCCAGCCTTTCTCGAGCATGAATTGCCTGCCAAGCATGGCCGAGAGTTCCTCAATATTCAGGCCGTGAGCTGCAAGTCGGAATCTGGGATCAACGATGGAAATGTACGTCTTGTCATCCGCGTAGAGCTGATATTCATCGACGGTGAGGGGCGGTGTGACGTAGCGATCATAAATCTCGGTGCCGGGGTACGGGGTGGTCACACACACTCCGTAGGATGTCGCGTTGATCTTTTTCATCAATGTGATGGTTTTTGCGACATCGTCCTCATTCTCTTCCGGAGTGTTGATAAGGATGTTGGCATACGTTCGGATTTTTTCTGTGTGGCAGCGGTCAAAGACTTCTTCCGTATCGTGTATCTTTATTCCTTTCTTCATCCGATCGAGGGCGGCCTGGGAACCCGATTCAACCCCGAAGTCTATTTGAATACAGCCGCTTTTCTTTAGAAGTCGAAACACTTCATCGGGAAACTGATTGACGCGCCCTTCCATCCCCCAGACGAATCGGTGTTTCAGCGACAGTAGCCGCTCGCAGAACTCGATCACACGATCGTTCTTGATGGTGAACGTATCGTCATGAATATAGAAGCCGTCGATACGGTACGTCTCACGCAAGAACCTCAGTTCGTCGATGACAGAATCCAAAGAACGAAATCTTACTTTCTTTCTCCTGTTTGCGCAAAATGTGCAGCCGTAGGGACATCCTCTCGCCGTGAAAATGTGCACGCCCGAGAGATAAATGGAACGGAGAAGGAATTGCTGCGGCTGGAGATAGAAATTCATGTCCAGCTTGTGATACGGATGGATCGACAGGTCGTCCAGAACCGCCTCTTCCTTCTGCGGCACAGCACGAAAAATGGTGTTCCCTTTCTTAAAGACCAGCCCGCGTATCTCTTCCCACGAATCGATCCCTCGTTCCTGGGCCTTGATCAGATTGCAGAGCGGCAGCTCCCCGTCGCCGACAACGGCAGCGTCGAAAGGAGAATCATCATGCGTAAAAAAATCTTCAGCGCGAATCGTTGCATGGATTCCGCCCACGATAATTTTTGAGCTGGTCCGTCGCTTGATTTCCCGGGCGACGTGCAGCACGTCGCGATAATCTTCCGTGAACGCGCTCAGGCCGATGAGCTGCGAATGGGAATCAACGGCCCTTTCAATCGTTTCGCGAAAGATCCTCTCCTTCTCTTTGCCGTCATAGCCCGAGTTGACGTCGCTTTTTACGTCGACGACATCCGCAGCGAATCCTTTGTGCTCGACGTAACCCGCCAGCCACAATATCCAATGAGGAACAATTGTGCTCTTTGCTCGTCCGAGCGTGGGCATCGATACCAAACAGACATCAGCCAAAGAGAGCTCTCAGCATTTTCTTTCGATGTCACAAATTAGAGCCGCCGCCAGGCATGATTGCGGCAGCGGGGTTTCAAGGCAAAACCTCTGCCAATGGTTCGGCTGCGATAAAACACCGACCGTCAATTTCCTCCTTGAGCAATACCATCTTATAGTGTGTTGATCGCAGAATCTCAGAAGTGCGAAACATATTGTAGATGGAATGGACTTCCATGACGATCAATGGCCTCTGCTTCTTCAGCATCCCGATGGCTCCCTGCAAAACACTGCTTTCGGCTCCTTCAACATCGATTTTTATGACATCGGGAATAACATCCCGGTCGAGCAGCGGCGAAAGGCGATCAAGCGAAACGGTTTTCGTCGTGATTGTCTCGAATGATTCGAGGTATTCTTTGCTCTTGGGATAAAAGGTGTGCGCCTTGTCGATAAAGCTGCCGCTGCTCGTTCCCTTGTCAACGTCTCTCGCGAAATGAAACTCCTCTTCGCCGTCGCCGTCCGATATGGCAACATCGAAAATCCGTATCCGCCTGGCCAGTTCGGGGCTCCTTTTCAGGATGATGTCCATGCGTTCGCGGTTGAACCGGTTCGGTTCAAATGCGCAGACACACCCTTTGTCCCCCACGAGCGATGCAAAATGCATCGCGTGATACCCGATGTGTGAGCCGATATCAAAGATCGTTTTCCCCTCCAGGTTTAGCGGGCGCAAATAATCAAAAATGTAACTGTCGTATTTCCCCTCAAGCATTTCTTTTTGCCAGAGCCCGTCTTTGGGATCGAGGAATAATTCTCTTCCTTTTAGAATGCCGCCTTGGATTGTATGCCAGGCAGGATTGTAAGGTCTCTCGTCCCGCCTGAATTTTTTTTTCAGGATTGCATAAAGAAAGGGGGGAGAGATTTCTTTGGCAATTTCTTTAAGCATAGGTTATTCGTGCGACTCGGTCATTGGAGTACTGGTCAATCGGGCCTCGCAGAAAATTGGCCATTCGGGATATCGGGGAAGATACGTCTCTGTTTTGTTTTCCACGATGCTGCATTTTATCGCGTTGACAATATGGTCATAATATGCACCGGCTTTGGGGCCGATAGCTATATCGACCAACAGCTCGGAGACGGTCAGCTTGGGAGGATAAAATCCGATCCTGATCTTAATTCTTTTGTCGTTTGGAAGCGGTTGGATGTCATGCATCGCGTGGGTAAAATTCCACAGGGGGCGGCGAAGATTATCCCAGAAGGACAAGAACACTTCGATCGGCACGCTGTCAGGATTTTCGGCCTCGATCATGAGATAGAGGGGTTCGCCGCTATAGAACTGAGTTCTCTTCTCTCCGGCTTCATTCTCGAACCATGATCGCAGAATGGCGGGAAGGTTATCCTTCAGCGGATGTCTCCGTTCGTACAGGGAATCCGTTCCGGCGATCAGGTAGGAGTTGATCGCGTCCTGCGACGTTCCGCTGAAAACGATTTTTCCCTCCGAGAGAATGATGCCTTTGTTGCAGATCGAAGAAACTGCTGCCATGTTGTGGCTGACGAAAAGAATGGTTCTCCCCTCTTTGCCGACATCCTCCATTTTTCCCAAACACTTCTTCTGAAACTGCGCATCGCCCACCGCCAGCACTTCGTCCACGATAAGAATTTCGGGCTCCAGGTGTGCAGCAACGGCGAACGCCAAACGCATATACATTCCCGAGGAATACCGTTTCACCGGCGTATCGATAAATTTTTCGATCTCCGCAAAGGCAACAATTTCGTCGAATTTTCTCGTAATTTCCGATTTCTTCATACCCAGGATTGCGCCGTTCAGGAAGATATTCTCTCTGCCCGAAAGCTCCCCGCTGAACCCTGTTCCGACTTCCAACAACGACGCAACTCTCCCGCGCATTCGCACAGAGCCTTTCGTCGGCTCGGTAATGCGAGAGAGGATCTTGAGGAGCGTGCTCTTTCCGGCCCCGTTGCGGCCGACGATGCCGAGCACATCTCCTTCCTGCACCTCAAACGATACATCGTCCAACGCCCAGATAAAATTCTCGGCCGCTCTTGACCGTGCGCCGGATCTTCTGAGAAGATAATCGAGTTTTTCGTCGAAGACATCGCGGAATGAGTTATGCCGCTTCAGCGCTCCGATGCGGTATTGTTTTGAGAGGTGATCGACCGATATGATAGGAGGCATACGAAGCGCCTTAGATGAGGTCCGCGAATCTGCGTTCCATCCGGAGGAAATTCATCAGACCCGTAATAAACAGCGCAAAGGCAACCAAACTTGACAGCAACACAAGGTGCCAGGGCAAACTTCCACAGTGAAGCATCGACCAACGAAATCCCTCGATCACACAGACGATCGGGTTGAGCCAGTACACAACTCTGTAGTCTTCCGGTATCTTGCTGGCGGCATATCCGACCGGCGTAATCCAAAAAAGGACCTGCACGATAAACGGAAGCGCGTGAGCGACATCGCGGTACTGGACGGAGATCGAGGAAAACCAGAATCCAATACCAAGTGATGTAAGAATTGTCAGGAAAATGAACGCCGGCAAGAGCACTATCGTGAGAGTTGGTACAAACTGAAAATAGATCATCAACACTATCGCCAGAGAGAAGGCAATCGCAAAATCAACGAGGCCGGCCAGAATAGCGGCCGCTGGAATTATCACCCGGGGAAAGTAGACCTTTGAAATCAGGTTGGCGTTCATAAGGAGGCTCTGGCTGGCGCCCATAACCCCTTCAGAAAAAAAATTCCAGGCGACGACGCCGCAGAATGTGAAAAGGAGATACGGAACCCCCGTGACCGAGAATCCCACGAGCTTGTTGAACAGGATCGTAAACACGATCATCCCCATGAGCGGACGTATTAATGCCCATGTCGCTCCGAGAAATGTCTGCTTGTATCGAATTTTGATGTCACGCCAGACGAGAAAATAGAATAATTCACGGAATTCCCAGATTTCAGCCAGGCGGAGCGCGGAAAGTCCTTTCGTCGGCTTGAGAACAATTTCGCTTTGCATCATAGGATTCGCTCGTATTCAGATGCGTGGGGAGTTCTTCCGCGCAACAATCATGACGCCGCCGGCGATCGACGGCGCGTACTTGCTGACCAGTTCCCGGACAAAGCCCTTGTTTCGTGATAGCTCCAGCACCTCAAATCCTTCATCCCTCAAGAAAAAGAGATAATCCAAAGGGTTGCTGAGATACGAGACATCTTCATCTGCCTCGGAAAAATCAACATACTTCGGATTCGTGTAAATAAATTCCTGTCTTCGCAGGATCAGTTTCCTTGTCAGATAAAAAATGCTCTGGAATAAGAAGCCCGGTGTGCCGTATCGATGGAACGTTTTCCTTCGCCCGGCAAGTTTTTCTCCAATAAGCTTGAGTCGGGCTAAAGGGCTCAACATATTCGGCGTCTCGATCACAAGCAAGCCGCCAGGCCTGAGGAGGCGTTTGAACTCGCGGAGAATATCATCGATACCGGTGCAATGCTCCAATACGTCGCTTGATGCAACGACATCAAAAGCTCCCTCGGGAAATCGCAACGGAAGTCCGTCAATAACTTCAAATGTCATCGAAGGGTGTTTTCCAAATCTGCTCTTTGCAGATTCAATAAACTGTTCAGAGATATCAACGCCGGTAACGGTAAATCCATTCTTTGCCAAGAGCATGCTCATCAAGCCGATTCCGCACCCGTAATCCAGAACCGCGCCTCCTGCACTGTAGGATCGAATGGCGCCGAGGATGAAATCATACTCCGATTCCTGCCGCGCGCCGAGCATCGCAAGATAAATCTCGGAAGTACTGTAAAACTGCCGGCTCGTTGTCTGCATATCCCGCGCCGATGGTGCAATCTCCATCACCTTTTCTCCACTCTCCGTTCGGGGTACGCTGATTCCGCAACACGGCGAGCATGACGGCAAAATTCTTTTGCGGACATCATAGAGATCTTCTCAGCATACCCGGAGACGCGAAATCAAATGTGAAGAGAATACAATACTGACAGAATCGTTTGGTGGGGAGAGCTCCCGGATAATCTCCAGGCAACGTCCTGCCGGAGCGTGATTGTCTGAAGCCGCCGGAATCAAGCATCCTTCGTTACGCCGGCGACGTATTTACCTGGCGGTATCACAAGGAGTCGGTTTATAAAAATGCGCGGTGGGATTTCCGTTTTGCGTCAGCCGTAGCAGCGAACACCTGAGCAACCGACATGCAGTCTTTCAAGACCCTCCGCGACTATTTCTTTATGTTGTAGATCGTAACGCCAAGCACTGCGAGGGTTGACACGGTACTTACGATGGTGAGAACCTCCTGTAAAGACATCCCTTCGGGATTCGTTTTAACGACGATCATGTCGCCGGGTGACAGCGGAATGGTGGGCGACCGTCCTTCCAGAATATCACGAAGGTTGATCTTCATCATGATCCGAGCTTTTTGGTCTTTCTTAGGCGAGGTGCGATAGAGCAACACGTCTTCAAGATTTGACCTCTCCTTCGGCCCGCCGGCGAATGAAATAAGCTGGATGATGTCGGTGTTTGTCGGGAGGACGTACACCCCCTGTTGCGGCACTTCCCCCCACAGGTTCACCGTCATTGTCACTTCGAACGGCTTGGCATAGAAGTAGTATCCCGGTCGGCTAAAGCTGGATTGCTTGGATGCGCCGAGCTCCGTCTCGGTCGAAACCTGAGCGGCAGCCTGGCTCACGGCGAGAATGGTGAAAAGGAAGACGAACGGTATGTTCTTCATAGGGAGAGTGATATCCGGATTATGTTTTTTCCTTCGGCGCATATTTCTGCTGGTAATAATATTCGCCGTGCAGATGATAGTAGCCGCGGTGCAAACGGTTCAACTCGTACTGATTGACAACGACGCCTGCAAGGTTAAGGCGGATTCCCTCGATGATGTCGACCGAATGATCGAGGCTGTCGAACGTTGTTGAGTTCGTCTTCACCACAAACACCACGGCGTCCACAAGCGCCACCAGAAGCTCGGAATCGGTGAAGAGGAGGATCGGCGGCGAATCGTACACTATGATGTCGTACATCGCGTCCAGCTCGCCCTTCAGGTTCTTCATCGTTACCGAGCCGATCAATTCGGTCGGGTTCAACGGGATCGCTCCGCAGGGAAGAATGTCCAGATTTTCAATGAACGTGTGTCGTATCGCCGCCTTGAGGTCAACTTCGCCGAAGAGAACTTCCGTGAGACCGGGCTCGAGCTGCAGGTTAAACAGCTCGTGGACCGTGGGGCGGCGTAAATCGACATCCACCAGCAAGACTTTCTTTCGCGTGTGGGCAAACACGACTGCAAGGTTTGCCGCCGTCAGCGATTTTCCTTCCTGGGGCGCACCGCTTGCCACCAGGATGCTTTTGATCGTCGAATCTTTCTTCCAGTACTGAACACTTGTGCGCAAACGCCGGTAGGAATCCGCAATTCTCGAGTACGGGTTGATGGCGGTGATCAAATGCGGATCGATCACCGGCCCTTCCTCCTCCGCTTCTTCTTGCCCGACCACCCTCCGGATCGTGCCTCGCTCTCCGTTCACCGTCCCGTTTACCGGGTCCATTCGGGTCACGAGGTTCAACGTCTTCGCATCCATCATTGGAATAACCGTCAACACGCTCAGTCCCCGCCGTTTGATGTCTTCCGGTTTATGGATACGATCATCGAAGTAGTTGATGAAAAATGCTGAACTGACACCCAATACAAGGCCGATGAAGAATCCAAAGCCGAGGTTCTTGGGGATGTTGGGATACAAATGTGATACGGGCGGTATGGCACGCTGAAGGATGTCGACGTATCCAAACTCCGATTGTTCCGCGATCAGCGCCGATTGATACTTTTCTTCTACGGCGACGTACACTTTTTCGAGCGTCATCTTGGTACGCTGCAGGCGTGCGTACTCAATATTGATCTTGGGGATTTCCTGGAACCGCGCTTCGTTCTGTTCAATGCTGCCGAGCAGCGCCTTGCGCCGGACTTCAAGGGATTGATATTTCATGCGGGCATCGATAAGCTTGTTGTTCAAATCCCGTGCGAGGTCCTCGTTTTCTGCGTTTCTTTTTTGCTTGGTGGCAGCAATCCCCATCCGATCGTTGATGTTCTTTCGAAGGCCTGCGATCTGCCCGTCGAGCTCGCCAATTCTCCTGCTCACCAACATCGTGTCTGATGTTCCGGCATTTTGTTCTTTGATGGACTCGCGTTCCTGTTCCAGTGAGGAGATCTGCTCGAGAATTTTTGTGACCTCGATGCTTGTCACCATATCCATGATGCGTTTGCTGTCTGCATCAATTTCTTCTTCCTGGCTCTTCGGCAACGTTGCCTTGACCTCAGCAAGACGTTTCTCATAGGTCTGGATAGTACTTCTCAGGGTTTCAATCTCAATGTCCGTTTCGTCGCGTTGGGCTTCCATGCTCGAAATCGTTCGAACAACATTCTGGCCTTCCTCGTCGATTGATCCGTTCTGTTCGATGTACCTGCGCAGCGATTCTTCCACGGTATCGAGCGCCGCCTTTTTTGTCTGGAGAGTGCGCTCGAGAAATTCGCGTGTGGAGCGAAGCTGCTTTCGGCTGTTGTTGAGGTTGTTCTCGTAGTAGGCCTCGGCGTAGGCGTTTGCGATAATGGACGCCTCTTTCGGATCGGTGCTGAGGGCACTGATGAAGATGACGTCCGACGCTTTGTCCGGATCGAAAGTCACAGCCCCTTCCAGCCGATCGATGATGACCTCGTTGTTTACGTAGGGGCCGAAAGAGGGTTCATCATCCTGACGGAGCAAAACCTCGAGCGTATCCGTGCCTCCAAGAGTGGCGACCGGATTTTTCTTCAGCTGGGCGAGAACGTCTTCGGCGATAACGCGCGATTTCAGGATGCCGATTTCTTTCATCAGGTTCCGCGTTGAGCCGCCGAGGTTCGACAGATCGAGGGAGCCGATCGTCATGTCGCTCTTTGCCTTGCTGCTGACCTGCACGATGGCGCTTCCTTCGTAAATGAATTCGCCAAGGTACGTGTAGAGAACGGTCCCGATGAAAATGGCCGCCGTGATCCCGATGATCACAAACTTCCAGCGTTCGATGATCTCGATATAGTCGCGGAGACTCAGTTCGAGAGTCGGCTGCAAATTCGCTGAATGATTACTTTTGGACTTGGTTGCCATAGAGCATAGCGTATGTTGCCAAATTCTCCACAGGACAGGTGGAAATCCCGGATGCCGGCATACCTCAGCGTCCCTTGCCGAAGAGCATGATATGAACTGTCTTCAGCATGATATCGATGTCGAGTAACGGCGAATAGTGCGAAATGTAATAGAGATCGTACTGCAGTTTATGAATCGTGTCGTCGACGTTCTCGCCGTACGAATAATTCACCTGGGCCCATCCTGTGATGCCCGGTTTGACAAGATGTCGGAAGTGATAGTACTCAATTTTCTGCTCATATTCACGCGCGACTTCGAACCACTCCGCCCTGGGTCCGATGATGCTCATCTCTCCCTTTAAGACGTTCCAGAACTGGGGCAATTCATCCAGCCTTGTTAAGCGCAAGATTTTACCGATACGGGTAACTCTCGGGTCATTTCCTCTGACATATCTATCGCCTTTATCGGCACCTTGGTACATCGTCCGAAACTTGTATATAGTGAACGGCTGTTCATTCCACCCAATCCGTGTCTGTCGGAAAATAATCGGGCCCCTGCTCTCCAGCCTGACAAGAATTCCAATAATAATCATCAAAGGCAGGAAAAGGATGAGAAAAAGCGAAGCAACCGATATGTCGATCAGCCATTTCAGTCTTGTGTACCAGGGGTTACGCACAAGAAGTAGGTCTCCTTCGAACAGCCACCAACGGCTCAGGATAAAGAGCGGCACCTTGTGAAAATTTTCCTCGAAGAACAATTTGCTCGGAATAAGAGGGACGTTATGAAAATGGAGCGTTACCAGTTGTCTGAACACCGCATCGCTGAGCGATGATCGATCCTCGGTCAAAATGATGCCGTCGCATGTTTCATCCATCGTACGCAGCTTGTTCAGAACGTCTCCCTCAATCGCGGGCGATCCCTCGCCGCCGATGGGGATCCCGGTTTTTTTCCCGCTGAGGTCTGCGAAACGCATGTATTGATCCTTCGGGGTTTCAGCATATGTGCGGTACAATTCCTGGGCCGTCTCATCCGTTCCGAGAACAAGATAGAACCTCTTTCTTCTCTCTCCGGCCAGCTTCGAGTTGATCGTCCTCCGAAACGAAAGAGAGATGATGAGGAATGAGAGATATGTCGTCGGCAGGACGCTGCGGCTGAACTGCAGCGACGGTTTGTAACTGAATACGTAGACCACAAAGATCGTTAGAACAACGATGATGATCATCGCGAGAATATACTGGCTCGTGAACTGTACGCTCCGCATGTCGGTATCGGGGCTGTATGCCGCTATCGCGTCGAGAACGAGCCATGTGACAATGACCGGCAGGATTGCCCGATACCAGTATTCGGTGACAAAATCGACATCGGTCCGGAGCAAGCTGAGGATGAAGAATATCCCGAAAAGCGTTACCCCGTCGGCAAGCATCAGCCCCAGCTTAAATATTCTTTTCGATCTTAACATGCCGTTACAAAGTGATCAACGTTCAGTGAGACTCGGTCGGCAAAAGGCCGAGCCGCTGGCGAAGTACAAAGTACAGAAACAGGGGTGTTGATACAAAATTCCGGCGCCACATTCTGCGAGGTTCCCGCATCAGCCGGGGGAGCCATTCAAGGCCGGCGTTCTGCAGCTGCTTCGAGGCCTGCTGTTTCGATCCGGCGAAATAGTCGAAGGCCGCGCCGACCGCGGCGATGAACGGTACATGGAGCTCCCTGCGGTGTTCGCGCACCCACTTCTCTTGCTTGGGCGCCGTCATCCCAACCCACAGGGCTGTCGGAGACGCCTGGTTGATCGCTGCAATCATCCGATGGTTTTCATCATCGGAAATTCTCTCTGAGAAGGGGGGAGAGTAAACGCCGCTTACTGCAACGTGCGGGTATTCCCGGCCCATTCGCGTTCGTATCTTCCCGAGAACTTCATTCGTGGAGCCGAGAAAAAAGAACGATTTCCCGGTCTGATTATTCCATCGCTGAGCAATTGCCTTCATGACATCCGAGCCGGTGATTCTTTGATCGATGTTTCCGCCCAGCAGTTTCGATGCCAGCACGATGCCTATTCCATCCGGAATCAGGTAATCAGCGCTGCGCAGCGCCGCCAGAAAATTCTGATCTCGCCGGGCTACGGCGAGCGAGTGCGGATTTGCGCAGAAAAGTGTCTGCGCAATCAATCCATTCGAAATTCCCGCATCGATGGCTTCGAGGAAGTCTGTCGGCTTTCCATTCTGAACTTCGACATTCCAGATCTTTTCCCGCCGGAATTCCACCGTTTTTTACCCCTTCCTCTCGCTGCGATGATGGGCGGCCGCTCTATAAATATCCATCAACAAATCATGGTTCTTCTCTGCGGTGAACTTCGCATCGAATTCGCGCCGTGCACCGGCCCCCAATACCGATAAATTCTTGTCGTCGGACATCGAACGCCGTACGGCATCTTGGATTTCACTTGCGCTGCCCGGCGCAAAAAGCGTCCCGTTTATTTTTTCGCTGACGAGGAACGGCAACGATCCGATGTTCGAGGCGGCAATGGGAACCCCGAGCGCAAACGCTTCCTGAACCACCATCGGGAATCCCTCGTAACAAAGCGAAGGCACGATAAGAAGTTTCGCCATGGAAAGGCGCTTCATCGCTTCCTGCCGGCTGATATTTCCGGTGAAAGAAACTGAAGACGTCATGCCGCTCTCTTCCACAGTCCGGACAAGCTCTTCCCTCATCGGACCATCGCCCATAATTTCGAGCCGCGGAGCATTTCTTCCCCACTCCGTCCACGCTTGCAGGAGAATATGTACTCCCTTTGCCGCGTATAACCTTCCAACAAAAACAGCTTTTTCTTCACGGGCCTTCCAAGGCACAGGCTGAGGGGGATCCTGCAAAAAATGCGGCTTCACGTGAAGCGAGCCGGCCGGTACCCCGAAGCGAGCCATTTTCTCACGCTGAAATTCGGTGAGCGTTATGAAAGCGTCGACATTGCTGCTCCATGTCTTCTTTGCGTTGTGGAGGGCGATCATCATTGAAACGGGAAACGTTGCGAGCCTGCTCTCCCGGTAGCATCCGTACCGCAGCGCAGGAAGCACGCTCTTTTTGTCAAGACACAGCATGCACGGTTGATCGTTCCGGAGAGCCGTCGCTGCGCTGCAGCCAATCCGGTAATTATGCATGGTCATTACTGTTGGAATTTTTTGTTCCCGGGAAGCGTAGAAGACCGATGGAGAAAGGAGCGGGAAGGTGTTGTGTATATGAACAACATCGGGCTTTGTTTCCCTTATTCTCTCCCGCAGACCACGCAAACTGAATGGGTTCCACACTGAACTGATAGCACCTTTGAACAATCCAGCGGGTCCCTCTCCGAGAATCTCATCGCTGCTGCGCGTAAACTCGAGAACGGAGTGACCATGGCTTTTCAAAAGACCGGATTCGGCAAGAAATGCAGTGTTCTCCCCACTCGGTGCTGTCGATCCGTAAAAATTGTGGACAAGGAGAATTTTCACAAACTATCGGAATGTTCGAAGGAGCCTACATTGACCGCTTATGATCCATGTACCATTTCTTCGCCTGGAGGCGGAATCGCAAGTATTTGTATTTAGTTAAATTCGCCGAGCTTAGGATGGAGACGGGATCGCTCAAATTGTCCGCCGGGATCCTGAACAAGACTCCCCCTACTCCATTCCATGTTTTGTTATCGCCCGCCCCTACCGCAAAACTTGAGCGATAATATTTCTGGACACGTTTGAGGATCGAAGCATTAAATTGGCCATAGGGGTAGACAAACGTGTCCACTTCCTGGCCTAATCTTCTTTCGAGAATCTCTTTTGAGGACAGAAGCTCATTCTCTACCTCCGAACTCTTCAGGAGGTTGCTGTGTGAATATGAATGAGAGGCAATTCTTACCCGCCCGCTTGCGCAGATCTCCGAGAGCTCACTCCAGGTGCAAAACGGAACCGCCTTCGTGTACAGATCCCCCAGCATCATCTCGTCAGCGGGCACCCCAAGGCGCGTCTGCTCATCGACATGGTCGCTCGAATCGACAATGAATTTAGGGGAGACTGAGAGAAGGGCCCGAACACCGGTTTCCCGGATGAACGGGAGGACATAACGGTAAAAACTGTAGCTGGCGTCGTCGAAGACTATACAGACGTTTGGACGATCTTCCGATAATACATCGGGGGGGAGTACGATATTGAAATGTCGACTAATGTACTTGAGATGATCTTCAAGTATCGCGGGCGTATTCGAATACTTGTCTGCATTCACGTGATGATACATGCAACAAAGCAGCACACAGGCTCCTAATTGACCGTCACTTAGGTCCGGTTTTCGGATTGGCGCATTACCCGCATAAATATACACTATCTATCAATATTATCAAAGGGTTGTTGAGAATTGTCGCGAGACTATCTCCGGACATGGTTCCATTCTCCCGCTTTTGAGTCTTTTAGCAAACCAGACCACCAGAGCGCCAAGATGGAACCCCTGATGTTGGATCAGAGGCATACCGCCCGCTTCCTTCGGATAACTCCATTTCTCACTCACATGACGATGAGATATCAATCCCAAAGGTCTTTCTTTTCTACTTTCATTAAGGGATTGAAGCGCCCGGTTATGGGAATCCTGTGCATCGCGGTTTGTTCCTCTTCCATCGCAAATGCGCAAATAGGCGAAAGCAGTCCCTTTCGTGCGGATACTTCTCGTGTGGATGTGTCGCGTATCTCTATCTTCGGCGGCATCGTCCTGGCGAGCGGACTCACTGTTCACTTCGCCCGCTACACGCCTCTGTGGCCGGAATATTACTCCTCATTCCGGTTTCGTGAGAATTTTACCTACGCTCAGAATCAAGATAAGCTGCTCCACTTCTATGGCAGTTTTGTGGGAAGTTCTCTTTCCGCAAAAGGGTTGTCGTGGGCGGGGTTTGACGAGAGAGATGCGGCGCTCTACGGCTCGGCAGCTTCGTTGCTGTTCTTGACCTATATGAAAATTGAGGACGGACACATTTCCTATCTCGGGTTCGATCGTGTCGACGAAGCGGCCAACACTCTCGGCGCGATCTATCCGGCCGCTCAGTATTATGTGCCCTGGTTAAAAAGTTTCACGCCGAAGGCTTCATATGCGATATCGCACAATAATGTTGTGATGGATGCTCAGAAGATGCCTGGGTTCCTTGAGGATCACGAGGGCCAGAAATTTTGGATGGGGATCACCGTTCACGACGTACTGCCGTTGCGGCTTCAGGAATACTGGCCTTCCCTTATCGGCGTTGCAGTCGGATATACTGTGCGGGGCTTGAATACGGCTAAACCGTACCACGAGACATTTGTCGCGCTCGATTGTGACTTGCGGAAACTCCCTGGTGATTCACAATTTCTAAAAACGTTATGGCAGGTTTTGAACTATATCCATCTGCCAATGCCGGCCGTGCGGGTCAGTCCTAAGGCTGTGTGGTACGGTCTCTACTTCTAAGAGGCGGTTAAAAAAGAATACCGCGAAGGCGCAAAGATGAAGCAGCTTTTACTTCCTGCTTCAAGACAGTTCTTTGCGTTCTTAGCGGCTTCGCGGTTGATCTTTCAATCAAGCCTGGCTATCCACCAAAACTTCATACACCTGCACCGGCGTTTCAAGTCCCTTTACTTTTATCGGATCGAGCGGCCGGATGGGAACAACGTCTTTGACATAGCGGTACGTCGACGCAGAAATCATAATTCCTTCAACCGGTGCATTTGATTCGAGGCGCTGTGCAAGGTTCACGTCCGATCCAAGGACCGTGTATTCCATTCTTCGCACCGATCCGAGATCGCCCACAACGACCTCTCCCGTGTTGATTCCGATCCGTATGCGGAGGGGCAGCCTGCCCACCGGTTCCCAGCGCGCCCGAAGCTCGCGGCATTTTCGCTGCATCTCAATAGCGGCTTTCACACAACGCACGGCATGATCGGGCTGCGGCTCGGGCGCGCCGTAGAATACCATCAGTCCGTCTCCGATAAACTTGTCGACCGTCCCGCCATAGCGGAAGACAATATCCGTCATCGCCTCGAAATATTCGTTGAGCGTTTGGCTGATTTCTTCAGGCGTCATCGTGGATGAGTATGTCGTGAAACTTTTAATGTCGCTGAACATGATCGTAATTTCCTGCTTCTTCGGCGTCGTCGACAGGGCGTCCGGGTTGTCGACCATTTGACGAACGACGGCCGGAGGAAAATACTGTTCGAACTTTGACCGCAGTTTCTGTTTCTCGCGCTCCTCGGTAATATACCAGTAGACGACGACGGCCATCACAGAAATTCCGCCGCTCATGACGGGTCGTATCAACGCAACAACGAGGTTACTGTAGACAAAGAGCGCCGCGGCCCCGATAACGTACGCGAGAATAAGCCCGAAAGCGGTAATAGCAAACTTCAGAGACCGTAACTTTCCCGAAAGCAGAACGAACAGACCCGCAAAGACAAGCTCGGCAAGAAACATCTCGCCCGCAGGGAGCTCGCGCAGGAAATTTCCTGTGAGGATTGTATTGATCGTGCTCGCATGAAGGCCGACGAGGGGAAGGTTTTCTTCGAACGGCATCGGGCCGATATCCGAGACGCCTGTGGAGACGTCTCCGATAAGAGCGATCGAGCCGCCGTACCGTTCGCCGAACGCCTCAATCTCGTCCTGATCATCGCCGATGCTGAGCACCTGGGCGAAGCTCAGATGTCTCATCGCCGACCAATCCCCGATCCAGTTAATAAGCATATTCCCGTGCGCATCGATCGGAATGACGATATCGCGTTGCGTGCCATCCTTCATCGTTGCTTTGCGGAGCGTGATCGATGTTCCTCCGACAACGGTCATTCGATCCGGCGTAACCTTAAGATGATCGCAGACCAGGCGCATCGCCATGCTGGGATAAAATTTTTCGCCGTACCGGATCAACAGAGGGACCCTTCGAAAAACGCCGTCGGGATCGGATTGCACGCTGATGAATCCGACGCCGCGAGCGGCCTCTGCCAACTCATGCCATGTGAGGAGGGTGGCCCCTACTCTGTAAAAGTCTCCGACGTTCCGTGCGTCCAGCTGCCACGAAGTCGAATCGAGGTATCGGACGACATCCGGCGATTCGGACGTGGCGTTCAGCGCCGTATCGCGCAGGCTGAAGGCAACCGGAAAATAGACGCACCCGGCCTTCCTGGTCGCGCCGATGAGCAGACTGTCGTCGATCGCTTGAATGCGCTGGGCGAAAATGATGTCGAACGCGATCGCCGAACAGTTCATCCTGTTCAGAACGTTGATTGCATCGCCGTAGTACCGCCGGGGAAAGTAGTACCCGAGCGATTTGATGCTCGAATTCGCAATATCGACATGGAGGATGGATGAATCGTACGCGGGGGGCTTGAGCTCGGCACGCAGAATGAAGAGCCTGTCCACCGTCTGGCGGTCCCACGATTCGAAAACGTTGGGAAAAACCCAGAAGAGAAAGCGCGCGAGACAAAACGACGCAACGATCAGGAGCCCGGCGCTCAGGGCCCGTCGCGTCTTACTTGTGGTCAATGGTTATCGTTTTGCTGAAAAAATTGTTGGCAGATATTTCGGTTGCCAGGGTCGCGATGTCGATGCGGTCCGGATCGACCGCTTTCGATGTCTCTCCGCGCACGTTTCCCGCGATGCTGATGGGGCGTTCGGCAAGGGTCACAAATGTCCGGAAGCGTTTCTTCGTTTCTTTGATCTCGTTCATCACGCGCGAAGCAACGTCGGTCTTCTTGACGGAGTCCGCTTGAGCGTATTCGACAAGGAGGTTCTCGAGGGCCGTCAGCCGCTCGCTCGAGGCAAGGACGTAGAAAGTTTCCGGGCCGGTATTCTTGTCGAGCACGAACCAATCGCGTCCCTTCGGGATGTAATAATTCTTGTCAACAGCGTACTCTTTCTGAAACATTTCCGGTCCGTACGGGAAGAGAAGCGAGATCGCGTTGTTCGAGCTCTTATGCACGACGTAGACGTACGCGGGCTTCGAAAGACTCACGAACATCTTAAACTGGTCTCCGCTTTTCAAAGCGGTATCTCGCGCGACAATTCCAATCGAGCGATGCCCTGCGCTGCCAGCCCGGGCTACGAAGGCCCAATTGTATTGCACGTTGCCGTCCGGGACTGCATCCTGTCCGTATAAGAATCCGGTCGTTGCTACCAGCAGCACAATTAACTTCTGCGTTACTATTTTAAGAGACATTACTCCTCTTCCTTTCATCCTTAGAAATGATTTTCTTTATTCCGCCCCCTGCGGGGCCAGATCGCCCAGCGAATCGGCGTGCTACAAACATACCGCTCCTCCCGTATAACGCCCGGGATTAGCCTCCGCTCAGTGCGGGATCAATGAAATTGTCAGATCCTTGTCGTAGTTGCCCTGGTTTCGCGTAGGATGCTGATTCCCCTTCGTTTGACGTTCGACGTTTTGTTCGACGTAGTCCATCAACTCCCCTATTGTCACGGTGTAGTCATTATTGATATCGGCTTCCCCCTTCATCCCTTTGAGCAAAAAATAGGTGAACACACCGTGGCCGAACTTATCGAGTTCCTGGGAGACTTCTCCGGCCTGGCTTGCCGTGAAAACGATCGTTCCCTCTTTCGATTTTGAAAGATCGCTCAGGTATTGGTTGATGAGGTTTGTCTCGGTAAGCGAGACACCGCGTGTCGCAAGGTCGGAGGAAATTCCCCCGCTATGGCATGCATCCGAAAACACGATCACCCGTTTCGACGGTATGTACCGGGTGAGGGCGGTATTGACATCCCACATCGGAAATGCCGTCGTCTCGAGGGAGGTAGGATCGGTGTCGTACGTCAGCAGGTAATTATTGTTTGGGTTCGCCGGCTCCGGTGAACCATGTCCGGCAAAATAGATCACAACGAGGTCTTTGTCGATCGTCTGGCGCAGAAAATTGTAGAGCGCCTGTTTGACGTTCTGGAGCGTTGCATCCTTGTTCAGCAGCACTTTCATCCGCTGCGGATCGAAGCCGCCCCCCGCAGGACTCTTGAGGAAGTCCGCAAAATCGCGGGCGTCACGGTCCGCGTAGCTGAGATTTTTAATTGTTGGATTCTGGTATTCCGAAATCCCGATCACCACCGCCCATTGCTGCGGAGCGCTTGACAGTGCGCGCTGCGGATTGTCCGACTGCTGGGAGGCCGCGCTCGTCAATACATGCCGGGTGACATTGATGACCTTCGATATTTTCTCCCCGCCTTTTCCGGAAACCGTGAACTGGATCTGATTGAAGCCCGACGAAAGCGGGAGCGTTTCCGATTGAAGAATCCCGAGAGGCTTTCGCGGAATGTTTTCCTTGTTGACGACCTCGACGGTGTTCAGCGTGATGCTGTAGCGCGTGTAGTCGAACCACGTTTTGAAATCAAGGTTGATCGACGATTGATCCGTCTCGTCATTTTCCTTCGGGTTGAGGATTTCCAACGCGGCTTCCTTCCCTAGACGCTGAACCCGAACATCCTTCACCGCCACATTTCCTCTCTCATCCATGGCCGAGATAGGAATATCGTTCGTTCCTACGGTCAACAGCGGCGCAATGCCGGAGAACTTCTTGGACGGCTCCTTAACGTGAGCCAATTTCTTCTCATCTTCGGTCGGATCCGTCAGTTTAGCAGGCAGGCCGGCCACCTTTACTTCTTTAACGCCGCTTTCATCGGAAGCGATGCCGGAAATTTCAATGTCGGAGGCGTACAGTTTGTAGACCTCGCCCTCCTTTGAGACCGGCTTCTGAATAACAACGAGGGGCGGTTCCTTGTCCGGCTTTCGCGTGAGCACCATGAATGATGCGACGACTCCCGACGTTGTCGCAGCAACGAGCGAGGAGGAGTCGGAAAGAAACGCGGCAGTGGTAAAAACGCTGCTGCTGTCTGAGATTGTTTTTCTCAGCGTTCCGGACGAAACGTCCCAGATTGATATCGCGCCGTATGTCGCGACAAGCCACACATTGTTGGGGTTGAATGCGAGCGAATTGATAGCCGCGGACTTTCCCCTCATTGTCTGCAGCAGCGAGAACGACTGCATGTCCCAAATTCTGATCGTCGAGTCTGCAGAAGCCGAGGCAAGATATTTGCCGTTCGGACTGAACGCGATCACGTTTACCCTCACTTTGAGGTCGGAAAGCGTCCTCACGAGAAGATAGGTCTGGGGATCGAATATTCTGATCGAACCGTCGCTGTATGCGGCGGCAACATGCGTGCCCGCCGGGTCGAACGCAACGCAGAGTGCTTCGCTCTCATCAGAACCTTTTGGAAATGTCCCGTATAACTCATCGGAGTTCACCGACCACACTTTTACATCTCCGTCTCCCCCGCAGCTCACGATTGCGCCCGATGGAGCGATATCGACCGAAGAGACGCCAAGCCCTTTACCGTGAGCAGTGATCTCACGTACGAGCATACCGTCGGACAAGGTCCATTGCGTAAGAAGTCCATCGGTCCCGGCGGCAACCAGGTATTTGCCGTCGCGGCTGAAGGCGATCCCCTGCAGTCTCGGGCTGCGGGCCGTTAACGCGAGCTTCAATTTGAATGCTGTCGGTTCGATGACGAGAACGGCCTTGTCGGTACCGGCAACGGCGAGAAGATCTCCCACCGGGGAGAGTCTCAGTGTCGTGAGGGGAGACTTGGCAACCGGCGCCTTCTTCAACGGTTCAACGTACAGCTCCTGTGCCAGGATCGTCCTGGAGAAGGCCGCGAAAAGAAGAAGTAATGCGAGAGATGCGATTCGACGTTTCATGTGAAGCCCCTTGGGGAAACTTTAACGTTTTTGCGGTCGGAGTAGCCTCGTCTATCGGTACGGTGTAGACTCAAAATGGTAAGCGTCGGCAAAGTATGGCGAAAAGTCGCCACTTTGTCAAGGCCGGGTATCACACAGGTTATTAGCACCCGGATGCCAACGGGCGACTGGCTGGAGGGTTGTCAGTCTTCCGTTCCCTCCACACGATCTGGATTTTCCTGAAAAAATGCTTCGGCCGTGAAGCGGCGAGACCCGGAACGTGAGTGTGTAGAGTCTTTGATTCCGTCCCGATTCAAGCCGGTCATCTTTGAAGCCTGGTAGTGATCTGTTTGGGTCATAGGTTATTGCGATCCCGCTCGAATAGCGGGATCGCAATGACTCTATTACCAAAACGCACCGCTACCTAAAGCTTAAAATGATTGACTCTCGATACCATGTTTCCTATATTCAATTCGTTTTACTCATGGTTGTGGACATTCAGGTTCTTCAAGCGCTGCAATGAGATCGATGAAATACTTTCTTCTCGCACTATTCTTACCCCTATTTCTTACCTCGACTGGCGCTGTCGCACAGCCATCACCCGTGGAAGTCAAGTTGAAAATCGCGGAGCGATCCGGCTTGTTCAAAATGGGGGGACCGCGCTTCATCAGGCTTACGCTCTCCACAAAAGCGAGCGATGTCTTCCTCACATCTGAGAACGTCAACAGCGGCACCTATTACTATTTCCTCATGCAGAACGAAGGGAGCTGGAAGATCGACGCAGATTTTCTGAAAGATAACCTGCCTCCTCTCACGCTGACCCAGGATTCCATCAAGCTTCACCCAGAATTTGCCGGCGATATATTCGCCAACGGCGACAGCATGTTCGTGTTGATTGGATTTCAGAAGGGGTTCGCGCTGAATAAACCTTTTGCGTTTGAATATCCTATCGACGATGCGGTCGCGAAAGTCGATGTTGCCGTTCCGCAGGAGTACTGGCCGGGCCATTCCAAAGCGACAAAGTACTTTGCCGCCGGCGACAAAGCGGCTCAGGGAGGGAGCTACAAAGATGCCATCGCGAGCTTCAACGCGTTGCTGAGCGATCAGACGCTGGCGATTTTTCCTCTCTATGCTGAAGCGCGCTCGAAGCGGCTTGAGTCGTTCGGGAAATATTTCGACGAGAGTTCCGGCGCCCTTGCGAAAACAATGCAGAGCACGGCGGACATCAAACAGAAGATCGCGGCAACGACAGACGCGCTTGATAAGTTTCAGTTCGTCGTCGATTCGCTGGCCAACCAATCGGCGGGAATTCCCCCGACTGACGCGACCATCAAGCCGTTAGCGGAAAAAACGCAGACCGCCGTCCAGCGTTCTCATTTTTCTCTCGACTCTCTTCACAAGGCGCTCGACGAATTCAACGTTCGCTGGATCATCGCGGGATCGCCGGCGGGGAAAATCGACTACAAATACAAGTATGTGATCGAGGCTCTTGCCAATGCCTTTGCTTCTGTTAATTTTTCCGATTCGACATCCAAGGAATTGCAGTGCACGATTTCCGATGACCTCTCGGCACGATTGAAAAAATACAACCTCACCGAATCGTACGAGACCTTCGTTCGCATCACCGGCGAGCGCTGGAAGAGGGGGATGGCTCTCTTTCCCCCTGAGTTCCTGATCAACCTGAGCAGAGACACGGCGCAATTCCCGCTCCCATACTACTCGGTGTTAAAGGCCGTGAACGACTTCTTCTCGTTGAATTATCTCCAGGCAAAACAGGAGATTTTCCTCGTCATGAAGACTTCCTACGACCATGATCTGACCAATCGCATGGACGACCTGCGGGTTCTCATCGACTCACGCCTGAAGAGAATTCCGAACGAAGTGCTTGGACATATGATCGACGGGGCAACGGCCGAAGAGAAGGGGAATACCGATGGCGCGGCAGAGCATTACAAAGACGCCATGCTCATCGCAGAAGATTATGCGCCGGCCGCCTTTGCGCTCGGCAAGCTCTACGACCGGACTGGAGACACCTACAAGGCCAACAATTTCTTCCAGAAAGCTGTCTCTACCGACACGCTGTATTACAGCGCTTACCGGTTTCTGTATATCAATTACTTCAAGAACTCAAACTTCAAACCGATGATCGATTTGCTGACGCAGGCGCTGGCGCACGGCAACGATTTCTTCGACATCCATTTTTATCTCGGAATCGCGTACAACGGCGCGGCGCTTTATGAAGACGCTATCAAACAGTACGAGAGAGCGTTGGAATTGAACGATCGGAGCGTCGATGCAAATATCCAGGCCGGAATTGCATACCAGAATATGAAGTCGTATGTGAAGGCGCGCGAGTACTACACCCACGCAATTCAAATCGACCCCGAAAATCAAACCGCGACGGAAAACCTGAAACGGCTGGACGACCTGCAGAAAAAATTCTAAACTTCCGACGAACCCTGCGGAGGTTTTAAACCTCCGCAGGGTTTACAGCCTCACCCCTTCTCCCTCTTCCCTTCCTTCAAACTCCCGGCTTCAGAATAATTCCCTTGTTTTTGTGACCGTTCATCTTAACCGTGAGCGGCTTCACAAGGCGGATATGGCGGGTGAACGTCAACTCCTCGGCCGCTTTCTGAGCGCCAAGCCATTCCCAATCGATAAAGCCCTGGTTCGCATAATCGTTGACAGTGAAATATCCCACCATGAACGACGTGAGATTCTGGAAGAAATGTGAGCCCTGCGAGGGAGTGACGTTGAAGTCCTTCATGTTCGCCTCGACAATTGCAGACGCTCCCGAGATCTGATCCCACGTGACGGGTATTCCAAGCCACGGATCGAGCGTTCCCCAGCGTCCGACTCCGATGAGAAGATACGGCGTTTGTGATGAGACAAGCTTCGCATTGAACCGGCTTACCTCCCAGGCAACATCGCGGCTTTTGGAGCGGTCAAACCGGTGGATGTCGACAACGACAATATCGCGGATCTCTTTGATCACTCCATTTCCCAGCACATGGAGACTTTGGCAGATCAGACCCGATGCATCAACTTCCTCCACATTCAATTCTTCCATCTCCCGGTTGATGACGAGCGGCCGCATTTGAAGGATGCCAAACTCCTTCGGCTTTCCTTCCGGCACGGAGAGATTCACCGCAAATTCAATTTCGACCGGAGCTCCCATTCCCCAGCTCCCCATATCGAGAATGAGCTCAAGAATTTCCGGAAGGGGGAAACCATGCCCTTTCAGAAGAGGCGCAAAAGTTACGAGGCGGGTGCCTTTGCGCGAAATGCCGTCCGAGATGACATTGTTCTCGCTCGAATAGGTCGATCCGATGCTGTTCAGCGTCCCGTCGTTTTCGGCGATCTGAAGGTCGAATTTCTTCACAAGCATGTCGCGGGTTACAACGATCGCGTTTTCCTGTTCGGTGAGAACGAGCGCGTAAAACTCATTCTGATTATTCTGAAGCGTATCGTCGATGGAGGATAACTGCTGGAGTTGAAGCGGGTACTTCGGACAAAACCGCAGCGCGTTCCCGCCGTCGACGATGACTTTTCCCAGTCCGAGCGCGAGCGACACGATCCCGTCCTGCGGAGTCTGGGGCGGAGCGGGGTAGAAATTATAAGACTTTCCCACGCCCGAAAAATCGGGATAGAATTTATCGTTATGCGGGGCGCCGATCATTTTTTGGATGATGACCGCCATCTTCTCCTCTTCCAGCCGGTACGACGTAACGCGGATATAATCCTTGGCAGCCTGATAGAACGTCGACGCGTAGACACGTTTGATAGACCTGACGAGTTCGTCGAGACGCATCCGTTTGTCCGGGTTGTTATTCGGAATCATGTACGTCTCGTACACGCCGGCGAAGGGATGATACTGTGAATCCTCGAGAAGGCTCGATGAACGGACGGCAAGCGGTTCGCGGATGAGATCGAGAAAGCCCCCAAGCTCTTCTAGAACCTCCGGGGGGAATTTTTTCGCCTCGAGGAACCTGCGCGTAATCTCCGTGTCGTCAGAGGCCCTGAGAGCATACTTCCGCAGATGGTTGTCGTCAAGAAACTGGTCGAAAACATCGGTCGCCACCACGACCGATGGAGGCACGAAGATCTTCACTCCCTCGTAGCGGTCTTCCACGTCATGACTGCTGACGAGAATGTTGACGAACCCGAGGCCTCGCGCCTTCCCTCCGAGCGAGCCGGTGCCGATGCGCGCAAAGCTGCTCGCGGCATCGAAAGTCTCGGGGGAAAAATCCGTGATCATGCCTCGCTGCCGGATCTGGCGGTAATCATGAAGAGAGGCGATCAGGTCCGCCCTGAGCGCAGAGACGGAGGGGTAATCGGAGACTTGCCGCGGGCGCAGGCGGTGAGCAAGCCAGAATTCCGTGCGGGCTTTCAGCCAGTTTGAGAAATGATTCCGTTCCCCGTGGTACCGGATGCTCTCCTCGGGCACGAGACGAAGCTGCTCTTCCAGCGATCGCAAGTCGTGCGCGCGGCCGACCTCCACGCCGTCCGGCGTGCGAAAAATAAAATCGCCGAAGCTGAAATACTGAACCATGAACTGGCGCAGGTCTTCCAGCAACGTAGGCGAATCCTTCAGAAGGAAGGAGGCGCCTGCGAGCCGCGCCCGCTCTTCGTTCTGCTGGACATTCGATTGAAGAAGGATAGGAATATCGGGATGCTTCACTTTGACGCTGCGAGCGAATTCGATGCCGGCATGAGCATCCTGCTTTCCATTGTGCGAAAAATCGATATCCGAAATAATGCCGAGGATGTCATCCTGGTAGAGTGCGTAATATTCCCACGCCTCTTCATAGGTGGTGCAGAGAAGGATCTTCGGACGGGCGCGCATCCTCAAAAATTTGTGGGAGAGATTGATCCCTTCCGAGATCAATCGCTGGGATTGTTTGATGATTTCAGTGTAAATGAGCGGAAGGTAGGCCGAATAGAAACGGACATTGTCTTCGATGAGAA
>CAYLMV010000013.1:0-50929 GCA_964384415.1 uncultured Chitinophagaceae bacterium | reverse complement strand
ATCGGGAAACGCACGCCCCTCTGGCTGCAGCGCCTGCGCGCCGGCGACCTTCTGCAGATCGCCCGCACCTACGACGATTTTCCCATCGTCATCGAAACAATTCGCGACTCTCTTCATGACGTGCTCGACTTCGATCACTTCAAGCATGTAATGGACAAGATCGCCTCGGGCGAGATCGGCATTCACACTGTGCAGACAGAACTCCCCTCTCCTTTCGCATCGACAGTGCTGTTCGATTTTATCGCTGTCTACATGTACGAGCGGGACCAGCCGAAGGGGGCTGCGTCGAACCAGTACCAGGCTCTCAACCGGGAGCTGCTTTCCCAGGTTGTAAGCCTCGATTCGGTGAAGGCGGTTGTCAAACCCGACGCGGTGACCCGGATCGAAGAGCAGCTCCAGTTTGTCGCAGAAACCCGGAGAGCTCGATCAAGCGAAGAGCTGCTTGAAATTCTTTTGCGGATCGGCGAGCTGACCGAGGCCGAAATCGCAGACCGTTCCTCCACGCGCGATGCACGCTTCAAACAGCAGCTCGAACAGCGTGCAACGATCATCCCTGTGTCGATGGGGGGAAACATCTTCTTCGTTGCTTCGGAAGAAGCTCCGGTGTACCTGAACATTGCAACGGTGAGTCCCGCAGATCTCTCTGCGCTTCCGTTGGAATACCGGACCACCCCGCTGCAGCGTTCGGAATCTCTCCGGTTCGTGATTGCCAGGACCCTCCACTCTCATTCGCCGATGACAGCGGAAAAAATAGCCGCCCGATTCGCCATCGACATTGGCGAATGCGATGCAATTCTCCGCTCGTTCCCCGAAGAAGAGAACATCGTCCACGGCGACTTTATTCCGGACGAGATATCGACGCAGTGGTGTTACCGGCCAAACCTCGATCGGATACATCACGCGTCGATCAGCATCCTCCGGAAGGAAATCAAGCCGTCAAGCATCGGCGATTTTACCCACTTCCTCTCACATTGGCAGCACCGCCATCCGTCGGCTCAGACCTCGGGCGAAAATGGCCTGCAGGGCTTGCTGGAGCAATTGGAAGGCTACACGCTCAGTTCAGAATTGTGGGAAACAGAGATCTTGCCTCAACGCATGCATGACTACGATCCGGCATCTCTCCGTGCGATGTCGTCCAAAGGTGAAATCGTATGTGCGGGCACGACCGCCGGCAAGTCCCAATGGATATTCAGGGGAGACGGGGCATGTTTTCTGGAGGAGAAGGAAAAATCTCTTGAGGGACTTTCGCCGACCGGCAAAGTCCTCTATGATTTTCTGAGCGGCAACGGTGCATCATTTCTTTCCGACATCCGCGACGGAACGACTCTTTCTCTCGCGGCGCTGAACAGGGCGGTCGCAGAGTTATTCTGGCGCGGGCTCGCCACCAACGACGTTGTTGACGAGGTCCTTGGAGTAAAACGCTACAAGACGGCCGGCGAATCCCCCCTCCCTCCCGAGAGAATGATTCTGACGAACCCGAGGAGGAATCCACTCAGATCGTTCGCCATGACGTCGGTGCGCAAGGCGCTCCGCACAACTCCAGGATGGAACGGCCGCTGGTCGCTTCTCCACACACGCCGCGTGTTGGGAGAAAAAGCATCACCCGGCGAGAAAGCGATGAGACAGGCAGAACAGCTCCTGCTGCGTTACGGCATCGTCGCGCGCGAGATTGCCAAGCGCGAAGACAATCTTCTCTCGTGGCCTCTTCTTGCGCTGGAGTTTCAGAAAATGGAGTTGCGCGGGGAAATCCGGCGCGGCTATTTTATAGAAGGGCTCTCGGGAATGCAGTTCGCTCTACCTTCGGCAGTGGAATTGCTGAGATCCCTTGAGTCGGAGGGATCGAACGCGAACGATGAAAGGCCGCTTGTTGTTAATGCCTGTGATCCTGCCAATCCGTACGGGCTTGGCATTGATGCGGGGGGACAAAATTTGTCGGGCGGGATCCGCATCTCCCGGCTCCCTCTGAACCATTTCGTTTTCGATAAGGGCTGCCCGATCCTCTGGATTGAAAATTTTGGTTCCAGGATTACCACTCTGGCCGATCCGGCGCCGGAAATTCTCCGCGAGTCGTTGAAACAATTCGTCGAGTACCTGCGCTCGTCGCATCGCACCAAGCGCGAAATTATTCTCGAGTTTTGCAACGGCGTCCGCCCGACGGCAAGTCCCCTGGCCGAGATCTTTCGATCGGCGGGTTTTTACCGCGACCGTTCACAGACGATGAGGCTGGAATTACGGTAGGTTGAATTTATTTTTTGAGGATCTCATTTCGCTCCTACGGAGCTTCAAAATTAGATGTCTTGTTC
This sequence comes from uncultured Chitinophagaceae bacterium, assembly GCA_964384415.1. Classification (GTDB taxonomy): domain Bacteria; phylum Bacteroidota; class Ignavibacteria; order UBA10030; family UBA8401; genus JAGVPT01. Next base: position 48,626 of record CAYLMV010000013.1, on the reverse strand, counting down.
AGGCTACAAACATTCCGTCCCTCCGGGACTATGGTGTTCTGGAACGCAGGCAAGATCTGATACTCCGCAAAGCTCCGATTGGAGCGTGAAGTTTGTAGCGATGGGCGACGATGTCAGTCGAGCTTCGGCAGGGGGATTCTTTTCTCGGATTGGCTTGTCTCGCCTGGAATATCCTTACGAGGTTTATCATTTCGCTCCTACGGAGCTTCAAAACTAAGTATCTTAATCAGGCTACAAACATTTCGTCCCTCCGGGACTATGGTATTCTGGACCGCAGGCAAAAACCTAAATTTTCGTATAGTCCCGATAGGGGCGACATATAAATAGGATTTGGGTTGTGATTTTCAATTTCATCTTCCCAAATGGAACCGATCTACATTCAACGATGAAAGGACAACCGTGGCCGTAAAAAAAATCCACGCCGCGCCACAGCCGGCAGAAGACACGCGCGATTTTGGGCTAGGTTCAAAGGTCACCCAGCAAGCCCGAACCCGGTTTCTCAACAAAGACGGGAGCTTCAATGTAGAACGTACCGGGCAATCGTTCCTCAGATCGCTTAGCCCCTACCACGCATTGCTCTCAATGTCATGGGTCAAATTCCATTCGATGGTGGTCATCGCATATTTCCTGGTCAACATTTTCTTCGGGTGTGCCTATCTCATGTGCGGTCCGGATGCACTCCCCGGCTCGGGGGCGACAAGCCTCTCGGGACGATTCTTCGACGCCTTCTTCTTCAGCGTCCAGACCCTGGCCACCATCGGCTACGGGAAAATGAGTCCGTCAGGGTATGCAGCGAACATCATCGTGGCGTTCGAGGCATTGACGGGGCTCTTCGGATTCGCACTCGCAACCGGGCTTCTCTTTGCACGATTCTCGAAGCCGAGCGCACAAATCCAGTACAGTGAAAAATCTGTCATCGCTCCGTATCGGGGAATCACCGGCTTCATGTTCAGGATTGTCAACGAACGTAGGAACCAGCTGATCGAAGTGAACGCGACCCTCACCTTCAGCAGAAATGAGACGCACAACGGAAAGCATGTCCGCAAATTTTATTCACTTTCTCTAGAGCGGCAAAAGGTGACGTTCTTTCCGCTTCATTGGACCATCGTTCATCCGATCGACGAACAGAGTCCTCTCTTCGGCGTTTCTCAGCAAGACCTGGAGAATTCCGATGCGGAGTTTTCGATTCTCCTCACCGCTATCGATGAGACTTTTTCACAGACGGTGCACAGCCGTTCTTCCTACAAATTCGACGAAGTGGTCGTGGGAGCAAAATTCAGGGACATGTTTATCCCTTCGGAGGATGGCATGACGCGGGTGGATATGCGCCGCCTGAGCGAAATCGAGCCGGCATAATTTTTGAAAGGCAGCATGCTTCCACATTTCATCATCGACGGATACAACGTGATTCACACGATACCATCGCTGAAGAAGCTCCTCGCGCATGACGGGGGCCAGGCCCGCGAGCAATTTGGATATCTCGCATCGCGTCTTACATACCGGAAGAAAATCCGCTGCACAATCGTTTTTGACGGAGCGCGTCCCCCCGAAATTCACCCGGCCCCTTCGCACTCGCCAGTCCACATCATCTACTCAGCTCCCCTCTCCGCTGACGCTAAGATCAAGTCGATGATCGACCAATCAAAGAATCGTTCCCTGCTTGTCGTTGTATCATCAGACAGGGAAATACTCGACTATGCAAGAGTCTGCGCCTGCACCACGCACACGTCGAAATACTTCAGCAACCTTCTGTTTGAGGAGGCAGGCCAGGGCGAAGAGAAAGACGCAACGGCGCTCTCGCGGACCCAGATTGATGAATGGCTGAGAATATTCGGGGAAGGTAAAAAGGATTTATCGAAGTAGCGCGGCGGGGAACAATATCGGGGATGAATGCCTGAAAGATAACCGCGAAGGCGCAATGGACGCCAAGACAAGAAGAGAACTTTTCTCTCCTTTCAATTCTTCTTCGCGTTCTTTGCGTCTTTGCGGTGCTTCTTTTTTTGAAGGTCTTACGATCGTGCTTCCGGGAGCTGTCTGAACTTTTATTCGAGGGCTTTCTCTTTTGATGATCCCGCCTTCGCTTCTTCCATCAAACCGATAAACTTCGCGAAAAGGTAGTCGCTGTCGTGCGGGCCCGGGGAAGCTTCCGGATGGTACTGTACGCAGAAGAGGGGCAATTCCTTGTGCGCGAATCCCTCTACGGTCTGGTCATTGAGGTTGATGTGGGTCAATTCCACTTTCGACTCGTCCATGGTTTTCCAGTCGACGGCGAAGCCGTGGTTCTGAGAAGTGATTTCTATCTCACTCGTCCGAAGATTTTTCACCGGATGATTGGCCCCGCGGTGTCCGAATTTCAGTTTGTATGTCTTGCCCCCCAACGCGAGCGCAAGAAGCTGATGGCCGAGGCAGATTCCGAACATCGGCTTCACCCCGATCAACTTCTTTAAATTCAGGATCGCATACTTCACCGCATCGGGATCCCCCGGACCGTTCGAAAGAAAGATCCCGTCCGGGTTCATCGCCATCACCTGCTCGGCAGTGAATGAAGCCGGAACGACCGTGAGGTCGCATCCATAGGCGACGAGCCGGCGCAGAATGTTCTGCTTCACACCATAGTCAAAAACGACAACCTTGAATCGCCGGCCGTTGTGAGGTGCAAGAGCTTGAGGAACAAGAGCATAGGAGGTTGGGTCGACCGTTGTCCATGTGTACGGCGAGCTGCAGGTGACCGTCTTCGCCAAATCAAGCCCCGTCATTTCCGGCGAGCCTTTCGCTCTTTTCACCAGGCTCGCGTCATCAAGATCCTTCGTCGACAACACGCCGCGAAGGGCCCCAAGAGTACGGATCATCTTCGTCAACATCCGCGTGTCGATCCCTTGTATCGCGATGATGCGGTTCTTCTTTAGCCAGTCGCCGAGACTGGAAGAGGCGCGCCAGTTGCTGTAAAAATCGAAGTACTCGCGAACGATGAACCCCGAGACCTGCGGCTTCGTCGATTCGACATCGTCAGGGTTCACGCCGTAATTCCCTATCAGCGGATAGGTCATTGTGACGATTTGACCCGCATAGGACGGGTCTGTGAGAATTTCCTGGTACCCGGACATGCTTGTGTTAAAAACCACTTCACCGGCAATCTCTCCTTCGGCTCCAAAATTCTCACCGGTGAAGACTGTTCCGTTTTCGAGGGCAAGCTTGGCAATCATCGAGAGCAAATTCCTTTTGGCTGGTGTTTTAAAAATACGAAAATGATGGAGGAGAGTCAACGGAAGTTAAGAGAGAAGAGAAAAGAGAGAAGAGATAAGAAAAGATATATTGCGGGAATCGGGATGTGTTCTGAAAGCTTAGGACATTTTCCGCGGGGTCGTTTTTGCAAAGTTAATTCAATCTCATTATCTTGAGTTGCCATCACACGAGAATTCAAGAGCCCAGAGATGCAGCTACGGCCGGGCAGGTGTATTCATCACGGAAGGAGCGTATGAAAACTATCGGTTTGCTGACGGTGTCGAATATTTTCATGACGATCGCATGGTACGGACATCTGAAGTTCAGGGAAGTCGCTCTCTGGAAGGTTATTCTGGCCAGCTGGCTGATAGCGTTCGTGGAATACTGTTTCCAGGTCCCGGCCAACAGGATCGGTTCTTACCAGTACTCGGGCGCCCAGCTTAAAACTATTCAGGAAGTAATCACGCTCGTCGTCTTCAGCGTTTTTTCCGTGGTCTATCTGAAAGAAGAGCTGAAGTGGAATTACCTCGTTGGGTTTGGCTTCATCATCGCGGCAGTCTTCTTCATCTTCAAAAAATGGTAACACACGGCGCCCCCATTCGGATTTCAGTCATTGAAGGAGACATCGTCCGTCAAGAGGTCGATGCGATCGTCAATGCCGCAAACACATCCCTGCTCGGCGGAGGAGGGGTTGACGGCGCGATTCACCGGGCCGCGGGACCAAAACTGCTCGAAGAGTGCCGGACTCTTGGAGGATGTTCCACCGGACACGCCAAGATCACCAAGGGATACAATCTGACGGCATCGTGGGTCATACATACCGTCGGCCCGGTTTGGAGAGGCGGAAATTCCGGCGAAGACAATCTCCTTGCTTCATGCTACACTTCCAGTCTTTCACTCGCTGCCCGGCAGAGACTGAAAACGGTCGCCTTCCCTTCGGTCAGCACCGGGGCGTACGGCTTTCCCGTAGAGCGTGCCTCCGGAATTGCCGTGAGAACAATCGCTTCATTCCTTGCCGCCGAAGAATTTCCGGAAAAGGTCATCGTTGTCTGTTTCTCCCACGGCGACTACCGGACCTATTCACAATCGCTAGAGGAAATCCTCCATGCCGGAACCTGAACAAAAGCCTCTTTACGTAGAAAGAATGTTCCAGCCTAAGACGTATGACATCGACTTTGCCGGACACGTCAGCAATATTGTTTACATCCGATGGCTTGAAGATCTGCGTTTGCTCCTTTTGGACACCTACCTCCCCCTCAGCACCCTAATGGAACGGGGCATTGCGCCCGTCGTCATGCGCACATGCATCGACTACCGGAAACCGGTGAAATTATTCGACAAGGTGAAAGGCGCCATGTGGGCGAGCAGTGTTGAGAATATCAAAGGGATTCTTTCTGCCGAATTCATTGTTAATGGAACGGTCGTGGCTTCATCCGAACAGACCGGGCTCTTCGTCCGCCTTCAGGGCGGGAGGCCGGTGGCCTTCCCCGATGAATTCAAAAAGAAATTCGCGGAATCAATAAAATAGCATCAGACCACTCATTCTTCTCGGAGACCAAAGTTGAAAAAATATCTTCGCTGGTTCGGGATAGCAGTCGTCGTTTTCTTCGTCGCGCTTCAATTCATTCGCCCCGATAGGACAAATCCCACTGCGGATCCCGCATTGGCTATTGGCGCGCAATCCGGCATAACGCCCCCCGTGGCCAAGTTGATCAAGACTTCGTGCTACGATTGCCATTCGAACGAAACCCGTTGGCCGTGGTACAGCGAGATCTCCCCCGTCTCCTGGCTCGTTGCTGACGATGTCCAGTCGGGCCGGAAACACCTCAACTTCTCAGAGTGGGGGAACTACACGAAAAGCAAACGAGTCTTGAAACTCGGACAGATCTACGAGCAAGTGTCGAAGAGCGAGATGCCTTTACCAAAATATCTCACCATGCACCCCGATGCAAAACTCTCTGCGGCAGACCGGGATTCTATTACGAATTGGACGGAGCAGGAACAGGATCGAATAACGGGGGGGGATTAGATGTCATCGCGGGAAAGCATCAGTAGCGCTATTTCGCTTGGGGGATTATTCGAACTTCCATTCCTGGCTTCATTCAGAATGATAGTAACGGGCGGGGTTTGAACGACGCAGCACGGCGTTTGTTCGGGCTCGACTTAGCGCCTATTACTTTAATCCTCTCAGCACTTCGATTCCCCCGGACACTGCCAGCGCTCTGTGACTGATTTTATTTTTTTCCTCAATGCTCATCTCTGCGTACGATCTCCACGAGCCCTCCGGAACAAAGAGCGGATCATAGCCGAAACCATTCGTCCCGCGAGGTGATTCTGCAATCAATCCTTCGAGTCTCCCTTCGACGACTTTCTCAATCCCCTTCCCCACAATGGCGATGACGGTTCGAAATCGCGCATTGCGCCGCCGCGGCGGGACTCCCTTCAATGCTGAGAGCAATTTCGAATTATTGTCGGCATACGTAGCGGTCTCTCCGGCATAGCGCGCCGAGAGAACGCCGGGTTTGAGTTCGAGGTAGTAACATTCCAGTCCGGTGTCATCGGCGAGCGTAAGCAGGCCCGTAGCGGCAAACGCCTCCCGCGCTTTCTTGAGTGCGTTCCCTTCTAGTGTCGGCTGATCTTCCACTGTTTTCGGAAGTCCGGGAAAATCGTCGAGGCTTTTCACCGTAAATTCCGCGGCGGAGAGGAGATGGGAAATCTCTTCAACCTTGTGTCGGTTATTGGTAGCGAGAAGAATATCCATGCAAAAAAAATTATTAAATTGCTTGATCTGAATTACACCGGTGTTTGTGCTTTTTCTTAAGCGGGGCCTTTTACATCATCCCTCTTAATTCCTCCCTCTTCCCTCTGGAAAATTCCCTCAATCCAAAACAATATTAGTAGTGAATCTTACTCTGCATTTTTTGCCACTCCTCGAAGGCAACGAACGCCTCGTCGCGCATGAATTGGTCCATCGGGATCTTGCGGTCCGAGATAGGCAGCGCTATCTCTTTGTAGATGAACAGATCGTCAAAACCGATTTTCGCGGCATCGAGATGAGTATTGGCATAGTAGACTCTATCGGGGCGCGCCCAATAGATCGCGCCAAGACACATGGGGCACGGCTCGCAGCTCGTGTAAAGTTCGCAGCCTGGCAGCTGGAAGCTCCCTAGCACACGGCACGCCTCGCGTATGGCCACAACTTCCGCATGCGCCGTCGGATCATTGCTGGAGGTAACTAGGTTCGTGCCTCGCGCGATGATCTTGTCCTCCCTTACGACCACTGCCGCAAATGGTCCGCCGAGGCCTTCCCGGATGTTTTTACGAGAAAGTTCGATCGCTTCCTTCATAAACAAATCCCGCCGAGCAAATGCACCGCGGGATATTTTTCTTACTTCAGAATGAACTTTCGTACGCGTTATCCTACTAATTCCTTCATCGCCTCGCTTATTGATTCAACACCGACCACGGTAATTCCGTTCACATTCTTCAGATGTTTGAGGTTGTTTTTCGGAACGATAATTCGTTTGAACCCCAGCTTCGCCGCCTCCTGCGTCCGTTTTTCGCTGTGCGCGATGGTGCGGACTTCGCCTCCCAGCCCTATTTCGCCGATTGCCACCGCCTGCGAATCCACCGGCACATCCCGGAGGGATGAGACAATGGAGGAGGCAACTCCGAGATCTGCGGCCGGCTCATCAATCCGGATTCCGCCGGCAACGTTCACAAAAACATCCTGCGATCCGATATTCAGCCCCACCCTTTTCTCCAGAACCGCAAGAAGCATCTGCAGCCTCCGCAAATCGAATCCGGTTGCTGTCCGCTGCGGCAGTCCATAATTGGTGGATGTCACGAGCGCTTGCACTTCAATCAACAATGGCCTTGTCCCCTCCAGCGTGGCGACGATCGTCGCTCCGGAAGCTCCATAGGTCCTTTCGGAGAGGAATACCTCGGAGGGATTTTTAACTTCGTGCATTCCGTCGTCGTGCATTTCAAAGATACCGATCTCGTTCGTCGAGCCAAACCGGTTCTTCGTCGCCCGCAGGATCCGGTACGAGTAGTGCCGCTCTCCTTCGAATTGAAGCACCGTATCGACCATGTGCTCGATAACTCTCGGGCCCGCGAGGATTCCTTCTTTGGTGACGTGTCCGATCAGGACGAGCGGAATGTTCCGCGATTTGGCGATCCGGGTCAAGAGAGCCGTCGCTTCGCGGACCTGTCCAACGCTTCCCGGCGAACTTTCCAGGTCGGGGCGGAACATTGTCTGGATCGAGTCGACGACAACGAGGTCCGGGCTTCCCCGTTCGATAACATCGGCGATCAGTTCGAGGTTTGTTTCAGGAAGCAAAAGAACCGAGTCCGATTTCGAATCCAGTCTTTCGGCCCTGAGCTTAATTTGTCTGAGAGATTCTTCTCCGGTGACGTACAGGATTACTTTGTCCTTCAGCTTCAAGGCGACTTGCATCATCAATGTCGATTTGCCGATCCCCGGATCGCCGCCGATCAGGACAACCGAACCCGCCACAATCCCTCCGCCGAGCACGCGGTCAAATTCGGCGATCCCCGTTTTGAGCCGCGCATCCTCGTGGCCATTGACATCTTTTAGTGCAACGGGTTCCAGTTTGGAGGCAACGCCTCCCGATTTGCGGGCGATCTTCGCAGGCGTCGGCGCCTCTTCAACAAACGTATTCCACTCGCTGCAGTTCGGGCACTTGCCCGTCCAGCGGGGGGACATGTAGCCGCACGACTGACAAACATATTTTGTAGTGAGCTTCGACATCGCTTGAATATAGATGATTGGAGGGCGAGATTCAATGACGGTTGTTCAGCATCCCGCCCGAATCCCGATTACTCAATTTCAGAATCCAATCGGCCGCTTCGGTTTCTCAGGCAGCGCCATCAACTGGCGTATCGCCTCAAAGATGGCCTGTATCTCTTCGTCATGTTTCTCAACTTTTGTCTCGAGTTGCTTCAGTTTGGATGCTAATTCGTGATGAGCAGAGAGGATCTCCCGAAGTTTTACAAAAGCACGCATAATATGGATGTTGACATGAACAGCACGCCGGCTGTACAGCACACTTGATAACATAGCTACGCATTGCTCGGTAAAGGCGTAAGGAGGATATCGCCTTCCACCCCAGCTTGAGGTGCCAAATTGGCTCCTCAAGATACCATACTCTTCATCGGTTAACTCAAACATAAAATCTTGAGGAAATCGATCCACGTTTCTCCGGACAGCACGCTTAAGCATTTTAGCCTCAACGCCATACAGTTCCGCGAGGTGAAAATCTAACATCACTTTGTGCCCACGGATCAAGAAAATCCTATTTTCGATTAAACTGCTCGGAACAAATTCCAGTTTTGATTTCATGAGTCCCCCTATGGCAGATGATGTTTGAATGGATTGTCGTGCGGTGCCCCCTCTGTTCCAACGATCTCGTTCCCAACAGGCGCCAGGAACTTGGAGATACAATCTACATTACATATCGATCGCCTTCTTTTCGATTTTGGGGAAGAATTTATCAATTCCCTTTTGCGTCTCTATTGTTTTCGCAGGAACGATGTTTTCAGAAAACCGATGCTCGTTGATCTCCTCTATTTGCTTCGGTTCATCGTAGCTCGGTCTTTCTATCACATCCTCATTCCCTTGCCTCGGTATTTTACTATCGCATTGTCGAGGCTTGTATGCCTGAGCATGCGCGATTCAATCACTTCATCGCCCAATTCAGACATTTCTTTTTTTGAACTCGGCCGATACGCCGCGCATTGCCGCTACTTCACAAGCCAGAGGCTGAGTTGAGGCACGTATGTGATGATGAAGAGCCCGACGAGGAGGACGAGGATAAACGGAAATGTTGCGGCGGTAACCTGGCCGATGCTTTTCTTAAACCGGAAGCTCGACATGAAGAGGTTCATTCCGACCGGCGGCATCAGGTACGCGATTTCGAGATTGGCGAGAAAGATGATTCCGAGATGGATCGGGTCCACCCCGTACTGCTTCGCAATGGGGACGATGAGAGGAACCACGACGATGGCCGAGAAAATTTCCATCATCATTCCGATCGCCAGAAGAAATACATTCAGGATGATCAGGAACAGAATCTTGCTTTGGACGAACTGGCGAATAAGTTCGAAGAGCTGCTGGGGTATCTGCTGATCGATGAGGAAGCTCGTTAACCCCATCGCCGTCGCCAGGATCATGAGGATAGCCCCGACAAGAACCATGCTCTCCTTCATCACCCGCGGCACGTCCGTCGTGAGTTTCAGATCTTTGTAGATGAAGACTTCTACGATAAAAACGTAAAAAGCCGTCACGGCTGCCGCTTCCGTTGCGGTGAAGTATCCCCCGTAGATTCCCCCGATGATGAAGAACGGGAGCGGAATCTCCCACGCGACATTCTTCAATGCAGCCCACAATATCCTGAAATCAAACGGATGCCGTTCGATCTTCGCCGCCACTCCCTGACGGATGCTGTAGATCGCCAGAACTGTCACCAGCAAAATACCAGGTACAATCCCGGCACGGAATAATTGATCGATCGAAACTTCGGCGACGGTGCCGTACAGGATGATCGGAAGGCTCGGGGGAAAAAGAAGACCGAGGCTCCCCGACGTGGTCACAAGACCGAGCACGAATTTCTCGTTGTATTTTTCCGCGATGAGAATCGGAAAAACCAGCCCTCCGAGGGCGACGATGGTGATGCCGGAGCCTCCGGTAAACGCGGTGAACACCGCACAGCTTGCCAGTACGACAATGGCCAGACCGCCCGGCATCCAGCCGATCAGCGCCTGTGCCAGCGCCACAATCCTTTTAGGCGCCTTGCTTTCGGCCAGGAAGTAACCGGAGACGGTGAAAAGCGGTATCGCCAGCAGCACCGGCTGGCTCGCCAGGCGGTACATCTCCACGATAATTGCCGCCGTGTCGATGCCCTGCGAAGAGAAACCGAGGAGCGAAATCGTTCCGATGACCGTAAAAAGAGGCGCGCCGATGAAGACAAATATTGCCAGAAGGAGGACGATGTAGATGACTGGCATCAATGCGTCTCCTTAAAGTACCATTCACCCACTGCAATCTGCGACGCCCATATCAGCGCGCGAACAAAGAATCGGAAGGAAATAATTCCGTATCCGACGGGAATGATAATGATGAAGTAGGTTGTCGGCAGGTTGAGGATCAGCGTGCTTGCAGAGTCCTGCTCGGACTGGACAAATGCAAATGCCGCATCCATCAGATAGAAACAGACAACAGCGGCGAAAAGATTGGTTAGCACATAGAGGATTTTTCTATAGCGTTCAGCGGCAAGCTTGTTAATGAACTCAATTTTGAGGTGACGCCCTTCGCCTGTAGCGATGATGGCCCCGAGGAAACCGATCCAGAGCACAAGGTGCCGGAGAAGCACGTCCCCCCATTCGATGCCGGTGTGAAACAAATTTCTCAACACCACCTGGCCAAAGGCCATGAGAATCATGACGGAGAGCAGGAAAATAATCAGCCATCCGGTGATTCGCGCCAGCCATCGGTCAAGAAAAATGAGGTACTTCATTTGCCTTCTTTCGCTCGAAAGTCTGCTACTGATTTTTCTACCCTGGCGAGAAGGTCCGCGCTGAAGAGCTTCCCGACCATCAGGCGGCGAGCGTTCTTCCCGATCTCCTCATACTGGCTCACTTCGCTCGCTGCCGGTCTCGTAAAGATAATTTTGTTTTTCTTCAAGACCTCGAGAGACTTTATGTTATCCTTGCGGCTCTGCTCTGTCAGTTTGCGCATCAGCAGTTTGCCGTTCCGGAGGAGGATCCCCTGAAGGTCGGGCGGCATCTTATCGAATTCCCGTTTCGAAATGACCACGGCGCCCGACGCATTCGTCAGGGGAAAATCGAGCATGTATTTTGTCGCGGTGCACCATTGCAGCGAAACACCCGCAAGCGGAGATGTATACATGCCGTTGATGAGCCCTGTCTGGAGCGATGTCAGCACGTCGGTGATGGAAAGCTGGATAGGGTTGATGCCGAATGCGCTGAACGTTGCCTCGGCGACTGGGTCGCCTTCCCACTGCCACATCTTAACGTTCCGCATATCGCTGACCTTGTTCACCGGGGCATTCGTGAAAACATAGACAAACCCTACTTCGGCCCAGCCGAGGAGCTCGTACCCGCCCGCCTCGAAGTCCTTCCTTAATTCTCCGTCGTACTGCTGGAGGATGTAATCCACTTCATCGGAATTCTTGAAAAGAAACGGTGCATCGAGAATTCTCGCCGACTTTGCGATTTCGCCGATGCCGACGCCCGTGATGCCGGCGCTTTGGAACTGGCCCAGACGGATCTTGCGGATCACGTCCTTTTCATCACCCGCGACTCCTCCCGGATAGATCTTGAAACCAAGCCGTCCCCCGCTCTCCTTGCGAATCGCCTGGTCGTATTCTTTCATCACGGTGATCCAGGTGCTCCCTTCGGGCGCGAGGGTAGCGAATTTTATCGTAAACTCCTGAGCAACAAGATGAGACGCCAGGAAGCACATTCCAAAAAACAAGATAGCTCTTCTCATTGAGAAATCCCTCTCTCTGTGACTCGTGTGAAATTAAAAAAGATCCGACATCTTTGCGCGGAGCGCCCGCGCCTTCTCCTTGGCAATGGCATTGACGAGCCGCTGTTCGGGCAGAATATCGATGGAGGCGTCGTCGACGGTTTTTAGGAGGGACTGAAAAAGAGCGGTGTCCTGAACTTGAACCGCATAGCTCTTTGCGTAATAAACAAACGGCAGGAGCAGCTTTTGCCCGCCGATCGCGAGGCATTTTTCAAAGTGCTCCTTTGCTTTTTCGGGATTTCCCCCTAATGCTCTCGGAGTCGTTGCGAGAATCGTTCCGAAGTAGAGGTGCGCGCTGCCGTAGAAGAAATTCTCATCATGACGGAGAACAAAATCCATCATCGCATTTACTTTGTACAAATCCCCCAAGACTTCCGGGTCTCCAATGCTCAGATTGATGAGATTACCCCATGCATTGGCAGTCCAGAAAAGAGCCGGCACGTCGTCGTCGGAAAATGAGTCGAGACTTTGCACGAACGCGGCGGGTGCCTCATCAAATGCTGCGTTGAATTTCTTGTTCTTCCGCAGAACTTCCAGTCCATAATCCCGAGCGCGTGCGTAAAACATCTTTGCGCGTTCGGGGTCCTGATCCTCGACAAAACCAAGCGAATACCCCGCATATCCCTGGGTTAGCATGATAAGGAGATGATCGTTTCCCGGGTCGGATTTGTGGAGTGCTTCGAGAAGTTTAAGGTCCGAGGCAATCGCCTGTTCCGCGAGCTTAAGGTCCGATTCTTCGAACACCGCAGCCATTCCCTCGTCGAGGATGCCGGTTGTCGACTTTACTGCGACGGTCTGGAGAAGTCCGCATGACCAACTCTCAAACGCAAAGCAGAGCAGAATCGAGGCAAGGTTGATTTTCATAATTTCGTGGATAAATATAGAGAAAATGGTCAATTAATCCAAAGAGAATATTTGGAGGGCGTTGCCTCCTTAACACGGTCATTGCGATCCCGCTCTTCGCGCTTGTTCACAATGACTCGTGCTTTAGAAATCACGGCTCCATTCTATTGAGTGGTGTCCTAATTTGCTCCCCAAGGCTTGGTGAGTGAAGCCCCGCTCTCGCGGCGCGCCAGAGCGGGACGAAGTCGAACCACGACAAACGGCTGAATAATCCTTCTGCGCCATAGGCTCATGCGCCTCTGGCGCAGACGCGTTTCGTTTGCTCAGGATGACTTTTTGGTATTTTCTTTCAAAGAGCAAATTAGGCCACTATCTCTATTTGCAAATCGCGGCAAACTGTCTTACTATTATGCAAGGCTCCCTGTTCATAGAGGATTTCGTGATGAGAATATTGGTTGTCGAAGACGAAAAAAAGGTAGCGGCGTTCATCAAGAAGGGGTTGGAGGAGGACAACTTTAACGTTGAGCTCGCCTACGACGGAGAAAAAGGAGAGGAGCTTGCAACCAAGAATGCCTACGATCTCATCATCCTCGACATTCTGATGCCCAAAAAAGACGGCCTGACGATGCTCGAAGATCTTCGCGCAAAACACATCGCCACGCCGGTGCTCATGATCACCGCAAAAGGTTCCGTTGAAGACAAAGTGCGCGGACTCGATTCGGGAGCCGACGACTATCTTGTGAAACCGTTCGCTATCGCAGAATTGCTTGCCCGTGTCCGCTCTCTGCTCCGCCGAGGAGGGCTTGAAAAGCTCACGACACTCGCCGTTGCGAACCTGACGCTCGACCTCGTGTCGCATAAGGCGCTCCGGGGAGGGAAGACGATAGAGCTCACGGCGAAGGAATACACGCTTCTCGAATACTTTATGAGGAACACGAACAAAGTGCTCAGCCGGACAATTATCTCGGAACATATCTGGAACTACAATTTCGACACCGGCACCAATATTATCGATGTCTACATCAACCACTTGCGCAACAAGGTCGATGGGGGATTCGAGAAGAAATTGATCCATACGGTGCGCGGGGTCGGGTATATGATGAAGGCCTCGTGAAATGAATTACCTTCACTCGATTCGGCTAAAACTTACCGCGTGGTATACGCTGATTCTCGGGGTCACGCTGTTCGGATTTGGCCTGACATCCTACTTCTTTACGAAAGAGAATCTCCTCGCCAGCCTCGATTACTCCCTCCGCAACGAAGTCGTCTGGCTGAAGAACTTCATCGAGCCGCAAGCGAGAAAAGTGAAATTGAAGCGGCAGCGGCTGGCCCCCGGCGCCACGGCCAAGAAGCAGGAAAAGAAGGTGCGGCGCTCTCATGAAGTGGAGGTAACCCAGGACGATTCGACGGAGTTCGATCAGATCTGGAACCAGATCTATGAGCACACCCTCTTGAGCCCGAAGAAGCAGATCATCCAGATCCGCGACCGAAACGGCGATATCCTCTACAAGTCGTACAGCCTTGGCAAGGAGGATATTATTTTTGAGGATATCCCCTTCAACACGACAAAACTCGTTACGATCTACGACGCCCAGGGTCAGCCGCTGCGGCTTGCCGTCACCCAAAATGCCTTCGCGAAGATCTACGTTGCCTATCCCGAAGCGGAGATCGGGGAGGTGCTTGGAAACCTCTTTTACATTTTTATCATCCTCGTCCCGGTAGCGCTGATCCTCTCGGTTCTCGGAGGATGGTTCCTCGCCAACAAATCTCTGAAGCCTGTCGATAAGATCACGAAGACAGCGCGGGATATTACCGCCCAGAATCTCGACCAGCGTATTGTCACCGTCGACGTCGACGACGAGATTGGCCGCCTGATCCTCACGTTCAACGACATGATCGGCCGCCTGCAAAGCTCCTTCGACCAGGTCAAGCAGTTCTCCATCGATGCATCGCACGAATTGCGGACTCCGCTCACGGTCATGAGAGGCGAGCTCGAACTCGCGCTTCGCTCGAAACAGCCGAATGAAGCATACAGGCAAATCCTCTCGAGCACTTTGGACGAGATCCTGCGCATGTCATCGATCATTGAAAACCTGCTGCTCCTCGCCAAAGGGGACATCGGAAGATCGACCATCACGTTCGAACAGGTCGACCTCGCTCCTATCATCAGAGAACTTCACGAAGACGGGGAAATGCTCGCCGAGCGGAAACACATCCAGGTAAAACTGGAAACCGTCGAAGACCTCTCTGTGTCCGGAGACACAGTCCGCCTGCGCCAGCTCGTTCTGAATCTGTTGGACAACGCGATCAAATATACGCCCGAGCATGGAACGGTCGCGCTGTCACTCGTTCGCGAAAACGGTTCGGCCAAGATCATTGTTAAGGATAACGGCATCGGAATACCCCCCGAAGACCAGCCGAAAATATTCGACCGGTTCTATCGCGTCGACAAGGGACGTTCCCGCGAAATGGGCGGAACGGGACTCGGGCTTTCGATTGCCCAATGGATTACGGAAACGCATCGCGGCAAAATCTTCGTCCAAAGCGAAGTGAATAAGGGAAGTGTTTTCAGCGTGCTCCTCCCTCTTCTGGATCAGTGATTTTTTAACTTGACTCTGAAAAATCAAAAGCCTAAGTTAGGCGTCAGAGAATTCTAGCCTCACTGGAATAAGCCAAACACAATCAACCAATATCCAATTTTTCCGAAAGGAGCGGTCGTTCCATGAAGAAAATTCTAAGTTTAGTGCTGGCGCTTGCATTCGCCTTCACTCTCTCGTTTGCACAGGATGCCGCAAAACCGCAGGATAACAGCGCGCCGCCGACAAAATCAGAGATGAAGGTGAAGAGCGATAAAAAGAAGATGAAGAAAGACAAGAAGAAAATGAAGATGGATAAGAAGAAGATGAAAAAAGACAAAAAGAAAATGAAGAAAGACAAGAAAGCGGTGAAGAAAGAGAACATGGAAAAGAAGGACGACACGAAGTAATTTCTCCGTGCTGCATGTATTTCAAAGCCCCGTCTCGATGTGAGCCGGGGTTTTTTATTTCCCCAGAGATCAAGATGTGAATTTCATGTCGCTTCCACCAGCCGGACGAAAAACGGCGGAATCCGGGGAACAATCCTCTTCCTGTTCCCAAACTGATTTTAGCAATACCATGGCGGCTCAAGAGTGATGCCACCAAACTTCAAACCGCGCCACTCCCAGGCAGCGGGCTACTTTGAATTAAAGGTCAATGGGATCCCGCTCGAAGAGCGGGATCCCATACGGCGGGACAATCCCCTTGTTTCAAGAGGAGATTGTCCCGTTGTACAGGATGCCGTAAAGCGGCACTTCGTCCCCCGGCAAATAACGCCGGGGTCCTCGCAATGACTTTTTTTTGAAAATGCCCCACTCCCATTTCATCTTGCTTGTCGCTCTCCTTCTTTCTATATTTTTAAAACAGATTCGGGCGACATGGCACTGATTCGCTACCTCCGATCGTTGAAACTCTCCTCGGTTCCTACAAAACTTCTCCGGTTTCAGAAGAATCCTCCCGTAGGTTCATACAACCTGCGCGTCGTTTCGCTGGAAGAAGAGCTGGAAACGCCGCATCTGCTCCCGAAGGAACTTCGTTTCGCTCTGCTGAAAAATCCGGCTCTGAAGAGCCGCATCAAAAAAGTGATCAAGGGCGGCAAGGCAGTCGGCGTTCGCACGGTGGAAAAGACTCCGGAACGGGTTCTCAGCGCCATCAACAATATCGCCGTTCTCACCCAGCATCGAACGATAATTACCTGGCTGCCGGGATTGCTGCGGACCCAGACCAGACCGATGTTCCTTCCGAGCGATCACGAACTCGCGGCAAAAGACGGCATCGATCTGGATGAAGAGCTTGCCGTCATCCTGTCGCACAGGTTCGACTTCAAAAAGTTTGTTATCGTGGACGATGGGAACATCGGAATCAGCGAGTCCGATGGCCTGCTTATCGCACAGTTGAATGAGATCATCTCCTCTATCGTGATCCATCATGCGACCAGCCGCATGACCTTCGACAACGCCGATACGCGCACGGCAACGGCCCAGGCAATCATCAAAGCCCTCCTTCTCATCGGACCGATCACGCACATCCTTGAAATGTACACGCACGGCTTCGGGAAGCTCTTTGCGGCATCGACCGACGACCTTCTCGCCGAAGCGGCCGAACTCTTCGCCTTGCGGGGCTCCGGGTTCACATGGAAGCAGCTGATCGCCCGTTCAAGAATTCTCATCCCTGTCTTCGGGCTGGCCACGTTCGGAGCGTTCAGCGTCGACCCGCTCATCGACAGCGGGCATCTCTCATGGGCGGGATTTGTCTTCGGTGTTTCTTCGGTTGCCCTCTCTTTAGCCACGGCAATTCAGAGCCTCCGGATGTACAAAACATGCGTCGACGATCTGGTGAGCGACGGCAAGCTTTCAATAGCCAGACCCGCGGCCCGATGGACTCTGGCATTGAAACAAGATTTCACAAACCCGGCACGGCTGGGTTTGATTATGGGCGCGCTGATGTCCCCGCTGATGTCCATGGTTGTTTTCGTCTGGTTCCCCTTTACGGTCCATAACGGATGGGTGCTGGCTCTCCTGGGAACGACTGAAACGATCACAGCCGGTGTCGTGGTCATTCTCTCCCGGAGAATCAATGCACTGAAATTTCAGCTGGAGCTAAATCAGCTTCTTCGTAGAGAAATCAAGTCTGGCAACGTGTAACGATCTGAGGAGGCCATCAGGCACCTTCAGGAGAAGAAAGCCGAGAGCTGCGAATTTTCCGGCAGCGTCTTAAATTCAAGTACACGTCGCCCTGAAACGCTCCTATCCAGGGTCTATGAGATGCCCGCCAAGGCGGGCAAGACGTAACATCGACAGATTCCTACGGAGTGAAGTTAAGACACTGCCAATATTTGCAATTGCATCTGCAGAATGCAATAGCTATTTTCGTTCGGTCATGGACCTTTCCATCGATCTGCCATCTGCACGATAATGTCAGCAAGAAGAAACGAATGGACAACATTTCTGCTCTGCCCAATTCGGCTGGATTGTGTTTGTCCGAAGCGAAGGTACCCCGATTCTCATGACGACAGACGAAATACAACAATCTGAACCGACGCTTGCGCGGCGACTGGGCTTGACGTCGGCGGTCATGGTCGTCATCGGCTCGGTCGTCGGCTCGGGAATATTCCTCACACCCCAGAGTATTGCCGCGACCGTTCAGATTCCCGGCGTCATGATCTTTGTCTGGATATTGACGGGCTTGTTGACGCTGGCGGGTGCATTGACGAACGCCGAAATCGCGGGGATGATTCCGGAGGCGGGCGGCCAGTATGTTTTCTTCCGAATCACGTACGGCGATCTGACTGGATTTCTGTATGGCTGGACCACGTTCATCGTGTATCAGACCGGATCGATCGCCGCCATCGCCGTTGCGTTCGGGCGATACTCAGGATACTTCATCAACCTCCCTCATTTCAGTCCCGAGCTCGAAGCGTGGAAGCTCCCTCTCATCGGCAACATCTATCCGCTGAAGGATATCGGCGTGAGCATGATGGCTATTTCGGCCATCGTTATTCTGGCCGTCGTCAACTACTTCGGCGTGCAATTTGGCGGAATGGTGCAGGATATTTTTACATTCATGAAAATCCTGGCCATTGGCGGGATCGTGGTTCTGGCCTTCACCGTCGGTCACGGAAGCACCGCTCACTTCTTTCCATTGTGGGGTGCACCGCACTCGGGCGCGCTGCTGAGCGCCGTCGGTGTTGCGATGATCGCAACGCTCTGGTCGTATGATGGATGGAATAGTCTTACGTACCTGGCAGGCGAGGTGAAGGATCCCAAAAAGAATATTCCGATCGCTCTTGTCCTCGGTACACTCATCATCATTCTCATTTATGTCGCGACAAATCTTGCTTACCTCTATATTCTTCCCATTGGAGAAATAGCGACCTCCAAACTCGTCGCGGCTGATGTCATGGAAAACATTTTCCACGGATACGGCGGGGCCATCATTTCAGCGATGGTGATGATCTCCACGTTTGGAACTGTCAACGCTACTTCGATGACCACGGCGCGCGTCTATTTCGCGATGGCGAAAGACAAACTGTTCTTCCGAAGCCTCGGAAAAATCCATTCCCGCTATAGAACCCCCGGGACCTCTCTTCTCGTGCAAGGAGTCTGGGCTTCGCTCCTCACGTTGACTGGAACGTACGACCAGATATTCACTTATGTCATTTTTGCCGGATGGATATTCTATGCACTGGGCGCATCGGCTGTCTTTGTGTTGAGAAAGAAAATGCCGGATACGCCGCGGCCATATCGGGTGCCCTTGTATCCATACATACCAATTGCGTTCATCATCGTCGCGACCTGGTTCGTCTACAACACAATCGTTCAACAGACGGCCGATTCGATGGTAGGACTCTTTCTGTTGCTGGCGGGCATCCCCTTTTACCTCTACTGGCGTCAGGGCATCAAGAACTCCCGAGTCTGACGGACTGCTCCCTCCAAAAAGCAAGGGCGATGATCGCTCATCGCCCTTCTATTATCCTGCGAAATATCGTCTCCTAAAAATCTCCCCCGAGCGAGATGTAGTACTTGGGAATCGAGAATATCTCTCCGTCAAATGACCATGCCACATCGAATTTGAGGGGAAGCCCGAACATGATGATCCGGGCGCCGAACCCGGTCCCGATCAGAAGGTCCTGGGTGACGGTGTTACCGTTTGCGTCTTTGACGAGGAAGCGGTATGCCCGATCCTCCGTCCAGGACGACCCGATATCGACGAACGTCGCGCCGGTGATATTCTCCATCGAAAGAGGCAATCCGCCGGTGACGAGATACCGGATCAACGGAAAACGGAGTTCATAATTCATCAGTGCATATTTTGTTCCGTTCGCGGTATTGTAATCGTAGCCGCGGAGCGGAAGCGCCGGCGAAAGAAACGCGTAGTCTTCCACGTTCTGAATCGGGATTCCGCCGTTTGCAAACTCCCGGTTGATCCAGCCGTCGGTGCCGCCGATGAAGAACCGCTGCGCGTTTGTTCCCATGCTCCAGCCCCCCGCCCACCGGACAACAAAGGAATAATCTCTCCAGAATCGGCTGTACGTTCTGTAGTCGAGCGTGAAAGTCTGAAAATCAAGCGCCTGATCGCCGGAGGTTATCGGAGGGCTCACCATCGCGGAGATATTGTAGCGGGTCCCGTTGTTTGGAGCCGTGTATCCCCACAGGGCGTTGTCGTGAACGAAGCTCAGTGTTGGCATCACCAGCGTGCGCCGCTGCGACGGCTCGTCGGGATAGTCAAGATTCTCCCTGGCAAGGTTCAGCCAGCTCAATCCGAACTCGATGCGGTTAAACTTGTCGAGAGGATCGGAGGCCGATACCGCAATGCCCCATGTTGTAAAGCGGTAGAGAGCAAGAGCATCGGCATTGTCGATGAGATAGAGAAAACGCGCGCTGTGGAATCCTTCAAATCCATAATCGATCTTGAGGGGCAAATAATTGTACGCCAGAACGTAGTCGCTGTTTTTCAGGTCCAGCAAGAGGTTCGTAAGAAAATAAATCTGATGATCGCCCAGCATGTCGCTGAACGCCATCATCGTCGTACCCTGAACTCCGTAGAAAGTGCTGAACGCGGCATTTCCGTAAATAATGTCGGGTGAAAAATTGAGCTTGTACTTATTCACCTTGTAATTTCCTTCGGCATCCATATACATGCTCGAGTCAAGCTGACTCTCCGACGCTGCCGGCTCAACGGAAGGGGGCTTTTCCTTCGTCTGTTCATCCGAGAAGACATAGTTGTGAAAATCGATCCGGACCTTGTCTCCATACACGCCCACGGTGTCATTGGACGGCGCATTGTTTGCCAGCGAAGTGGTGTCCTTCGCGGCTTGAGGCGCCGGCACTGGAGTCGCTTTTTGCGCCAGGCGCGTGATACGCTTGACATACTCAGTCGGATCGATCTCCGAGACAGCGAGCTTCTTGTCGAAAGGCGCCTTCATGACGAAGATGTCAAAACCTGCTTCGTCGAGAGCGGCGAAGGAAAGCTTGTTTCCGTCGGCGGACAAGGAGAGTTGAAAAACTCCTGTGAGCGAATTCGTGACAGGGCGGTCGGCGCCCGTGAGGAGATTGCGCTCATAGATGTTTCCTATTCCGTTGCGGTCGGAGACATAGAGCATCTTTGTTCCGTCCGGCGATATGACCGGCGAGGTCTCGTCGCTTCCGGTATAGTCGGTTATGCGTTTGAGCTGCATCGTGCTGATGTCCATCGCATAGATATCGAGCTGAGAGTAGTCGAAATGCGACATTTTGAATTTCGGCGCGACGGCCTCGCGGGGGGCGTAATTTCTCCTGTCCGACGCAAAATAGACTGTCTTGCCGTCCGGCGACCAGCTCGGGTCCACATCCGAGAAGAGGTCGTCGGTGAGGTTGGTAAGATTCTTCGTCGCCAGGTCGTAGATGAAGATATCCGACTGTTTCGCATCATCGCCCACAAAAGCCAGCTTGTCACCCTTTGGCGACCAGCTCACCGAGAAGATTCCGTCCAGCTTGAACTGCAATTTTTCCTGGTCGCCGGTGGCGGCATCCACAATGAAAATTGCATCGGCATCGCCGCTTTTTACGGCTAGGGCAATTTTCTTCCCGTCGGGCGACCACGTAATCCCCGGGGTCAACAGATGGAGTTCCTCGAAATTCGACGTCCTCTGTCCATCGACGATTTTGGAGATCTTGTTGTCGATCGTAGAGATGATGAAGACGTCAAAGTAACCGTCGCGGTCGGAAATGAATGCGATCTTATCTCCTTGCGGCGAGATGGAGGGACTCGTATTGTAGAAGTTCGATTCCTTCACATGGTTCGTCAGCCGGGTGGCAAAATCCGCAGGGTCTTCGCGTTTCGCGATGTCGGGCCAGTAGAGAACTTTTTGTTCCTTCTGCCATCGCTCGTTCAGTTCGGAGACGCTTAAGCCCAGCGCGCTCCGGAAACCCTGGTCGACATTGCGCGTCCCTCTGATGCGGTTCAGGATTTCGGCAATCTTCTGGTCGCCGTATTTGTTTGCGATGTAATACCAGACCGACTGACCGCCGCGGTACGCAAAATAGCCGCTCAGGTAATCGATCGGCGGCAGGTACGTATGGATCGTTGCATCCCTCATGAACATGTCGGAGTTGGTATCCCACCTGAGCGATTCAAATTCTGCAAGTCCTTCGTTGAACCACATCGGCAGCTGCAGCCGTATGTTGTTGGAGATGATCGACTGAATCGATCCGCCGTAGAACATGTCGTTGAGAACGGCATGGACCATTTCATGATGGATCACATGGCGGTACATTCGGTAGTTGCCTTCAAACGGAATCACCATTCTATTCTTGAACAACTCCGTGACTCCGCCGATCCCCTCCTCAAGATACTCCGAAATGACGTTTGTCTGTTGAAAGTCGTTGTGGGAATTGTACACCATGATCGGGATCCGGTTGTTGATCTGATACCGGAAGCTTTTGCTGATCATGGTGTAGGAGGATTCGGCGGCGGCGGCGGTGAAGTTCGCAAGATACTCACCGTCCTGACTGAAGTAAATGTCAAAATGGCTCGTTTGGATATAGTACCATTGGAACTTCTTGTACTGTACCTTGTTCTGGCCGAAGTTGGCTTCCTGGGCCGCGCCGGTAGAGATTCCGGCGATGATAAGAACGCCAAGCGCTAAAAGCACTGACCTCATCTGATCCTCATTCGCTGACGATGCGGAATTGGCTAGCTAGTGTATTCGGCATGCATCTTTAATAACGCCGTGAGCCGGGAGAAAATTCCTACCGGTTCTTCCTTCTTCTTTTCCGGGGAGCCTCTTCGGAATCGACGCAGGCGAAGTCGATTTCGCGGTTTTCGACATTGACGCTCACCACTTTTACGGAAATACTGTCCCCGAGCCGGAACGTCTTTCCCGTCCGGCGGCCGACGAGCGAATAGCGTTTTTCGTCGTGTTCGTAATAGTCGTCGCCGATATTGCGCACATGGATCATTCCCTCGACAAGCAAATCGTTGATTTCGACATACATCCCGTAGTTCGTGACGCCCGAGATCACCCCCTCAAACTCGTCGCCGATGTGTTGTTTCATATACTCGGCCTGCATCACTTTCACCGACGCTCTCTCTGCTTCCATCGCAACCCGCTCCCGGTCCGAAGACCATTTGCAGATGCCTGGAAGTTCCTTGATGTAATGCTCGCGGCGGGCATGCGGCATCCCCTTGCTGTACTCGTCCAGCATTCTGTGGACAACAAGGTCGGGATACCTGCGAATCGGCGAAGTAAAGTGCGTGTAAAAATCGAACGCCAGTCCGAAATGGCCGATATTCTTGTCTGAGTAGACCGCCTTCGCCATCGCGCGCAACGAAACTTCGTTGATCACGTTTTCTTCCGGAGTTCCACGAACCTCAGCGAGAAGTTTCTGCAGATCTTTTGACGAAACGGAGGCGCTGACGTTTAATTTGTGCCCGAATTTTTCGACGAAAATCGACAATTCCCGCAGCTTTTCGACGTCCGGTGAGTCGTGAATCCTGTACACAAAAGGCCGGATATCCTCTTCCTTCTTCTGCTTGCCGATGTGCTCTGCCACCGTCTGGTTGGCCAGCAGCATGCATTCTTCGACGAGCTGATTGCTTTTCAGCCGGCTCTTGATCTTCACCTCGACAGGCTTACCCCGCTCGTCGTACCTGAATTTTGCTTCAGGAGAATCGAAGTCGATGCTGCCGCTCTTCATCCGTTTGGCTTTCAATCGCTTGGCCAGCTCCCAGAGCGAGAGGAGCGGGTCCGCGAATTCTCCCTTGCCCGAATCCAAAATCACTTCCACCTGGTCGTAGGTGAAACGCCGTTTGGAATTGATAACGCTGCGGCTGATGTCGTACTGCTTTACTTTCCCCTTATCGGTCACATCCATGACACAGGAGTAGGCCAGCCTGTCGACGTTGGGTTTCAGGCTGCAGAGGTCGTTCGACAGCTTTTCCGGCAGCATGGGGACGACCTGATTTGCCAGATAGACGCTCGTTCCGCGGCTGAATGCCTCACGGTCGAGAACGGTCCCTTCCTTCACATACGCGCTGACGTCGGCGATATGCACTCCGATCCGGACGGTCGTGGCGTCGACATTCTCTATTGAGACGGCGTCGTCAAAATCTTTTGCATCGTCGGGGTCGATGGTGAAGCAGACAAGCGAGCGAAAGTCCTTTCTTCGCTTGATTTCATCGGGGGGAATCGTCTCCGGAATACCGTGAACGTACGATTCCACTTCGCGCGGAAACGATGTCGGAAGCCGGAATGCTTTGATCACCGAAGCGACCTCGGCGCTCGAGTCTCCTGAACGGCCAATGATTTCGATGATCCTCCCTTCAGGGTTCCGCAGATCATCTTCCCACGATTCGAGGGCGACGACGACTTTGTCGCCGGGCTTCGCTCCGTTGAGCCCCTCTCGCGGCACGTAAATGTCGCGGGGGATCTTCCGGTCATCGATGACGACGAAGAAGAAATTTTGGCTTTGCTCAAGCGTTCCCACAAATTCGGTGTGCGCGCGAGAGAGCACCGCGATAATTTCTCCTTCAGACCTTTTGCCGTCTGCTTCCTTTCCCCGATGGGCGGCGAACGGGGCAACATCGACGGTGTCGCCGTCGAGGGCGGTCCCGAGCGACTTCGGGCCGATGTACAGTTGCCCGAACTCGGCGCCAGGGACGGTGACGTAGCCGTACCCCTGTTTACTCATCGAAAGAATCCCCCGGACAGTCCTCTCGAGAGCCTGCCGCGCGTAGCCCTTCCGCCGCGCGTGGGACAGCACCTTGGTTTCCACAAAGGCATGGAGGACGTCGCGCAACGATTGAAATTCTTTCTCATCGCGAATGCCCAGCCGCTTAGCCACCTGGCGGGACTTGAAAGCCTCGCGGGGATGCGCGTCAAAGAACTCGGTGACCCGCTGTTCCAATGTTGATTTTGGTGAACTCTTTTGTGCCATACGCCTCGTTAGAATGCAAATCTGTAATAAATCCGCGCCCCGCTGGTGGGTCTGCGTATATCGTACGTCTCGAGGGGATCTACTTTCCGGTCCACCTCAAACATGAAATTGCGGAGGCTCTCCTTCTGAATAAGCGAACCGAGAGACCACTGCACAGAGACGTTTGCGTTGTTGATATCGTTGAATACTTTTCCGCCAAAGCTCCAAAAAGCGTTTCCGACAACGCCGCTGAGCCGAAGGTCCGGCGACGTTCCCGAGTAACGAATATCGATATTGCTGACGGCATTGATGCTGTTGGCCTTAAGAAAGTCCATCATCATTCCCGAAAGAAGCGTGTTCGTGAGCCCCGAGATGAGCGAGCCGCCGATGGAGCCGCCGAGGGAGTTTGCGATTCCTTGCTTATCGTTCGAGGTAAGGTCGTCGCGGAATTTTCCGGGACTGCCGGGGGTGGAAGTGAGAAGGAACGAGATCGCGTCCGATTCAATGTCGCCGGTCCGTTCCGTTTCGTTGCCATTCTCGTCCACGGTCGAGAGCCCGATTTTCACTTTCGGATCGTAACGCGAGCCCGTGATGGCCAGCGAGACGAGAACCTTTTCCGAGGTCGGGACCGTCGATTCTTTTTGCGTCAAGGTCTCCGGTTTCAGGTGAGAGCCCGTGTAGGTTGCTTTGATATCGAGCTCCGGATTGTCCGGCTTTCCGGTGAATCTCAACGTACCCGACGCGACGAATTCTTTGTAGAATTCGTATTTGGACTTGTCCGAGACCGAGATCGTGCCGGTGAGGCGCACATCGTTTCCCTCTTTGCTTAACCCCAGCTTGCCGTTCAGATCGGCGAACAATTCTTCGTTCGTCGCCGCGTTGAAAATCATCCGGATTTGCACGATCCCGTCTGTCTGGATCACGAGTTCATAACCCAAGCCGTCGAGAAACGTCGATTCGCTGGTAAGCCGCGCATCCTTCTTAGGGCGCAAGAACGCAAACAGGTTCGGACCGAGAAGCGTTGTGTCTCTCACAGGTTTGGACGTATCATCGACGACAAGCACGTTGACGTAGCGCGAGGAGACGAGGTTAGAGCTTTCCTTGGTCGAAGGAAATGTCAGCGAAGCCTGTTTGACAAAGAGCGACCCGGTAAGACGGGAACTCGCGTAGGTGCCGTCAAAGGCAAGGCCTTCGGCGCCGGTCGCAGCGATCAAATCGCCGTACACGCCCGGCTCGCTGGTTCGGCGCGCCTCGCGCAGCACCATGAGTTCCCCCTTCGCCGTCAAATGAAACTCCTCGGGCACAAATCCCTTGAGCGTCATGTAACCGCCAAAATCTATCTTGCCGGAGGAATAGTCTTCAGCGGAATTCTCCGCCGAGAGAGACTGAAGCAAAATACGGTTTCCCTTGAATTCAACCTTGCCCGCCGCCCGGTAATTCAAGTTGTTCATCGGGAAAAGAAACTCGCAGTTTTTCAATTCGATGCCGCCATCAAAAGTAGGCTCCTCCAAAGAACCGGAACAATGAACCGACCCGGCAATCGTCCCCTGCATCTTGTCAAGCTGCGCAATAAACGGATCGATGATGCTGATGTCGAAATCGCGGGCTTTCACATACATGTCCATTCCCGGCTGCGAAAACCGGGCGGACGCAGTATCGAGCGCCAGGTTCATCGGTATCGATCCGCTGCAGAGCAGTTCATAATCGTCATGAGTTTGCGGCGATTTCGAGAGTTCGACGGTAAAGTCCAGCGCCTTGTTTGCGTAGTTCATAGAACTCTTGACATAACCGAATTCTGCGGTTCGGTACGAGAGGTCCGAGGCATCGAGCGAGCACACAATCAGCGGTTCTTTCATCGTTCCTTTGATCGATGCATGGGCGTTCAGCGTTCCGGCGAACGCTAAAGCGTTTGTCTTAAAATCCGGAGAGCTGCCAAAGTGATAAATATTGGATATTGTAAAATTTTCGAGCCGCGTATACGCATCAATATCGCCGCCGAAATTGAGGCCTCCGGCAATCGTAAGACGTTCATCCTGGTGCATGAAGACAGCGGAATCGATCGCAATTCCGTTCTGGCTGATTCGCGCCGCGAACTGCTTTGTCATATCCAGTTCGTACCCCTGATACCAGAAGGAGAATGTGTCGAAGGCGAGGTTGTACGATGCCTCACCCATCGTCGCCCTCCCGTCAACACCGAACTTGATGGTGCTGTCCATATCGCAAAGGAGGGAATACTCTGCCCGCCGGTCGTGGAAGCTGAAATCGACCGAGGGATTGCGGAAATACGTTTCCCCTGCCAGGATGTCCGCGGCGCGCACCTTGAGGGCCAGCACGGGACTCCGCGAGAAAGCGAACATGCTGTCGCGGGTCATCCGGTCAATGGAATAGCCGACCGACAAACTCTCTGCGAAGAACAGCGAGTTTTTTGACGCGAATTTGGCCGAATGAATACGTATCGATCCTTCTGCCGAGAGGGTATCAACGGTACCGTCCAGGCTGCCGTCGATTTCACCGATGGCGTTGAAATTATCATTGCCGAAGAAAATTGCTACCGGTTCCAGATTCTTCAGGGCAACGGAATACTTCAGGCTGCTTCTTTGAAGGCTGGCCGCTGAGTCGGCAGCGCCTCGATCTGTCGACGGCTCGTTTGCAGCCGCGGCGAATGAAGAATCGAACAACGCCCGCTGCGCATAGTACCCGTGCTTGAATGCCTTCGCGTGGGATTGAAGCATCCGGAGGATTCCGCCGTAGGAGAATTTTCCGTCCAGCGAAACGTCGGCAATCGGCGAAACAATCCGGAGGGATTTTCCGCCCGCCGAATCTGCCTTGAGATGAATCTCGGCCTTCGCGCTGTCAAAGGAGTGAATTCCAAAGCGGGACGGGGTGAATTGGACAGAAAGGTTTCCGTTCATATCCTCATTCAAAAACTCATTCCCGTTCGCGCTCAGAGAGAATGAGCAATCGGAAGCGTAGCGGTCATCACGGAATATCGTCGCGAGATCGAAGTGCGAGAACGTCCCCTCGATCGTATACAAGGGGGTCGTCCCGGCTGCATAGTCCAGCGTTTCCGCGGCGGTGACATCTCCTTTTGGCGAGCGGACATCTTCCGTGAATGAGAGTTTCCTGTCCCTGGCGGCGATCGTTCCGTGGATTCGCGATATCGAATTGCCGGAAAACGACGACGAATCAAATGAGAATTCCGCTTTGGAATTCAGCTCTTCGATCGACGTGCCTTCGCCTTCTATCGATCCCGAAAAGTTAAGGCGAGATTGCAGCGAGGCGTCGCCGAAAAATTTCTCCAGGCGGACATCTCTGCCGCTGAATTGTACATGGTATCCCATGGCAGGGTGCGTCAGGTTCAACCCGCCGCTGACGGTAACATCTCCCGCGGCCATTGAAACATGGGCGACGGTCTGAAAATCGAGCGGCTTTCCGACGTATTGAAAGTCGAATGCCAACGGTCCCGCTGCGCCAAAATCCGGGATATGGAAGAACGGGAGAAGCGCCGGCACATCCGAAGGCTGAATAACCGTTCCTTTCGATTCGACGTTCAGCGTCAAATCTTTCGGCCGGTGGAGATTAATGACGCTCCCCTTCAATTCGATTTTCGAGTGATTGAAACGCGTCTCCAGCCGCTTCACCTTGATATTTCCGAACTCCCCCTCAAGACCGCAGTCGACGTAGACGGATCCGCGCAAGAAATCGAGCGAAGGAAGGAATCGCTGAACGTCTTTGGCATCCACGGTGCTCGAGATGAGCGAACATTGCAGAGGCACAAACTGGAGCAGCGAAAGGTCCTTAATCTTGAAGACATCGACGGCATTCACTTTCGCCGAAATCTCAATGTGAGACAGCGGCGTGGTGATAACCAGATTTTTCACCTCCGAGGATGAAGCAGAGTGCGTGACGGATCCGGATAGTCCCAGGAGCGTGAACCCCTCCCTCCGGAATATCAGCGACAAGTTCTTGATAGACGCCGATTGCTCCTGGCCCGAGATGGTCGCAGTAAGCTCCAGATTGATTTTCTGTATATCGAGGTTCGAAAAGTCAATAGTTTCCCTGGCGACGGAATCCGGAAGATCCCTTTGTCGTCTCGCCGTCGAATCGATCAACCGGAACCGGCCGTCGACGATGCGGAAGCTCTTGAGCGCGATAAGCCATGAAGAAGGCGTTGAGTCGGACTCCGATTTCTTTTTCGCGAGCCGATCGGTGTTCCACGTTCCATCGGAGAACCGGATAAGGGTCACGGCGGGACGATCGATCTCGAGGCCGACGACCGACAGGCGTTTGTTCCAGAGAGCTATCGGATCGTATCGGACGACGACATCGCTCGCCTCGACAAACGGCGCGTGGTTGACATAGATCGCCAGGGTATCCACTGAAAACCCGGTGATGAGATTTCCCCTGATATCGCCGATGTAGACCGAGGCGTTCAGGTTTGCATCGAGAACTTTATAGAGGGTCGAGCGGAGAGATTCTTTGAAGAGGCGCGTCTGCGTGAATCCAGCCGCCGCCAGAAGTATCAGGAGAACCGTACTGCATGTGAAGATCAATATTTTGGAAGTCTTCCGGACCATTCATTCTTTCGTCTTGACGCTGTATAGCTCCCTGATCCTGGTGATGATGTTCGTTGTCGATTTCTGAGGGACAAAGGGGAGCGTAAGAACTTTTCCTCCTGAACCTTCGACCAGATCTTTCCCCACGACATCCTCCACTTTCCAGTCCGACCCTTTCACCAGGATATCCGGAAGCAGTGCTTTGATGATCTCGTACGGGGTCTCTTCATCGAAGATGCAGACGGCATCCACCGGCGCCAGTTGCGAGACGAGAAATGCCCGGTCATCTTCTCCCACGACCGGGCGCAGCGGTCCCTTGATTTTTCTCACCGAGGAATCGCTGTTGACGCCGACGATGAGCGTGCTGCCGAGAGATTTTGCCGCGATGAGGTACTCAACGTGTCCGCGGTGCAGGATGTCGAATACCCCGTTGGTAAATACCGCCTTTTTTCCTGCCGACTTCCATTCCCTGCGAACTCCAACAAGTTCAGAAAGCGAGAAGACTTTTCCCATAATGGATTCTGCTGATGATGTCCGGCGTTATGACTGGTAGGAGACGATCGATGAATACAGGGCGTCGGGCTTAATTGGCACGATGCCGACCTCGCCGCACACGACGCCGCCCGCAAAGTTCGCGAGGGCCGCCGATTCGTGGATGGAGGCTCCGGTTGTCATCGCCATCGTGAGCGTCGCAATAACCGTATCGCCGGCGCCCGAGACATCGGCGACATGCACGGCGCGGGTAGGCAGATGTTCGAGATGCCCGTCCTGATCCAGCAAGCTCATGCCGTGTTCGCCCCGCGTGAGCAGCACGTTCTTTGCCCGGAGCCTTTCTCTAAGAGTCCCTATCGCTTTGCGAACGTCTTCCTCCGAATTGATCTTGACCCCGAGCGCTTCTTCGACTTCCTTCCTGTTTGGTTTGAAGACCGAAACGTTCTTGTATTCGAAGAAGTTTTGAAATTTCGGATCCACGGTGATGACTTTTCCGTGCTCGTTCGCCATCGCGATGATCTGGCGGATGAGCGACGTGACGATGACTCCTTTGTTGTAATCTTCGAGGATGATCCCGTCAAGAGAGTCTATGCGGCTGCGGAGCACGGAGAGAATTTGTTCTTGTATGGAAGGGGCTATATCGCCCTTGTGCTCATTATCGATTCGGACAACATGCTGTTGATGAGCGATGACCCGCGTCTTGATCGTCGTAGGTCTGGATGGATCCCGGACAATCCCTTCTGTTGGACACCCTTGTTCCCTGAGTAGTTTCGTCAGGAGAGAACCGTTGGCATCGTCGCCTACAACTCCGATGAGCAGCGGTTCACCTCCCAGGGATTTGATGTTGTTGGCGACATTGGCCGCTCCCCCAAGGCGAACCGTCTCCTTCTCTACCTCAACCACCGGCACGGGAGCTTCTGGCGACATCCGGGAAACGGATCCCCAGACGTAGTTATCCACCATAACGTCGCCGATGACGGCAATGCGCCTTTTTTTGAATCCCTCGATGAGCTCTTTTAGTCTATTGGAGGAGAAAGTAGCCAAGGAGATACCTGGAAGCTGTAAAGAATGTAGCTATAACAAAATATACCCTTTTGAAGGGCGACAATCAATAAAAAAGGCTGCCGTTTGCACGGCAGCCTTTCGAGGCCAACATAGAAGAAGAAAGCAGTTTTTACTTTGTCAGCAGCATTTTCTTCGTAATGACATACTGTTGAGCGCCATTCGAAGTCACGACCAGCCGGTAGAAGTAGATACCGCTTGCCACTGATTGTCCGTGATTATTCGTTCCGTTCCATGATACCTTGTAATTACCGGAAACGATATCGCCGTTCGCCAGCGAAGTTACCATCTCACCGAGAATGTTATAGACATTCAGCTGAATGGTGGATGCTCGCGGGACCGAGAACTGAATATCAGTTTTCGGGTTGAATGGATTCGGATAGTTCTGCGAAAGCTCGAATCCGGCCGGGGTCTTCTGATCGACAACCTTTACGCCTGTCGGATAGAAGCCGAGAGCCTTTTGAAGAAGCGAGATTGCATACTTTGCATTGTGCATACCGCCGCTTCCGTCATTCGCGACGAAGCTGTAGACATAGATACCCGCCACGAGATCCGGCCGGTTCTTTACCAAGAGACTGTCCTTCATTGCAAGAGTCGGTGCACCGGTTGCAACGTCGATCGGCAGCTTTGCTTTCAATTGGTTCAGCAATCCTGCGATTTCGGTTTTGACGCCTTCAATTTTGCCGTTTCTGTCGTAATCGTACGTTGCTTTGATATCATCAAACTTCGTGATACCGGCACCGTGACAGGTTTGGCATGCAGTGACGACATCGTGCAATCCGCCTGTCGTATCTGTCATGGCGAGAGAGTGATTGTCGCCCGACATGTGGCAGGTAACGCAGCCATTGCCCACTCCGGTATGCGTTGAGAGACCGGTGAGCGTTGAGTCGCCGTATTGGTAGCAATTCTGTCCCAGGATCATATCCGACTGCGGATTTCCGTGCGGTCCATAGTGATCGGCAAACCCGTAGTACGGAGCCTTCGTTGTCACACGCGCAGTCGCAGCATAGCGTGAACGGTGACAGTTCATGCAGAGCTGGCCTTCTCCAAGAAGACCTGCCGGCACGACATAACCGTTTTTCAAAGTATCGACATCGACTGTCCTGAGCTGATAAGGATTCGTCGTGCTGTGTGGATCGTGGCATGTCGCGCATGCGATGGGCGCTCCGCCGTCTGCTCCTGTGCTCCAGGTCGTCATTGTAGCCGGTTTTCCAGCCTTCACCCATTTGCCAAACGCGCTTCCGCTATGGCAGGGGAAACAGCTTGTAGAGGTTGCAACGCTGCCGGCAAGCGGCATTGTTGCATGATCAGAATAATTCCAGTTTGTGCCGGACACATGCCGCGGAGGTGCATCGTGGCAAGACTGGCAGACACCAGCGCTGTAAGAAAGGCCGATCTTAGTGATATCGCCCATGTGGTCTTTTCCAGGTCCGTGGCAGCTTTCGCATCCGATGTTTGAAACCGGAACGAGGGCCGCGTAGTTGTTGACCATATTCTTGTAAACCGAAGAATCTCCAGCGGTGATGAGGTACGAAGTTCCTGATTTTGTCTTGCCTTTATACCAGGAAGTATCGAACCCGGCCGCTTTTGCAAGGTATCCGAAATTCCCGTTGTTGGCGCTCGGATCCCATCCCACAGTGTGACACTTGAAGCAATTTCCACCGTATGTCCCTAACCCGGTTGCATTGACTTCAAGTTGGCCCATAATGCCTTGCGTGAAGATCGTTGCATGGCCTGTTGTCTTCCAGCCGGTGGTATTGCTTGAATGACATGTTTGGCAGGCCACCGTGTTTCCGGAAAATCCTACAAACGTGCTCACCCACAATGTTTCCTGATCTGTCTTCGCGCCGCCATTGACTGACGCCTGGACAATGTATTGTCCGGCAGAGTCCGGGGTGAAACTGGTGTACCGGTTGCTTGCGCTATCGAACGAAGCGTTCGAGCCAGCAGGTTTTGCGCTGAAAGTCCACGCAACAGAAGTAACCGTTGTAGCTCCCGATCCTGTCGTATCCGCAAAGAGATACACTTTCGAACCCTTACCTACAACCTTGAGACCCGTTGTAGCGATATTGCTGCTCTTGCCTATCGCCGTCAGTTTTCCCGGCGACATTGCCTGGACCTTCGCGTTCACTGCCTGGGCCGTAGCTTCCGTGAGAGGAAGCGCCAGGAACGTCGCGATCAGCACCAGTTGACAACAAACTGTACCGAATCGTTTCATAATTTTCTCCAGATTACATTGTTTTAGAATATGATCAAACTCAACCGCACAAAGCCTGCCTTACTCATGGTTCTGGAAGGACTTTATAAGCTTCTCTTACGCAATATTTGTGCCATAGCGCGACTGTTCTGCAAGAAGAATGATATGCAGTTTACAGGGCGAAAATGAACACAAATTAAACGTTGAAGACTTCAACAACGAGTTTTTCCCAGAATTAGCTCAGGGATTTTCCAAAAAAACGGAAACATGAGGCTCTTCGCGGGTTAACATTTACATAGATGGGTTACAGAACTGATGTACTGATTATGGCCCCTATTCCGGTTAAGGGGACAAAAAAGGCGTGAGAAATTTTCTCACGCCCTTCGAGAGAGAGATAAAATTATGGCTCGTTGTGTCGGGAAAACCGGGATCGAACTGCCGCGACATCGACGCGGGAATCAGTATCGATATGAGATCGTAAAGATCACATTTGTTGACTTGAGGCTCTCATCGCTTCGCGAGAGATTCTGTGCCGAAGGGCCATAGTTGTTCTGATACGACTTCCACGATCCGAACAGGGCAGCGACGTCAATCATGATATTATCCTGCAGCAGCACGCCGGCTCCAGCCGTCACGAGTTTTTGTCCATACGATGACGGATCGCCTGCGTACGGCGATGGTTTGAAAGCGTATCCTGCCCGCACACGGAGCTCTGTCTTGGGGATTGCAAACTCGCCGCCAACCGAATAATCCGCTGTAGATCGAAAAGTCTGCTTGAGCGGAATGTTGCCCTGCTCCAATGCGGCATTATCCGCCCATTGAATTTGTGTCCAGTCGGTATATTCAAGATCTCCGGAGAACAACAGACCGTCAAAGGGGGAGTACGAAATTCCTGCTCCAAAAACCCAGGGCGTCTCGACGCTGTAGTCGTTGTAGGCGTTGTATCCAAGATGATTGTATGCGACCCCTCCAGCCGTCGGTACGTATCCACCGTCGAAAACGCTGGAGCCTGCATCGCTGTAATCTTCATGCACAGAGAACGTCGACGGCGTTTGAATTGTCAATCCAAAACGGGCAACATCGCCGAATCGGTACATCATTCCAAATTTTGCATTCACGCCGGTCACATCGCTGGTCAGGTTCGAATTGAGATAGAACTTGTCGAACTTAAGATAGGCTGAGTCTATCGGCACAATTTGCCGCGGATCGGAATAGAAATTGCGCGTATCCGCCTCGACATAATTTCGCACATACGTATATGTTCCGCTCATCACGTTGATCGTCAACCCAAACGAGAGATCCTTCTGCACATCAATCGCGCCGGAGAAAGCCCACGTTTTCATGCTGCCGCTTTCACGCACATCGCCCTGCTGGTTCACATTGTTGAGAACATTGATGTTTTCAGATGTGTCTTCAAGTCCAACTCCGTACGGAATATCATACCGGACGTCCGGGTCGAAAAGATACGGAAGGATGGAACTTTGACTGTTGAATCCGGAAAACGAGAGCGCCGAAGTGAAGTCATTGGTGCGGTTGTATCCAACCGCGAAGACCAGGCTTCCCCGATCAGTTGGAAACGGGAAGACAAATCCAAGATCATTCAACGCGGTGCTCGAATTCGTCGCCGAGGAAGTATTGCCGAGGAAGTCTGCGCTGTTGGAGAAACTCGTGTTGACAAGTCCTCCGGTAACTTCCAGCCTGCGCAATTGAGCGAGGCCGGCGGGATTCCAGAACGATGCGCTGTAGTCATCCGCAACGCCGATGTACGCGCCCCCCATTCCGAGGGCCCGTGCACCTATTCCAAGCCCGGCCGAAGAATATCGGTAGGCGTCTTCTGCAAATTGCGCCCGGGCAGTTGAAAATATTGTCGCCGATGCTGCGATGACAACAAGAGCTAAAAGTGCTGATCGATTTGTTTTCATAGAGTTCTTCCCTTACTGTTTCTAGTCGTCCCTGCGGATTCAATCTGGTTTACGTGCCGGCGGAGGTCCCGGCGTCGGTGTGGGCGTGGTTCCGGAAGTTCTGGTTCTGTCCGTCGAAGCGGGATCTGTGCCTGTCGCTGATCGATCCCTCCCAACTGCCGTTGGCGGCGGGGGTGCGCTTGATGTCGTCGTGGTAGCCGCGGGCACGGGCGCCGAGGCCTCGGTTCCACTGCCGGCAGAGGCACCGTCGTCTCCTCCGCGTGTTGCTCCTACGGGTCTCTTGCGCACTCCTCCATCGCTCGCGGGCGCCGGTGTAGAGGACGATACTGCGGTCGGCGGAACCGGCGCGATATCTCCGTACCACCAGGGGACAACAGAGGATGGCGACTGCCAGCCGTAGCGGTCGATATTCATCCCGTGAGCCGTGACCATTCCAACCTTCTGCATATCATAGTACCGGTCGTCCAGTTCGGCCTGGCTGTGACACGAAAGACAATTGTCGCTGTACGATATCTCCGACGAATTGTTGTGCGCGTATTCCTGGTCTCCGGATCTTCCGTCCGATGCGACCGTGCCCGAAGGGGACATGAGCACAGTGTAACACCCCGCGACAAATATCGCGAGAGGGAATGCGGCCAACGCGCCAAATCTTTGAATTGATTTCATGTTCATGGTTAGCCTCGCGGAGTCCTTCCGCCGCTGCTTCTCGCTCCGCCTCCACTGCCTCCATTGCCTCCACTCCGGGGTGATGGTGATGAAGAACGGGGGGATGCTTGACGACCGGGTTGTTGGGCCCTCCCTGTTTGCTGAGGTCGCGCGCTGTTTCGTCGTTCAGGAGATGAAGCGCGGCCGTACCGGTTCCTTGATTGCGGCTGATTCCTATATGCTTTGGGCTCCGGTCCCCTTGCGTTCCCCGCGCCGGACGGCCTGCTCGCCGACTGAGTTCGGTCGACGACACGATTTCTTCCCTCAGGGCTCTGCGATGTACTCTTCCCCCGCTCCCACCAGGGGACTTCCTGGCTCGATCGACTCCGCGATACAGCCGGAGTCTGCGGCGCAACCGGAGGAGCCGACGCTCGCGATCGACCGGCGGCTGAAGCCGCCGGAATTGATGACGGCCTACCCATTCCTTCCCGCCCGCGATACGCTACATCACCGCCGCGCGTCGCACCGATAAACCGTTGCCGTCCGTGCCCGTTCCCCGATCCATACCTTCCCTCTCCGCCGTACCAAGTGCCGTAGTACCCGCCGTAAGAGTGATAGTGATCGTAACGGGGATACCAGTACGGATAAGGATAGAGGAGAGTGGGATACCAGAAGCCGTCTGTGTACCATGGATCGGGATACCAGCAGTCGTCGTACCAGGGGTCGTACCCAACGGTGACTCCCCAGCCGTATGGCGAGGGAGAATAGTAGCTAAATGCCGTTCGATAGCGCCACGCCCTGTATCCGTCGTCGTTAAAATATGCGTTGTCTGCGGCGACACTGGTTGTATCGGAAGATTCGCTGTATGAGGAATCGTTTCCGTCGTCGCGATTGCCCGGGTCTTCGTCGTTCGTGGATTGCAACTGCGTGTAACATCCTGCAAAAAATAGTCCACTCGCGAAAAGACACGAAAGACCGAATAACTTCATAGCTGATTTCATATTCTATCCCTTCCTCTCTTGGAAAACCTTCATCATTGACAACAGCATGAGGAAGCCAATCATTCCATGGATTAAATTGTCCGGACGTATTCTACTTTGATCGTTCTGTTTCCCACAACTACATGGTTCTGGTTTTTGACAAGATCTTTCAGATCGAAGCCGAGCGTGAAGCCATTTCCCCACGACCATCGCATTCCGGCGTTGAGGTACCCCTTCCCTTTACCCACAGCGCCGTTGTTATCGTTAAGTCCGAAGTCATATTCTCCGAGGAGGGAGATGTCCGATCCCAGCGACTTCTCCGCGCCTGCAAAGAAATCCACGTTCTTGTTTCCGTCTTTATTTTCGAGGCTGTAGTTCATTCCTCCGTGAATACTCAGATTCCCTGCGATGGAATAATTCTTGCTCGCTGCCGCAAAGAAACCGCGCGACTTGATGGTGAAGCGGTCGGTGCTGTCGATGTAGTCTTCTTTCCCCTGCGAATCGAACCCAAGCGCGATCGCCGGCATCGCCATCGTCTCGTCGAACATGCGGAACTTGACGTTGACGCCTGGCAGTTTCTGCATCGAGATGTTTCCGTTACCGATGATTCCGCTTCCCCCGTACGAGATACCGAAACTCAATCGGTCAAGCGCGCCGGCAGAAAGTCCGACCGTCATTCCTCCGTTTTGGAAAACATCCACATCCATTGCAAATGCACCGCGTTTAAGCAGTCCGGCTGTCGGTGTATCTATTATATACCGCGGCTCGATGTTCGCTTCATCGCCGGCTGTAATCTGAGCTGTCATTGTCGAGTGAACGACGAGGAAAAGACAGGAGAATAACAGTGTTCTCACTGATATTCCTTTCACTAGGTTAGACGCATAATGACTTGAGAAGTTTACACGCCAATGTGACGCCGATGTTTCAATGTATGTAAATTCTAAGCCTTTTTCCACGTTGTCGTGCCGTCTTTGCCGTCTTCCACTTTGATGTTCAGCTTTTCGAGGCCCTTCCGGATTGCATCGGCGGTCTGCCACTGCGAATCCAGTCTCGCTTGCTTGCGCAATCCCAGAAGCAGTTCCATCAGTCCCGATTCGGTTTCCGCATCCGCTGCCGCGCCCGTCACCGGTCCGGACGGTATGATGCCCAAGACCCGGGACCCGAAGTCTTCAAAAATTTTGACGGCCTCCAGCAGCGTCGCTTCCGCGGGGAGCATCCCGGGAGCCATCCACTCATTCACGATGGAAACGAGCTCGAACAGCTGAGCGATCCCTTTCGGCGTGTTGAAATCGTCATTCATGGCTTCAATGAAACCGTCGCGCAACGGGGCAAGATCCCTCCCGGGCTTGCCGAACGCTCCTGCACGCTTGCCGTACTCCAGCGCTTCCCGCAGTTTTCGCACGGCGGTGTGAAGTTTTGCGAGCCCGATCCGCGAGGCTTCGATCGCCTCCTCGCTGAAATCCAGGGTGCTGCGGTAGTGGCTTTGCAGGATAAAGAATCGGACCACCATAGGATCGAATTTCTTGAATTCGTCCTTCAGGGTGACAAAATTGCCGAGAGACTTCGACATCTTCTGTCCGTTGACAGTCACCAGATTGTTGTGGATCCAGTATTTCACAAACGGTTTGCCGGTCGCGCTCTCGCTCTGGGCAATCTCGCATTCATGGTGGGGGAATTGGTTGTCCAATCCGCCCCCGTGAATATCGAAGGTTTCACCGAGGTACTTCATCGACATCGCCGAGCACTCGATATGCCAGCCGGGAAATCCGACGCCCCACGGACTCGGCCAGCGCATGATGTGTTCCGGCTCCGCCTTCTTCCACAACGCGAAATCCTCGGGATTTCTTTTTTCGGACTTTACTTCCACGCGGGTGCCTTCCTTCATATCATCGATCGACCTTCCGGAAAGCTTCCCGTACGCCTTGAACTTGCGCACGTCGAAATAGACCGAACCGTTGCTCTCATAGGCATGGCCTTTCGCCAAAAGCGTCTTGACAATTTCAATTTGCTCTATGATATGTCCCGATGCACGCGGAGAAATATCGGGACGGATGATGTTGAGAGCGTCCATGTCCGCAAAATAGCTCCGGGTGATGGTCTCGGCGATCTGCATCGGATGGATTTTGTCGATGCGCGACTGCTTGAGCATTCTGTCTTCGCCGTCGTCGAGCAGATGTCCGACATCCGTGATGTTTTGGATGTAGAGTACTTTGTAGCCAACAAACCGCAGATACCGTACGATGATATCGAAGGAAACATAACTTTTGCCGTGTCCGATATGCGAATCGCTGTAGACGGTGGGTCCGCAGACATACATCCCCACTTTTCCTTCATGCAGCGGTTTGAATTCTTCTTTTGAGCGCGTAAGCGTATTATAGACGAAGAGAGCCATTTCTAGTTTTTCATTTTGATTTTTGAATTTTTACTTCTTTTCAATCCCCATCAATTCCCTCGCGCCCTTCAATCCGGCTTCCGTGATCTTCTCGCCGCTCATCAACTTGGCCACTTCCCTCACTCGCTCCTCGACATTCAGTTTCCGCAGTCTGGTTGAGGTCCGGTTTCCATTTTCCGTTTTCTCAACGGCGAAATGCGTGTCGGCAAGGCCGGCAATTTGCGGAAGGTGCGTGATCGCGATGATCTGGTGGAGGGAAGAAAGTTTCTTCAGGCTCATCCCCACCGCCTGGCCGATGCGTCCGCTGACGCCGACATCGATCTCATCAAAAATGAGGAGAGGGATTTTGTCCGATGAGGCAAGGGCAGATTTCAACGCGAGCATCACGCGTGAGACTTCTCCCCCGGACGCCACCTTTGACAGCGGCTTCGGATCTTCCCCGACGTTCATCGAAATATAGAACTCGACATCGTCGATCCCCTTCGGCGTTGCCGAAAAATTATCCTTGCCGATCTTCACAAACACATCGTGCGACCGGCCTTCTCCATCGATGGATCCGGCTGCGATAGGGGTTGCCTGCATCTTCACGGTAAAAACCGCGTGGGCAATCCCAAGCTCGGCAAGAGCTGCAACGATGGCTTTTTCAATTTTCTTCGCGGCCGTGCTGCGGCGGGCGGTCAATTCCTGCGCCGCCTTGGAGCAGCGTGACCGCTCCTCTGCAATCGCAGCACCGAGTACGCTGAGTTCTTTTTCGAAATTCCCGGCCCGGTCGAGTTCCTCGCCAATTTTGCGCCGGTGTTCGACGAGCGTTTCGAGAGTGCCGCCGTATTTCTTCTTCAAAAGAGAATAGTGGCCGAGGCGTTCGCGAAAATTTTCGAGTTTTTCGGGGTTCGATTCAATCCTCGAGCTGTATGATTGAATGAATTTCGACAGCTCTTCGACGATAATCTCCGCGGATTTCACCTCCCCCGCGGCATCCGCAAAGGCGGCGTCAATACCGTCGAGCAACTCGATAAGTTTTCTCGCCTGAACGAGGTGATCGTGGGCCGAAGCCTCGCCCTCGTAGAGAAGCTGGTTCAATTGCGCCGTCAATTCCTGAAGCTTCTCTGCATTTTCCAGAATCTTGACTTCAGATTCCAGAGACTCCTCTTCTCCCGATTGAGGGTTAACGGCATCGATCTCTTTTACCTGGAATTCGTAGAGGTCTATTTTTTCTTTCAGCCTTTGCTGCAGGTCGACGAGCTTCTTCTTTTC
The DNA here is from genome assembly GCA_964384415.1 of uncultured Chitinophagaceae bacterium. Lineage (GTDB taxonomy): Bacteria > Bacteroidota > Ignavibacteria > UBA10030 > UBA8401 > JAGVPT01. The sequence goes on along the minus strand of CAYLMV010000013.1, from coordinate 8,518 downwards.
TGAAAAGAGGTTCGAAAGCTTGCGGTAGGATTGACGGTAGGATTCCAGAAGGTCTTCGTGCCCTCCGAAATCGTCGAGAAAATCGATATGCGTTTCCGGACGAAGCAAGGCCTGGTGGTCATGCTGGCCGTGAAGGTCGACGAGGACGTCGCCGATCACTTTCAACAGGGCGAGTTGAACCGGGGAATCGTTCAGAAAACACCGATTCTGTCCCTTTGTCGATATCTCACGACGGACAATCAGCTCTTCCGACAAATCCAGATCGTTCTCTTTGAGAAGATTCTGAACCTTCGGCGACCCCCCGACAACAAAGGTCCCTTCGACGACGGCTTTCTCCGCCCCTTTTCGGACCACGTCCGTACTCGCCCGCTCGCCAAGGAGCAGGCCCAGCGCGTCAATGAGGATCGATTTTCCCGCGCCGGTTTCGCCCGTCAGGATGTTCAATCCATGCTCGAACTCAAGATTGATTTCTTCGATGAGGGCGTAATGTTTGATGTAGAGGGAACGAAGCATGGAGTGAAGTTACGCCGATTTTCGGAGAGTTTCAACCGCAGGAAGAATTCAGCTTAGGGGGTGAACACATTGATCTCCGGCACGTCCGGAAGAACGCCGAGATAGAAAGCATAACGAAAGAATTCGGCGAGAGCTTCGCGCGTATCTTCGTCGAAACCGTACGAATAGTGTTCCAGCTGGCGTTCAAGCAGTTCCGGCGGAAGAGAGAGGGACCTGGATTGTTCCGATGCGATCCGGACGAGCGATTGGGCCCCTTCTCGCTGCGAAGAGAGGAGCAGGGTTTTAATGTCTTTTTGCTCTTTTTCCGTTCTGGCTGCACAGCAATTGTGGACGAATGGAAGGTCGGTCATATCCGACCATTCATCGACGAGGTCAAGCACAGGCCCATCCCACGCTTGACTGAGGACGGCGTTGCCGGTGAGAAGCGCGGCATCCGCTTTCGCAAGCATGTGGTCCACCGGGCCGATAACGGGGACGAAGGAGATCTCCTGTTCGAATTTTTCCGCGAGGACGATTTTTGCGAGGACGATATCCGAGGAAGAAACTACGCCGATGGCGACGGTTGATATCTTGCGGATGCTGCGATTGATGCAAAGGACGATCGTCCGGCTTTCGCCGCGGGAACTGACTCCGATCGTGGGGTAGAGGGAAAAATCGGAGCTGTTGCGCGCGTACTCGATCGGGCCGATGAGGGCCGCATCACATTCCCCGTTCAGGATTCGCTCTGTGTTCACGCCGGCGCTCTCAAACAAAAGTCCCGCCGCAGCGGGACTATCCTTTTGTTGCAGGCCGAAAATGATCGGCAGGCAGTAGAGATCCGGAAGAGCGTTTATTCGGATCGCAGCGTCAGGCACTTGTCTTTTGCCGGATTTGTTTTGCGGCGAGGTCGCGCAGGTAATAGAGCTTGGCGCGCCGTATCCTGCTCGATTTCACTTTCTCAATTTTCGCGATCCGGGGGGAATGCGTCGGGAAAATCCTCTCGACTCCCACTCCGTCGGAAACCTTTCTGATCGTAAAGGTCGACCCGAGGCCGCTTCCGCGGGTGCCGATGACGACGCCCTGGAATTGCTGGATGCGTTCCTTGTCTCCCTCGACAACGCGGACATGGACTATCAGTGTATCGCCCGTCGAAAACTGAGGAAGGTTAGTCTTCATGTGGGCCGCCTCTACCAAATTGATCTTGCTCATTGCTGTACTCCGTTCGTTAACGTGTTTATTTTTTATGAATCAAATCCTGCCGCCGCTCGGCGGTGCGTTTTTCCCGTTCTTCTTCGCGCCACGCTGAAATATCCTTGTGATTTCCCGAAAGCAGCACCGGCGGTACTTTCATTCCGCGGAATTCCGGCGGACGCGTGTAATGGGGGCTGTCGAGCAATCCGTCCTGAAACGAGTCGGTCAGCGCCGACTCCCCGTCTCCGATCACTCCCGGGATCAGCCGCACAACGGCGTCGGAAATCACGAGCGCCGCCAGCTCGCCGCCGGTGAGGACGTAATCGCCGATCGAAAGTTCGCGCGTGATCAGCGATGTCCGGACGCGCTCATCGACTCCCTTGTAGTGCCCGCACAAAATTATGAGATTCGTCTTTAGCGAGAGATCGTTGGCGATCTTCTGGCTGAACGGCTCGCCGTCGGCAGTGACGTAGATGATCTCGTCATAGGTTCGCTCTGCCTTCAGCGACTCCACACACTCGAAAACCGGTTCCGGCTTCATAATCATCCCGGCGCCTCCGCCGTAGGGCGACTCGTCGAGCGTGTGGTGCTTGTCGTGTGTGTACTCGCGCAAGTCGTGCACCACAATCTCTGCCAGCTTTTTCTCCTGCGCAATCTTCAGAATGCTTTCGCTCAGCGGGCTGGCAAGAAGCTTCGGGAGGCCCGTAAGAATGTCGATACGAATGCTCACGATGTCTTTCCCTCAAAGAGTCCTTCCGGAGGATCGATGATCATCGTTCGATGTTTCAGATCGACGGACCGGATGATTTCTTTCACCGCAGGGACCATGACGTTCGCGCCGACGGTCTGCACGACGTAGACGTCGTGGGCCGGATAATTCAAAACGTCTTTGACAACTCCGAGTCGCTTATTCTCTTTGTCGCGGACCTCGAGTCCCAGGAAGTCGTCGACAAAATACTCTCCGGTCGCCAGGCGCTTCCTCTGAGCCTTCTCTACAAACAAAAAGTGACCGACGAGAAGCTCTGATGCGTTCCGGTCACTGATATCCCGAAATTTTACGTAGATGTCGTTCCCCCGGGCCACGACTTTCTCAATCTCTTTCCGAACCGCTCCTTCTTCCTTCTTCCCGACGAGCACCGAGCGAAGCTCTTCAAATTCTACGAGACTCCGCGAATACGAATGAACCTTCACTTCCCCCTTGACGCCGAACACCTTCGCTACGACACCGACGGCATAGAAACCAGGACCGGATGACTCATCCACATTCACAACCTTGTGCACTTCGTTCTTCTCACGGCTGATTGACACGTGCTAGTCCAGCACTTCCAACATTGCCCTCTTGCCATTCTTCGCAGCCACCGCACTGAGCAAAACACGCATCGCCTGAGCTGTACGTCCCTTCCTCCCGATGATTTTCCCGACGTCAGCATCTCCAACTTTCAGCTTGTAGACGATTTTGCCTTCCTTCTCCTCGTCGATCAAAGTAACGGCCTCCGGGTTATCGACAAGCTGCTTCGCGATATACTCGATAAACTCCCGCATGTGACACTCCTCCAGAGCTGTTCGAAAAAATACTGCAAACTTATCGTCGTGGTCCTGCTGTCTGATCGCTTGAGTTTTCTTCCGTCGGCCTCGGAGTGGACCGATCCGCTATGCTTGCGCCGGAGCCGGAGCTTCGGGTGCCGGGGCGGCAGGCGGTGCCGGGGTTTCGGCGGCTGCCTTCTTTTTCTTCTTCAGAATGTTCCGCCGTGCCTTGCGCTCGTTCTCCTTTTGCGCCTTCGTCGCCTGCATCATCTGCCATTTTTCGAACTCCGCGGCGATCGTTGCCTCATCGGCTTTCTTCTTCTTCAGTCCCCATTTGAGCCAAACGCCTTTGCGGCTCAACAGGTTCTTCACTGTATCCGTCGGCTGCGCGCCTCTCTCCAGCCAATGAAAGATGCGATCTTCCCGCAGCGTGATGGTCATCGGGTTCGTGCGGGGGTTGTACGACCCCACCGCATCGATGAACCGGCCATCTCGCTTGGTGCGGGAGTCCACTGCAACAATTTTGTAGATGGGCTGTTTCTTTTTGCCCATGCGCTGAAGTCGTAGTTTAACTGCCAAAAATGTATCTCCTTTTTTCTCTAAATATGAATAGATGCCTATTAATATGCAACCTAGTGAAATCGCTGCGCCATCATGCGCCCGATATTCTTGCCCTTTGTGAAATTCTTCATCATTTTCTGCATTTCAAAGAATTGCTTCAGCAGTTTGTTCACTTCCTGCACCGAAGTCCCGCTTCCCATCGCAATGCGCTTGCGGCGCGAGCCGTTGATCATCGCGGGATGCTGACGCTCTTCGACCGTCATGGAGAGGATGATCGCTTCGACGTACTTCATTTCCTTGTCGTCGACATTGTTCACATCGCCGAGCTTGTTGGCCCCGGGGATCATCGAAAGCACCTGGCTGAGCGGCCCCATCTTCTTTATTTCCTGCAGCTGGCTGTAGAAATCCTCGAGGGTGAACTGAGCCTTCCTGATCTTCTGCTCGAGCTGCTGGGCTTTTTCCTGGTCAAACGACTGCTGCGCCTTTTCGACGAGCGTGACGATGTCTCCCATGCCGAGAATCCGGGACGCCATTCTGTCCGGATGGAACACCTCGAGCGCGTCGAGTTTCTCGCCGGTGCCGACGAATTTGATCGGACGCTCGACAACGGAACGGATTGAAAGCGCCGCACCTCCCCGCGTATCGCCGTCGAGTTTGGTGAGGACGACGCCGTCGAAGTTGAGCCGGTCGTGAAAAGCCTTCGCCGTATTCACGGCGTCCTGCCCCGTCATCGCATCAACGACAAAAAGGATCTCGTGCGGGTTCACCGACGACTTGATGCTCTCGACCTCGCGCATCATCTCTTCGTCGACATGCAGACGTCCGGCAGTATCGATGATCACCGTGTCGCGCGCGTTTTGACGGGCATGGTCGATGCTCTGCTTCGCGATCTCGATGGCTGTCTCTGTCCTGCTCGAGAAGACCGGAACGTCGATCTGACTTCCAAGCGCGATCAGTTGATCGATCGCAGCCGGGCGGTAAACGTCCGCCGCAACCAGCAAGGGGCTTCGCCCTTTCGACTTGAGCATGTTCGCAAGCTTGCCGGCGAACGTCGTCTTGCCGGAACCCTGCAGTCCGGCGATCAGGATGACCGACGGCGGAATCTGCGAAAGCGTCAGGTCGGCTTTCGTCGTCCCGAGAAGGTTGACCAGCTCGTCATGAATAATCTTGACGATCAGCTGGCCCGGCGCGACGCTCGTGAGGACCTCGGTGCCGAGCGATTTCTGCTGGACGGTCTCGATGAACTGCTTGACGACCTTGTAATTGACGTCGGCGTCCAGCAGCACCTTGCGAACCTCGCGAAGCGTCTCGGCAATATTCGCTTCCGAAATGCGGCCCTGTCCGCGAAGCCGCTTGAGAACTGTTTCTAATTTTTGAGTGAGAGTGTCGAACATTTTTCAGTGATCAGTAAACAGTAATCAGTAAACAGTAAACATAAATCCGACCTTTGATTACTGTTTACTGTTCACTGTTGACTGAACTATCCTGCTTTTTTCAGCGCTTCGGCGCCGCCGACAATTTCCAGCAGCTCTTTCGTGATCGACGCCTGGCGGGCCTTATTATACGTCAACTCGAGGGTGCTGATCATTTCTTTTGCGTTGGTCGATGCATTCTCCATCGCCGTCATCCGCGCACCCTGTTCGGCGGCGTTCGACTCCAGGAGGATGCGCCACATTTGGAAGTTCAGATGCTTGGGGACCAGCGCTGAGACGATTACTTCGCTCGACGGCTCATAAATATAGTCGACGAGCGAGTGCAATCCTTTGGGACCGTCTTCCTCGGCCGTATCCGCGGGGATGGGGAGAAATTGTTCGATCACGATCCGCTGCTGGACTGCATTCTTGAACTCATTGTACACTACTTCAACCCTATCGAACTCGCCCGCGGCATACTTTGCAACAATGTCGCTGACGATCGTCCGCGCCGCAGCAAAATCAAGGGCATGGAACACTCCTACATGCTTTGCGGCAATCTGATATTTTCTTCTATTAAAGAACTCGAACCCCTTCTTGCCAATACACACAAGGCTGAGTTTGCCGGAGACGTTCATTTCTGGATAATTGTTCTTGATATGCTGTACCGCCGCACGGGCAATATTTGTATTGAACGCGCCGCACAATCCCCGGTCGGCGCTGACGACCACGAGCGCAACTTTCTCGACCTTCCGCTGAGCAAGCTGAGGGAATTTCGCTACGTCGACCTTTCCCGAGAGATGGCGCAGCATTTCCGCCATCTTGCGGGCATACGGCCGGGCCTGAAGAATCGACTCTTGCGCCCGCCGCAGCTTGGCGGCTGCGACCATCTTCATCGCTTTGGTGATCTTCTGCGTGCTCTTGATACCGCTGATTTGACGGCGGATGTCGCGGAGTGTGGCCATTATTTCACGGATGCCTTAAACGTGTCAATAAATTCCTTGCCGGCCGATTGAATGCGTTTCGCAATGTCGTCCGTCAGTTCCTTTTTCTCTGCGATGGTGTCGAGAAGATCTTTGTGACGCACTTCCATCATTTCGAGAAACTCTTTTTCGAACCGGGCAATGGTATCGAGCGGCAGTTCATCGAGCATGCCGATGGTGCCGAGGTATATCATCAGGACCTGGTTTTCCACCGGCATCGGAACATACTGGCGCTGCTTCAGCACTTCGACAAGATGCGAGCCTCTCGTGAGCTGCTGCTGTGTTGCCTTATCGAGGTCGGAGCCGAATTTCGCGAACGCTTCCAGTTCTCGGTACTGTGCCAGATCGAGTCGCAGTCGTCCTGCGATTTTCTTCATCGCCTTGATCTGGGCATTGCCGCCGACGCGCGACACCGAAATGCCGACGTTGATGGCGGGTCTCACCCCGGAATTGAAGAGGTTGGGTTCCAGAAAGATCTGGCCGTCGGTGATCGAGATGACGTTCGTCGGGATGTATGCGGCGATATCTCCGGCCTGCGTTTCGATGATCGGCAGCGCCGTCAGGCTTCCTCCGCCCAGTTCATCGCTGAGCTTTGACGCACGCTCGAGCAGGCGGGAGTGGAGATAGAAAACGTCTCCCGGATATGCCTCGCGGCCAGGCGGACGGCGAAGGAGCAGCGATACCTGGCGGTATGCCGCGGCATGCTTGGATAGATCGTCGTACACAACGAGGACGTCCCGTCCACTGTCGCGGAAAAATTCTCCGAGGGTAGCGCCCGAATACGGCGCGATAAACTGCAGCGGGGCGGGATCGCTGGCGCTCGCAAAAATAATCGTCGTGTAATCCATCGCGCCCATTTCTTCAAGCTTGGTCACAACCTGTGCAACCGTCGATGCCTTCTGACCGATCGCCACATAGATACAATAGACAGGTTTGACTCCGTCCTTTTTCGCTTTTTCCGAGTGGGTATACTTCTGGTTGATGATAGTGTCGAGCGCAACCGCAGTCTTTCCCGTCTGGCGATCTCCGATGATGAGCTCGCGCTGTCCGCGTCCGATCGGGATCATTCCGTCGACGGCTTTGAGCCCTGTTTGAAGAGGCTGCTTGACAGGCTGGCGCTGTATCACGCCGAGCGCCTTGCGTTCGAGCGGAGAAAATGTATCCGTCTTGATCGATCCCCTGCCGTCAATCGGCTGGCCGAGCGGGTTGATCACGCGGCCGAGCATAGCCTCGCCGACCGGCATCGATGCGACGCGCTTGGTGCGTTTCACCGTGTCGCCTTCTTTGATCTTCGTGTCGTCGCCGAAGAGAATGCAACCGACGTTGTCCTCTTCCAGGTTCAAGACCATCCCGAACACGTCGTTCGGAAATTCGATAAGTTCGCTCGCCATGACTTTCGAGAGGCCGTAAAGGCGCGCTATACCGTCGCCGACTTGCAGCACGGTCCCGACGTCGTAAATGTCGATTTCCTTTTCAAAACCCGAGAGCTGCTTTCGCAGCACTGCAGTTATTTCATCTGGTCGTACTTCCGCCATGGTATGGTCCTTGCTAATTTCAGTGTGTTAGTTCTTGGATGTCGATCCGTCTTTCAGCCGCGCCCGCAGAATTTCCAGCTGACGGCTGATGCTCCCGTCCAGGGTCGTATCTCCGACCTTCGCCACGAACCCGCCTTTCAGCATCTTATCGAGGCTGAAAGATACCCGGACTTTCTTTTGTGTGTAGGCTTCGAGCTGCTTCATCAAACTTTTTTCCTGGGACGCGGAGAATTCAATAGCAGTCCTGACGTCGACCGACACGATGCCGAGCTGCTCGTCGCGGAGAAGAAAATACTGCACGAGCGCTTCCGCCAGGACATCCTCACGCCCCTTGTCAATGATGGAGTTGAGGTAGCGCTGGACGTCGGCGCCGATCTTCTTCCCAAAGATTTCCGCGACAACAGCTTTCTTTTTCTCTTTCGGGACGACGGGGCTTGCGAGAAGTGCACGAAGCTCCCTCGACGACGTAATAGCGGCCTGCACCGTCAGAAGGTCCTCCGCCATTGCCTCGGGCTTCTTGGCTTCCAATGTCAGCGCCATCAGAGCGGACGCATATCGTTTGGCGACTCGAAGGTTGCTCATCAGTTCTTCGGTAATGATTGGAGCGTGCTGTCGACGAGCTTCTTTCTTTTTGCTTCGTCGAGGGTTTCGTCGATAATTTTCTCGGCGACGTTCACGGCGAGGTCGGCGACTTCGTTCCGCAATTGCAGAAGCGCCGTCTCCTTTTCGCGTTGGATGTCCTCTTTTGCCTGTTCCATCAGCGCTTTCGCGCCTTCGCGCGCCTTGGCAACGATTTCGCTCTTCATCTGCTCTGCCAGTT
>CAYLMV010000012.1:0-51524 GCA_964384415.1 uncultured Chitinophagaceae bacterium | reverse complement strand
ACGGGGCAAATCTGGGGACTTGAACCTGTTCCAGGCTACGACAATCCCGACAGGAGAGTCAATGGCGTGGTTACGGCGATTCCCGCGATGAACCGCGACTCGACTACTTTTCCGCCATCGTGGCCTGCAGCGCTCGGCGTGGATTCTCGATGGAACGGTTATTGGTACGGCTATTTTGGACGCGGCGTGAACAACGCGGATTTCGAGACATTCTTTGTCATGGATGATTCGAAGGATCAGAAGTATATGCGGCCGCCGTACAAGTACTATCCGATCGCGGCAGACACCGAGCGGGGCGGCCTCGGACTGCGCGTTGAAGTCCGCGGATTCCAATGGTCGCATGTGCTTGCCGAGGATATCATCTTCTGGCACTACGACATCGTGAACATCTCCGATCATGATTACGACTCCACGTGTTTCGGATTCTACTCGGACCCCGGCGTGGGCGGTATCGCAAGCGGCAACGACGACGCCAGTTATAGCACGCTGCTCGATCTCTGTTACGCGTGGGACCATCTCGGGAAAGGAGATCCCTCATTTGGAATTTGGGTTCCCGGTATGTATGGATATGCCTATCTCGAAAGTCCGGGAAATCCCTATAACGGCATCGACGACGATGAAGATGGAATGATCGATGAACGACGCGACAACAACATCGACGACAACCATAACTGGCTGTCGTTTGATGATGCCAACCACAACGGGAAATGGGACCCGGGGGAAGATTTGCGCGATGACGTGGGCCGTGATGGAGTCGGACCCAATGACCCGCAGTATACGGGGCCCGATGAAGGCGAAGCCGACGGACTACCAACTCACGGCGAGCCGGATTTTGATGAAACCGATAAAGACGAATCGGACCAGATCGGATTGATGGCTGTTTCATTGACCCCGCTCGCAGACAAGGGGCCGAACGGCGTGTGGCCGAAGAACAATGAAGTGGTCTGGAGAAAAATGACGGGTGGATTTGTCGACACCGGCATCACCAATTCCAATATCAGCATTGTCTTCTCGTCCGGTCCGTTTCCGTTGAAGCAGGGTCGAAGGGAACGGTACTCGATGGCGCTCGTCTTTGGAAACGATCTCGACCAGCTCATCTTCAACAAGGTGACGGTCCAGGCAATCTACAACGCAAACTACAACTTTTCAGCGCCGCCAAGAACGCCTCATCTCACGGCAGTTCCGGGCGACAAGCAGGTATATCTTTACTGGGATAATGTGGCCGAAAGTTCGTTCGATCGATTCCAGCGCAAGAAGAATTTTGAGGGATATACGATTTACAGAAGTCAGGAAGCCGAATTCAACGACGTCCATACGATTGTGGATTCCAAGGGGAATGCGAAATACTGGAAGCCGATCGCGCAATACGACGTCATCGACAGTATTACAGGGCCGGACCCGGTCGGCATCAACGGCGCCCATTTCTGGCGCGGCGACAACTCGGGATTGCAGCATTCCTTCGTCGACAAAGACGTGAAGAACGGTTTCAAATATTACTATGCCGTTTGTTCCTACAATACGGGCGACCCGAATTACGGATCGAACCATGCCGGCCTGCAGCCGACGGAATGCACGAAGATCATTACAGAGGATGTCAACGGGGTGTTGAAGTTTACCGATATTAACTGCGCCGTCGTTACTCCTAATGCTGCCGCCGCGGGCTATGTTCCCCCTCAGATCAACGGAAGCCTCACTCGGGTTGCCCAGGGCATCGGAACGGGATCGATCACCGTTGATATCGTGAATCCGAACATCATCTCCGAGGGGAATGAATATCATGTGCAATTTGATACGAGCGGGAAATTCCCTCTTTATTCCACAAAATCGCTGACCGCCTACCGGAAAACAACGACGGCTACCGACACGTTGATGGCAGGAGTGGGCCTCGCCGATGTCACTGCAGGCAAGAGCAGCATGGTGTTCGACGGCATGACATTGTCGATCAAGAACGATTCGGTCATTGCCGTCGATACGGCCGGCTGGCTCGTCGGAAAGAGCAATATGATCATGCTCGTGAGCGCGGATAATTCAGCCCCGGCGATCGACGTGAAATGGCCCAGCGATTACGAGATCCGATATTTTGGCACCACGGCAGATTCATCGTTCACCGACGGTTCAACTCAGTACCCGTTGATCCCGGTGAATTTCACCATCACGAATACGTCCTTCGGCTATCGCGTGAAGTTTCTCATCGCGGACAACGACGGATCGAATACACTCAGCGACGGCGACGTTATCAAAATTCTCGAAGGCGACATATCGGATCCCAGGCTCGCGTGGCAGATAACATATTTTGCGCCCCGAAATGCCGCTCCGGTATTACCCGCGCAGGGAGACCGCTTTGTCATCCGCACGGCGAAGCCCTTCTATCAGAACGATGCCTTTGTGTTCACGACAAAAGCATTTCGCCTCGATAAGGCTGTGGCGAAGGATCAGCTGCAGCGAATCAGCGTTGTCCCCAATCCATACGTGAGCGCGGCGGCATGGGAGCCGAAAACGATTTATGGAACCGGGCGCGGCGACCGGAAGATCGATTTTATTCATCTTCCGAAGCAATGCACGATTCGCATTTATTCGCTCAGCGGCGTGTTGGTGAAAACCCTTTACCAGAGCTCAACTGCGACAAACGGCGAACTGTCTTGGAATCTTGTCACCGAGGATGGTATGGACGTTGCATACGGTCTCTACATCTTCCACGTTGACGCTCCGGACATCGGCACATATATCGGAAAATTTGCTTTGATCAAATAACCCATCGGTGACAGGGATTATGAAATCGAATGTTTTTAGAATTGTTCTCGCGATGCTTTTCATGTCGCAGATAACCGCGGCACAGCAATACGTGTCGGATGTCTCAAAGAGAGGTACCACGGCGGCGCCGTTTCTCTCGATCGGGGAAGGATCGAGAGCGCTTGCGATGGGGAGCGCGTTCGTCGCGGTCGCGGACGATCAGAGTTCAATGTACTGGAACCCCGCCGGAATCGCAGGCCTTGAAGGAACCGGGATCGTTTTCGACCATACGGAGTGGATTGCCGGCATCAAGTACAACTACCTCGGTGCGACCATCAATATCGGAAATTACGGCGTCGTGGGATTGAATTTCACCGCTTCCGACATTGACGACATGCTGGTGACGACTACCGATAACCCCGATGGTAACGGCCAAACGTTCGGCGTTTCGGATGCCGCTTTCGGGTTATCGTACGGGTTGAAGCTCACCGACAAATTTGAAATCGGTTTCAACCCTAAGATTGTGTATCAGAAGATCTGGAACATGAGCGCAACGGCGATCGCGGTCGACATGGGCGTGAAGTACGAAACTCCGTTCAAAGGCGTTACGCTGGGCATGTCGATCTCAAATTTTGGACAGAAGATGCGCCTGGAAGGAAATTCCGCTCTGGTATTGTACGATCCCGATCCGTTGACGACAGGAAATAACGGGCGCATCCCGGCGTACTTGCAGACGGAGGAATGGTCGCTTCCTCTTACGTTCAGGGTTGGGATCGCCTATAAAGTGTTCGAGATGGAGCAGCATCGGTTGATACTCGCGATCGATGCATTGCATCCGAGTGATAACTATGAAAGCGTCAACGCAGGCCTTGAATACCTTTTCAACGATTTTTTTGCGGTTCGCGGCGGCTATAAGTCTCTGTTTCTCCAGGATTCGGAGGAGAGCTTCGCTCTCGGAGTCGGGATTAAGCAGTATCTCATGGGAAACGTAGAATTCAAGATCGACTACGCATATCAGGATTTCCGGCGATTGGGCGGCGTCCAGAAATTTTCAGTCGGCATCGTGTTCTAGCCTATGTCCCGCACATGGTTGGCACCCGCCTGAACGTGGTCGTGCTTTCAGTGTTGTTTGTTTTGGAACATCAGCGTCGGTGCGTTATCATGCGAGCGGTTTGCGAAGTGAAGAGACATCTTTCCTGCCCGCTATCACTGTCCATCACGACAACACCCCCCAAATCCGTTCTCATTCGTTTACAACACTCCGTGTTGATCTTCTGAACCGGGAGTCTATTGCGATTGAACGATACTCCCGGTATGTTGGATTGCATAGCCAGGATTGAGCAGGCAATTGGTACAAAGATCGGCTGCAGTTCGGGCTGGCCCACACCACAAGGCGCCGCATGGCCCGCAGCAAAGTATGTTGAGGCGAAACAATAGTCGTGATGAAATGAGAAAAACGTATTGTATACTTCTCGCAATGTGTCTTCCCGCACTCCTTGCTGCGAATATTTACAAGGGTGCAGAATACCGGACGAAGGCTTCTTACACGTACGGACGGTTCGAAACGCGCATGAAATCGACCCAACGCGAGGGAGTCCTCTCCTCATTTTTTACGTATCATGAGATCGTCACAACCAGCGATTGGAACGAGATCGATATCGAAATACTGGGACGGTATCAGGACGACGTCCAATTCAACACTATTACTCCCGGACAGACGGGCCATCTCAGCCATCATAATTGCGGGTTCAACCCCCATCTCGATTTTCATGTCTACGGTATCGAATGGACGCCGCAGTACGTCGCATGGTTCATTGACAGTGTTGAAGTCTATCGTCAATCCGGCGATTTCATCGCGACGCTCGTCAACGATCAGAAGATCATGATGAATATTTGGAACCCCGCCGCCGATGTTTGGGCGGGAAAGTGGAATGAAGCAGTTCTTCCGGCATTTGCATACTACGACTGGGTGAGCTATGCGGCGTACACGCCCGGCGCGGGAAGTATTGGAACGGGCAACAACTTCACGCCTCAATGGCGCGATGATCTGGACAGTTTGGACCAAACGCGTTGGGAAGCGGGAGCCCATACGTTCGCCGGAAACCGGTGCGATTTTGTGCCGGATAACATCGTCTTTAAAGACGGGTTAATGATCCTCTGTCTGACCAAGGACGATGCGCTCGGATATACCGATCACAATCCCCCCTCCATCGTCTCGGCGCGAACGGAAAACAATACCGTAAGAATCCTTTTTAGCGAAGAGGTCGATCGATCCAGCGCTGAAGATATTTCCCATTACACGGTCGTAGGGACGGCGTTTTCATCTGCGCGCTTGCTGGACGATTTGAAGACTGTCGTCCTTTCAATTGATAACTCTGATTCGGTATCAATCCTGGGAGTGCAGGGAATCAAAGACAGATTCATTCCCGCGAATGTGATGGGTCTCCACTCTCCAACGCTCATCCGCCAGAAGCGCCTGATATTTCCTGTCAAAATTAATGTCGGCGGTCCATTGTATGGGCAATTTCTTCCAGACCAACCCTGGGACGATACCACCGATTACGGATATATGGATTCGTGGGGAACTGGTTCGTACCCGAACATAACGTACAACGGAACTGACGGCGCGATCTTCCAAACGGACCGCTACGGGCTGGCAAAATACCGGATCAGACTGCCGGAGGGAAATTATGCCGTCACGCTGATGATGGCGGAAAATTACTGGACCGATGTTGGCAAACGCGTCATGAACATCTGGGTTCAGGGAAAGCTTGTTGAACCAAATCTCGATCTCTTTCAACGGGTCGGAAGAAGCATTCCCTATCAAAAAACCGTCGTGAACGTCGCAGTTCCGGACGGCATATTGGATATTCACTTCTCCGGAGTGATCGATAATCCTCTCATCAACGGGATCAGTGTGCTCTGGCTTGGAACGGGCGTCAGCAGGAAGGATGTCATTCTTCCGGGACATTTTTTGTTGGGCCAGAATTATCCTAACCCGTTCAACGGAGGTACTATCATATCATATTCGCTGCCGATTGCAGACAGATTGACGCTGAAGGTTTTCGATCTCCTCGGGCGCGTGGTTGATCGGAAGGACCTCGGAATGCAAGCGCCGGGAGAACATTCATTTTTGTGGAATCCCGGGGGGAGCGGGGGAGAGCTTCCGTCGGGGGTCTATTTCTATTCCATTTCGGGAAAGCAGGAGAGCCAGGTTAAAAAAATGGTGCTGCTCCGCTGACACAGGATGCGAATACATCATTTGTTGACGGTGAAATTGTTTGTCGCAAAAACAATGAACAAGGCGTCATCAAAATCAAATCCTGTGAACAGCACAACAACGCCTCGATTGGAATGCCGAAGGATGTAGCATGCGTTCCCGGCATTAATTCATGAACTCATAACAGAAAGCCATCATGAAACTCGCCTCTGCAAAACCCGCTGTCGCATCAGACGCCGGAAAGAACTATACCTTAGCGCTCGTCGTTCTGACCTCGCTTTTTTTTATGTGGGGATTCTTGACGTGCCTGAACGACATCATCATCCCGCATCTAAAGGCGGTTTTCGAATTGAACTATGCAAAAGTGATGCTCATTCAATTCAGCTTTTTTACCGCATATTTTGTGGTATCGCTGCCTTCGGGAATGCTGGTCGAAAAGGTCGGGTACAAAAATGGGATTATGATCGGGCTGTTGACCGCCGGAATCGGTTGTGTGTTGTTTTATCCGGCGGCGAGTGAGCGGTCGTTCAATATTTTTCTCGCCGCGCTCTTCGTTCTCGCGTCGGGGATCACGCTCCTCCAGGTAGCCGCAAATCCGTACGTAGCGATTCTCGGCAAACCGGAAACCGCCTCAAGCCGTCTTACGCTCACCCAGGCATTCAACTCGCTCGGCACCACCATTGCTCCAATCTTCGGATCTCTTGTCATTCTTTCCGTGGCGGTGAAGTCTCCTGGCGATCTGTCGTTAATGACGCCGCAGCAAGTCGATGCATACAGGGTAGCGGAAGCGTCGTCCGTGCAAGTGCCGTATCTCGGCCTCGCAGCGGCGCTGATGCTGGTTGCCGTGCTCATCGCAATCACAAAATTGCCCAAGATCGAGGCGTCGACAGTTCAATCTGCCGACGGGGATTCGCACGATCATCGTCATGTGAGCGCATGGCACTATCGCCATCTTCTCCTCGGAGCGGTGGGAATATTTGTTTATGTGGGGGGTGAAGTAGCGATCGGCAGTTTTCTCGTCAACTATATCAGCCAGCCGTCGATCGGCGGGATGGACGTCGCCGAAGCGGGCAAATTTGTTTCGTTCTATTGGGGAGGGGCGATGGTCGGCCGTTTTGTAGGATCCGTGGTTATGCGCTATACCAAACCTGGGAAAGTTTTGGCCGTTCATGCCGCCGCCGTCATGGTGCTTGTCATTACCTCGATGATTACCACAGGCCATGTTTCGATGTGGGCAATTCTCTCAGTCGGCCTTTTTAATTCGATCATGTTCCCGACGATCTTCACTCTTGCGATCGACGGACTCGGCAAACACACGGGACAGGCCTCCGGAATTTTGTGCATGGCAATCGTCGGAGGAGCAATCGTTCCCGTCGTTCAGGGATTCCTTGCTGATAGTATCGGAATTCAGCACGCGTTTATTCTGCCCGTGCTGTGTTATGCGTACGTTGCATTCTATGGATGGAAAGGGCATGTCCCTTCGTACAAACATCTCGCATAAGTAATTTCGCAGCCGCCCTCTTTCTCTCCCTCGTCGCGGGAGAAGAGACGGCGGCGACACATTGGCTCACATCCTAATCTTGAATTCATATGAAAACCTTATTGACTTCTCTCGTCCTCGCCTTCATTGCCCCTCTTTTTATTTTGGCGCAAACAAAACCTCCGGAACAACACATTGACTCGCTCATCGCCAGTATGACACTGGAGGAAAAGGCGGGTCAGCTCTCTCAATTTTCCGGCGGCTGGACCAATATGTCGACGAACAGCACCGTGACGGCTGAGCAGAGAGCTATGGTCAAAGAGGGAAAAGTCGGATCGTTTCTGAATGTTTTCGGGTCGGAGATCACGCGCGAATTGCAGCGCATCGCGGTTGAGGATTCTCGGATGAGAATTCCGCTTCTGTACGGATTCGACGTCATTCACGGATTCCGGACAACTTTTCCTATTCCGCTCGCCGAAGCAAGCAGTTGGGATCCCGAAGCGGTAGAAAAGGCGGAGCGCACCGCGGCAGTCGAAGCCGCTGCTGCGGGGATACACTGGACCTTTGCTCCAATGTTGGACATTGCGCGCGACCCGCGCTGGGGTAGGATCGCAGAAAGTTCGGGTGAAGATCCTTATCTTGGCTCCGCGATGGCGCGGGCGCGAGTGAAGGGTTTTCAAGGCGAGAATGGATTAGCGGATAATGCCGTGCTCGCCTGTGCTAAACATTTTGCAGCGTACGGCGCCGCAGAAGGAGGGCGCGAGTATAATACTGTCGATATATCCGAACGTTCGCTCCGCGAAACGTATCTTCCGCCATTCAAAGCAGCGCTCGACGCGGGGGCCGTGACGTTTATGAGTTCGTTTAATGAAATTGCCGGCGTGCCGAGCACGGGAAATCGTGCGCTTCTCACCGGCATCTTACGCGATGAATGGGGCTTCAAAGGTTTTGTCGTCAGTGATTGGACCTCAATTCCTGAAATGCGTGCGCACGGCATTGTCGCGACGGATGAAGAAGCGGGGGCTCTGGCCGTAACAGCGGGGACCGATATGGATATGGTCGGGGGAGTCTATCTTCAGTACCTTCCCGCGCTGGTGCGGGAGGGAAGAATCCCAGTACAAACGGTGGATGAAGCAGTCCGGCGAGTCCTGCGCGTGAAGTTTCGGTTGGGATTGTTCGAAAATCCGTACCGCTATTGCGACGCGGAAAAAGAACGCTCGCTTATTTATACCGATGCAACTCGTGCAGCCGCGCGTGCAATGGCACGAAGATCGATCGTGCTCCTGAAGAATGGAAAAAATGTATTGCCGTTGAACAAAGACATCCGGACAATTGCTCTGATAGGCCCGCTTTCCGATGACCGCGATAATCCCCTCGGACCCTGGGCACAGGCGGGCCGCCCTTCAGATGTTGTGACGGTGTTGGAAGGAATAAAGGCGGCAGCGGCGCACTCCTGCAAGGTTATCTACGCGCGCGGCTGTGGAATCACCGACTCGCTGCCCGCAAAAGATTTTTACGAGTCCGTCAGAGCTGCTAAACAGGCGGATGTCGTCATCATGGTCCTCGGTGAATCGTTGAACATGTCCGGCGAAGCGGGAAGCCGTTCAAATCTCGATCTCCCCGGGAATCAGGAGAATCTCCTGGAGGCGGTCTGCGCGGTTGGAAAACCTGTCGTGCTTGTGCTGATGAACGGCAGGCCGTTGACACTTCCGTGGGCCGCGGACCACTGTGATGCCATCGTCGAATCGTGGTTTCTCGGTGTCCAGTCGGGAAATGCAATAGCCGACGTCCTCTTTGGCGAGTATAACCCGAGCGGGAAATTGCCCGTCAGCTTCCCGCGCACGGTGGGCCAGGTGCCGGTCTATTACAATCATAAGAATACAGGGCGGCCGACGAATGACAGCAATCGGTTTACTTCCAAATATATAGATGTTCCCAACACGCCGTTGTATCCGTTCGGCTACGGTTTGAGCTATACGACATTTTCCTACAAGGATCTTGCGCTATCATCCAAAAAAATTACCGCCGACGGCAGCGTGAGCGTTACGGTCAACGTGACAAACAGCGGCCATCGGGACGGCGAGGAAGTCGTGCAGTTGTATATTAGAGATGTTGCGGGGAGTGTAACGCGGCCCGTGAAAGAACTGCGGGGCTTCAAAAAAATCTCGCTGAAAGCAGGCGAAACAAAGAGAGTTGAATTTGCTTTGGAACCTGACGATCTTGCAATATGGAACCGGGAAATGAAATGGGCGGTTGAGCCAGGCTCGTTCAGAGTATTCGTCGGCACCAATTCCGCCGACAATCTTGAAGACGGGTTTGAGGTGGTCCAAAGGCATTGATGAAAAATATGAGCACGACAATAGTGCAGGTTCTCTTCATCCTCCTCGCTTCCGCCGGATGCAAGAAGAGCGCTCCGACAGAAGCGGCGCAAACTTCGCAGGCGGATTCTATTCCGGCGATCCCCGGATGGACGCTTGTCTGGAACGATGAATTCAACGGTGCAGCCGTCGATCCCGGAAAATGGGAGTATGAAGTGAACGGTGACGGCGGCGGGAACAACGAGCTTCAATACTACACCTCCCGTCCGCAGAATTCGTATGTCGACAGCGGAAAACTGGTTATCGAGGCGCGGAAGGAGGACTATTTAGGCAAGTCGTATACGTCCGCCCGCATGCGAACGAAAATGAAAGGCGATTGGACGTACGGCAGGTTTGACATTCGCGCTCAACTTCCGTACGGTCAGGGACTGTGGCCGGCGATCTGGATGCTGCCGACGGATGAAGTCTACGGCGGCTGGCCGCTGAGCGGAGAAATTGATATTATGGAATTGCTCGGGCAGGAAACAGACAAAGTTTACGGCACCATTCATTATGCATCCGCAAGCGGGCAGCATCAGCAGTCCGGCGGTTCGTATACCTTACCGACAGGCACATTTGCCGGGGATTATCATACGTTTACGATCGTATGGGACACGACGGGCATTGCATGGTACGTAGACGGCGTGCGCTATTTTGCCGCGGCACACCAGCAACCGTTCGATAAGCGGTTTCATATATTGCTCAACGTCGCCGTCGGCGGGAACTGGCCGGGGAGTCCGGATGAATTCACGACATTTCCGCAAAAAATGTTCGTGGATTACGTGCGCGTCTATGCGAAATCAAATTGATCTTCGCCTGTCATATGGGCACGAGACGCTGCGCGGCGCTCCATGCGGCTTCTCTGCTCTCCTCTCCTGCTTCTTGCCAGCCTCCTCGGTTTGAATTCCGTGCAAGTGCCCACTTTTTGATTCGAAAGATCAAACACCGAAGTTCGACGGATCAGTATGGCCGCCCGCTTTCGATTGTTCAAAACTTCGCCGGGATACAAAACGATGTGAGAGGGCGTAGATGATGGTATTTCCCCAATAACTGCACGAAGAAGAATTAGTCGCTCTATGCAAAAGCTGTTTGCAATCTTAACTCTGCTGACTATCTGCCCCGTGGCGGAAGCTCAAAAAACTGCTCCGTCTCTTCCTGCCGACACACTCGCCATAGTCGGGACAAGCGTCATTACGGGACGCGATCTTGTCGAGCGAATAGAACTCATGCCATGGCCCGAAAAAGAGAAACCGCGCGAGCACGACTCTTCAAAGGTGAAAGCGCTCAACTCGATCATTGCTGAACGAATGCTGGCCATGGAAGGACGCCAACTCCATATCGGCGACGATGAATCCGCCCAGCTCAAAATGAAGGCGATGGAAAAACTTTTTGTTCGGGATGAGCTGTTCAGGCGCAAAGTGAAAGATGAAGTGAACATCTCCGAAGAGGATATCCGCGACGGGCTGGCCAAATTTGCGTGGGAACTGCACGTTGTCGCCGTTGGGGTGAAAGATCAGTCTGCGGGCGACTCGTTGTATCGTATGCTGCGAAGAACTTCCGACCTTGCCTCCGCATTGAAGCGGTATCCGGCCGGATTCGTCACAGCTGTCGAGACCGTCAAGGTGAACTATGGCGGCCTTGATACATTGTTTGAGAAGGAAGCCTACGCAATCGGCAAAAAGAAATTTTCAAAACCATTCATTTCATACGCTTACGGATGGGTGGTCGCGGTTCTGCTGGAAAGGACCTCGAATCCGGTGTACGAAAAGATGGCATGGACAGATCGCCGTCACCGCGTCGATGAATCCATCCGCAGAAAAAGGGAGGCGGCTCTTGCAAGTGAATACTACGCTTCTATTTTGGTACCCCAAAAAGCAAACGCAGATTCCGCCGTTTTCCACTTGTTTGCGCGGGGGCTTCGCTCACTGTTGCTGCGCGATTCGGCGGCGCACAAGCGAAGCGGAGTGTTTGCCGTTGCCTCGGAGGATGTGGACGAATTGCTTCTGAGCTTTGCTCCGGAGCTGAAAAGGAACTTTGTTGAGATCGGGGACAAGGCAATGACGTTTGGAGAAGTCATCGAAGCATTTCGAACCGAACGTTTTGGGTTCCCGTCTCTTGATATCGGACGGTTCGAAACATCCCTCAATAGTTTCATCCGCACGGTTGTTCAACTGGAGCTTGTCGCCCGTGAAGGATTCCGCCAGAACCTTCAATACTCTGAACACGTGCGGCATGATCTCGAGGTGTGGTCCGGCTACTGGACATCCCGTTACTTGATGTGGAGGCTGATCGACACGGTGCGCGCGAACGAAGATGAGCTCATGACAGTGATGATGGAAACTCTTCCGGTGATCGGCAACGTGTACCGGGTGAATGTGCAGGAAGTTTTGTGTGACAGCATGACAACGGTGCAACGGGTATTCGAATCGCTCGCACAAGGTGTCACGCTCGATTCGCTTGCACGAAAGTTTTCGAAGCGAGGAGCGTGGGCGGCGGCCGGAGGCGTGTCCGGATATTTTCCCCTCTCGCAGCATCCTGAGCTCGGTGCAAGGGCAATACTTGCCGATACGGCCCTCCTGATAGGGCCGGTGAAGCTCCCGGAGGGCTATTCAATCTTCAAAGTGCTTGGAAAGAAAAGAACCAGCATTGGAAAGTATCCTGAGCCCGATTCGTTGCGGATCAACATCAAGACAAACCTCACCGCAAGAAAACGGCAGCAATCATTGAACGGCTATCTGGCAAACCTTGCTCAGAAATATTCAGTAGAAATATACTACCGGAATTTGAAGGCTGTGGAGATTCAACCCGCGAATATGTTTACCCGGCGCGTGATCGGATTTGGAGGCGTGATCACCGCTGCTCCAATGTTATATCCGAATTGGGAATGGGTGGACGAATGGCGCAGGAACGGAAAAGTGCTGCCTTGATCCGCTGTCGATTGGAGAGTCGGAAAAAAGATCCGGTCTCAGTAATACGCGACTCGTTAAAAAACTTCGCGACCACTCTTATCCTGGCATCAAGAGGGATCTCCTTCGACCCGCGACGGCGAAAAAAGATCAATTGTTGCGAATCTACGGTATCTCAGTTTGACGGTCTCTATGCTCTCTTCTTTCTCTGATACCAGAGAAAGAAGCAAAGAGAGCTTTCGGAATCGGAACGCAGCGATGCTTGCCCCACAATTGCCGAAGAAAAC
This sequence comes from uncultured Chitinophagaceae bacterium, assembly GCA_964384415.1. Classification (GTDB taxonomy): domain Bacteria; phylum Bacteroidota; class Ignavibacteria; order UBA10030; family UBA8401; genus JAGVPT01. The sequence continues at coordinate 38,544 of CAYLMV010000012.1, read as the reverse complement.
GGCTCGCGAATGCCATGGGCCTTGCTTGCCGTTTTCTAAACGCACGCATCGCCGCCATCGCAGAACGCCGCCGATTCCGAGGCCCTCGCCGCTTCGCTAGTTAAATCACGTCGAAATCGTCGGCTGCGAGGGAGGAAGATTCAATCGAAGGGTTCCAGTTTCGGTGTCCAGCTCTACTACTTCGTTCCTGAGCTCTCCTGGTGCACCGAAACTGGCGGCAGGTGGGCTTGGGATTGAATCGCGCGTTACGATTTCGACAAGATTTCTTTGGTTACTTTCTTTCTTGGAAAGAAAGTAACATCAGGCTCGAGGATTCAAGTAGTTTGCCTGTGAGATTTCCAGTCCCAGATGAAAGCGAGACCTTACCGAATCTACCAAAAGCGTGATACCTCTTTGACGAAGAAGAAACTGAAAATACGTCCTGCGAATGCTTCTTTTGGTCCCCAAAAACGCCGCCTGTTTATCCTCTTTACACTTTTCATCCTGATCCTGCTTCTCCTCGCCGTCGAAATCATCTTACGGCTCTCCCATTACGGTCAGGACTCCGATCTGGTCATTTCGACTTCAAAAAACGAAAACGCATGTTATCGGATTAATCCGAAAGCCGGGCTTCGCTACTTTGACCGGGAACGCTACTTCCTTCCGGAGATTGTGGCTGATGATTTCACCGTGCGGAAGAGTCCGAATTCGCTCCGCATTTTTGTTCTGGGTGAATCGACCCCGGCGGGTTTTCCGTACCAGTTCAACCTCACGCCGTCGCATCTTCTTCAAAAACAGTTGGAATCTATTTTTCCGGGGAAGAAAATAGAAATCGTCAACGCCAGCCTGACCGCGACCAACAGCTATACGGTTCTCGAATTCATCGGTGAACTGGCCGACTACAAACCCGATGTCTTTTTGGTGTATTCCGGTCAAAATGAATTCTATGGTGCTCTTGGCGTCGGATCGACGATTTCGTTGGGACATGAACGATGGCTGATTCGCACGTACCAGAGTCTCAGATACTTCAAAACCTTCGTGCTCTTGGAGAATGCAATTACGGGCATCTCGCATTGGCTCGGTGGAAGCAGCCTGACGCCGCAGTCGGGAACTCTGATGCAGCAAATGACGAAGGAAAAGTCGATTCCTTATCAAGGCGGCCTCTATAGGAAGGCAACAGATGCATTTGAAAGGAATCTGCGTGCCGCGATCGACGTCGGCCGGGAGAATCACATTCCCATCATCTTCTCAACTCTCGTCACGAATGAGCGGAGCTTGCCTCCATTTGTGTCAATGCACCAGGAATCGTTGAGCGACGCACAGAGAGCCGAAGTCTCAACGCTGCTCGAAGCAGGTGATAAAGAGCCGCCGGGGAGCGATGCGGCATGCGCTGCGTATCGAACGAGCGTGTCCATCGATTCGATGTGGGCGATGTCATATTTTAAATTGGGGGAGTGCTACGATGCGCAGGGAAAATTCGAATCAGCGAAGACCGCATACGCGAAGGCTCGCGATTTAGACGGGCTCCGTTTTAGAGCATCCGGGGAATACAGTCAGATCATCCGAAATCTGGCCAGTCCGCCGGCCGTCGTCATCGCCGATGCGGAATCGGCGTTTCGCTCGCAATCCCCGAACGGCATTCTCGGCAAAGAGTTGTTGTGGGAACATGTGCATCCAAGGCTCCGGGGCTATCTCTTGCTATCGCAAACCTGGTGTCGTTCACTCGCACAGCTTTCGATTTTTTCTCCCGACGAACGCGCAAAACTCTCTCAATCGATTTCCGACAGCCTGCTCTTCGCCTCGGTACGATGGACAGACCTGGATGAGGAAATTGGCGCCGTCACCATGAAGGCGCTGCTTCGCCGATGGCCGTTCGCGGAGACCGCTTCCGCGGCAGAGATGATTCCGGGCAGTGACGTGGAGAGGGTGGCGCAGATGTTTGCAAACCGCACCCTTCGTTGGAGCGAGGCCCATTACGAACTCGCCGATGTCTATATCCGGAAGAAGGATCTTCCCGGCGCGGTAAAAGAATATGAAGCAGTGGGCGCAATGTACCCGGACGATCCATTCCCTCCGATGCGCTTAGGAGATTTGTATACTCTGCTGCGGGACTACGGAAAAGCTGAACGATCTTTTCTGAGTTCCCTTTCGCTGGCTGAGGACCAATTTGTGAGATTTAAGCTGGGCGGACTCTATCTGAGGGGAGGAGCGCCGGACGCGGCGCTTGAGCAGATTTCCAGGGCTCTCGATCTCAATTCCCGCGCGCGCGCCCAGTTTCCGCGCGAACAATATGAAGAAGCGAACTTCTATTACGCGGTTGCTCTCTATCAATTGGGGAAGAACGAAGAAGCGCTGCAGGTCCTTTCGGCGGTTCTCCGCCAAAACCCAGGCGCATCGAGTGCAGCACGGCTGATGGAGGAAATTCAGAACAGAAGAAAAAGATGAGGTTTATCCGATGTGGTTTCGCTCTGAACCTTCAAAAAAACATCCGCAGGAGCATGATACGAAAAGAGCGCGGATGATCTGGTCGATCTGCAGCAACTGTTTTCACATACGCGCCCCCCAACCCCTCGTTATAGAACGAGCGTCATGATGGAATGCGCCGGGCTGTTTGTTTTAACAGCTCTGTTCTCTATCCACGTATAAAACATTATCTCATTTTCAGTTTGGTTGACAACAACCACTGCGATCTTCCCATCGGCATTAAGAAAGGCTGTCGTCAAAAGATCATCCGAATTGGAAGAACAGATAATTCTCTTTGCCCCCGGACGGATAAATTTCGAGAAGTGTCCAATGTAGTAGAACGTATTCATGTATGTCAAAGCGCCGGTTTTTGTATCGCAAATGATCGGCGCCGTACAGAAGTTCCCCACATGGTTCGGACCGCCCTGTTCATCGAGAATGATGTTCCATCCAACCCACCCGGATGCGCCATTGTTGAGATCCATGATCATCGACCTGGCGCAGATTTCCCCCCATTTCCATTCCTTTAAGATGCCCGCATCGAATTCTGAATCGGTGGCTTCTGTGAACAACAGCGCCTTGTTCGGATAAGCATCATGTACCAATCTCACGTTTTCGAAATGATCTCCCACATACCAGTGGAAGCCGCATCCCCACACATATTTTGAAGCCGCCGGATCGTCGTAAACAACTTTTGCCCGTTGATACATGATCCCTCTATTGTGGTCCCAGATCATCAGCTTGAGCCGCGACAACCCGCTCCGTTCCAGGGTTGGGCCGAGATAAGATTTCACAAAACCCCTCTCGTCATCGGCAGTGAAGATGCACGATTCCCATTTTTGAGCCGCCATCGGCTCATTTTGGAGGGTCAATCCCCATATGGGTACTCCCGCTTTTTCATATTCTTGTACGAACCGCACAAAATAATCAGCCCACGTCTGATTGAATTCGGGGCGTAATTTCCCGCCATGGAGCATGTCGTTGTTAGTTTTCATCCACGCAGGGGGGCTCCATGGAGACGCAAAGAGCTGGAGATCATTTCCGGCTTTTTGGAAGGCGGCTTTGATGAACGGCACTCTGAATTTCAGGTCGTGTGCAATCGAGAAGCGGCTCAACGACGTATCGCCCGGTGTCTCTGCGTATGTGTAGCTTGCGCTCGAAAAATCGCAGCTATGGATACTTGTCCGGCAAAGGGAATAACCGTTGCCGTTCTCTCTGTCAAAAAAGGATGTGAGAATTTCGCGCTGACTTTCGGCCGGCAATTTATAAAAAGTCTCGGCAGATGCATCCGTCAGCGCACCGCCAAAACCAACGATGGATTGAAAGGTCTTGTCCTTGTCAAGGATAATGGTGGCCGTGTGCTCTTCGGGTTGTTCGAGGTCCTCAAAAGTCAATGACTCTTTCTTTGCGATCCGGTCGTTTGTCGCTTTAGAAGTGACATAGACATCGGCATTGATCCATTTGTCCTTCGCGGAACTGTTCTCAGGAAGGATGTCGTTTCCGGGTTTCTCTGCGGAGATGCTGAGATTGAAGGCGAAGAGTATGCAAGGGATAAGGAGCGTGATACGAGCGGGGTGCGGTTGGCGCATGGTTTTTCTCCAGGGAGGGTATGTGCAAGAACTATTTCGCAATAATTTTCCTCTGCAAATCATAGAAGGCTGAAAAGAGGTCCGCCCATCAATATGTATCTTCCATCGTTATAACCCAGGCGGTTCTTCTGAAGCAATTCGACAATGTGGTGATGATCCATGTTGAGAAGTCTTCCTAAAGATCATTATAGCAATACATTCCGAAAGCTTCAATAGGAGGGTAGTATCTCAGTTTAACAACACCAATTCTATTCACGATCGTCATGCTGACGAAAGTCAGCATCTAAAGCGCATTTTTAGATTCTCAACGAGTCGAGTCTTCGACCGGTTGGAGTTTATCCCGCTCAAGTGGGACTGGAATGACGAGAATATTTCAACCTGAGACACTACTTAGCCTTGGACTAACTTGCCTCCGCGTAATTTCGTCCAGCGGCAAGCCCTGCAAAAATTAATTTGTGCGTTGAACCGAAACTTAATGCTTAGTTCCATGGCGAGTAGCAAGGGGGGAAGCCATTAGAAAGAGCCCGTAACTTCTGGCTCTTTCTATCTAGAGAGGTCGTAGCACGGCTTAGTCCAGGCGGAACTATTCACTGGATTACGGGAACGATATCTAGCTGGCAACCGTTTTTTAACGAAGGAGTGCTGTGACAATGTTTGGCAGGCGGGGTCCTTAAGGGAGAGTTCTGGCACTTTTGCACTGCGATCCGTACGCTCCCGGGCTTGAAGAAGGCGTGGCCTCTCTTCATTGACGGCAGTCCGTTGGACCAAAGTGGGAAATGTCCCATACCTCATTAACAATAGTACAAGTGAGCGCATGAAAAATCTTGCTTCGATCTTCTCGCTGATGATATCTTTGATAGTCTGCGGATACGATATGGCTTCTGCCCAGTCGGCTGTGAAGGGTCCTCTAGCAGGTTCAGTGACCAGTGGAGTCGCAGGTTCCACACTCAGCTTTTCTCAGGGATCCAGTGCGGTGGGTGAGGGGGGCGGATTAAAGAGTTTCGAAATCAACGTGGAAGTCGAGAAACTTCCAAATCCGAAAAACATTGTCCCGCCTCTCGGTCCGCCCGGTTCAAACTACCACGAAGATATCCTGACTCCGTTTTCGAAAGTAGCAGCCGGAACGCCGCGACCGGTGTCTCTTCTGAGTTTTGAAGGAGTCCCCCAGACGAATTACATTCCGCCGGATCCGATCATTGCCGTGGGACCGAATAATGTTATCGTCGCAGTAAACGCCACCTGGCGGATCTTTGACAAGGCAGGGACTATTCTGAAAACCATCGATTCTCCGAAATGGTTTTCGTCGATACTTCCGTCAGCTGCTCCCTCCGATCCAATCGTCATGTACGACCACTTCGCCCACCGATGGATCTTTACATCGATTAATGTTGACACGAAAGCTAAAAAATCATACATCCTTATCTCTACCTCGGCCAGCGACGATCCACTAGGAACATGGTACACCTGGGCGCTCCCTTCGGATGAGATCGGGGATTCTGCGGTCACCAACTGGTCGGACTATGACAGGGTGGGGTTCGATTCATCGGCGATTTACATCACCGGAAATCAGTTTGACTACCAAACCGATAAATTTGTCTACTCAAAAGTCCGGATCATTGACAAGTCGAAGCTTTACGCAAACACGGCCGGGCCGGTCACATGGTTCGACTTTTGGGATTTCAGGGATCCGTCAAATACCGGCAACGCAATTTTCGGGTTAAGGCCGACGATTATGTTCGACAACCCCGGGGTTGCTTTCTTCGTTAACGAGTCTCCGTACCAGACGGGGACTTTCTTTTCCTTATGGACTCTGACAAACCCGCTATCGAATCCAGCGTGCACGGGCACGGACGTACCCGTTGTTCAGTATTCGTCACCGCCCAACCCAAGCCAGCTCGGAGGAGGCGCTCTGTTAATCGAAGCAGGAGGGAGCGACATTCACAATGAACCTCTTTACCGAGACAGCTCGATCTGGGCGGTACAATCAATTGCAAGCGGAACGAACAATGCGTACTCGGCCGTGAGGTACGTGAGGATCAACCCTTTCCAGGCGAAGACCGTCGAAGACGTTGCCCTGGGTCTCGAAGGCTACTGGCATATCTATCCTTCAATTATGGTCGATCCGAACAAAAATCTTATTATTACGTTCTGCCGTTCGAACGCATTTGAATATATGGGAGCGTTCGCGACCGGACGGAGGTCAACCGATCCGTTTCAACTTGCACCCAGCGTCACGATACGGGCAGGGCTGGGGAATTATGTCAAAGATTTCAACACGCAACGAAACCGGTGGGGAGATTATAGTGGAATTGCGCTGGATCCTGTGGATGCGAACGCAATCTGGACGCATACGGAATTCGTGTCGGCCGTGTCGACCTGGGACACTTGGGTCGCAAAGATGAAAATGAGTCCGCTCCCGGGGCCGTATATGAGCCTCGATCGCTCTTCGTTCAACTTCGATAAAGTCGCAATCGGTCTGACAAGTGACACCGTGTCGTTTACTGTCATAAACGATGGGATCGACACTCTGAAGATTTCGGGCATCACTGGACCGGGCCAAAACTTCCAGGTTACGAACCTCTCGACCTTTCCGCTCAAAATCCAGAGCCTCAGTTCGTTTACGGTTCGCCTCGTCTTTACACCGAAGACAAGCGGTATCTTTTCCGACTCGCTTCTTCTCAATAGCAACGATCCGAACAGGCCTTCCGTTGCGGTATTGCTATCTGGCCTTGGATATACGGTGACGAATATGAAGAGCGGGACGATGTATGCGACGTCGGATGCATCGGATGGAGGGAGATTGTTCACGGTTAATACGTCGACCGGACAGGCATCGCTGGTTGGTCCCACGACAGCTGTTCAGATTACCGGCCTTGGAGTACATCCATCGACGAAGGAGTTGATCGGCATTGATCCCTCTGCTTTCCCGACAGGTATGCTCTACAAGTTGAGCACAACCGGCTATTACGTCCAGAGTATCGATTCACTTCGCGGAACAAGCCTGCATGGAATGGCCTTTCAGGATGATAGTACGTTCTACGTCGGGTCTGTTTTCGGGAATTTATTCCGTGTGAAGTATCCGTCGTTCGACACGACCCTCATTTCCCGAACGGGTATGCGCATCAGCGGGGTTGCTTTTAATCCTATCAGCGGGGAGGTGTGGCTCGCAGGACGAAGCAGCAGCGGGGTAGCGGACGCCATCTACAGGTTAGATGGCACGACCGGAGCGATGATCTTCGTGGGCAAAGTCGGCCTTGGTGCCGTCACCAACGCAATCCTCTTCGACAAGTCTGGCAAGCTCTACGGAGTGACGATTGCCGGGGCTAATCCCTGTAACCTTGTTAGGATCGATACCGCGACCGGTGCGGGAACGGTGATTGGCTCAATGGGAAATTCCCATATTCAGGGGATCGCGCTAAGTCCGGATGCGGTGGCAGGCGTAGGGAATGAGCGGAGTGCACCCTTGCCGACGCAATATTCACTTGAGCAGAATTTCCCGAATCCATTCAACCCGTCCACGATTATTCAGTTCTCAATCCCCAAAGCAACGAGGGTTACACTTACCGTCTATGACGTTCTCGGCCGAGTGCTCATGACACTTGTTGACGGAGTACGGCAACCAGGCGTGTATCAAACCAGAGTCGATGGATCTCGTATGGCGAGCGGTCTATACTATTATAGACTGAAGGCCGGGGAATTCAACGAAGTAATGCGGATGGTACTCCTGAAGTAGAATGACTCACATCAAAATGTCTGACAACGATCGCCCTCGCGCACGCGGGGGCTTATTATTTCGGGCTCGTCCCTGAAGATCTTTCTAAGAAATCCGGAACGACGATGCCAACTCATGAACGGTTACGAAGGCCAATGCTCCTCATTTTTCCCTCCAATCGATGTGGAGTTTGGATCATTAATTCGTATATTCGTTTCGTCAATACCGCTTCTTTGCCCCACTCGCTGAACCTGGAATATTGAGGTGGCTCTTATCATGAACAAAAAACTTCTCTTTGCGACAATTGTCTCTGCCCTGGGCGGATTCCTTTTCGGATTCGATACCGCCGTCATATCCGGGACCACGGAATTCCTCAGACCGTACTTTCAACTCTCCGATGCTTCGCTTGGGTTCACCGTCTCCGTCGCGCTCATCGGCACTGTTGTAGGATCGATTGCGGTCGGCAAGCCGGGAGACATTTTTGGCCGCCGCGCGATGCTGTTTCTCTGCGGGATATTCTACTTCATTTCGGCAATTGGCTGCGGAACTGCTCAGAACTGGTATCTGCTCCTCTCGTTCCGGTTTCTGGGCGGACTCGGAATCGGAGCGGCTTCCGTGATGGCTCCGATGTATATTGCGGAAATTGCCCCGGGCCGGCTGAGAGGTAGACTGGTGGCGGTGACGCAGTTCAATATCGTTGCGGGGATTCTCGTCGCTTTCTTTTCTAACTACCTCCTGGTAGGCTCTGGAGAAAACAACTGGCGCTGGATGTTTGCCGTGATGGCGATCCCGGCGGGAATTTTCTTCGTTCTCCTTTTCTTCGTTCCCGAAAGCCCACGATGGCTTGTCAAGAAGGGGCAGGTGGAAAAAGCGAGGTCAGTGCTCCAGACCGTGGGGGGAGAGAGGGTCGATGCTGAGCTCGGGGATATTATCAATTCGCTGAAGGAAGAGACCGGCGGAGGGAAGACAAAACTATTCCAGAAAAAATACCGCTTTGTTATTATGTGTGCCGTCTTGCTTGCGATCTTCAACCAGCTCTCGGGCATCAACGTTATTATGTATTATGCTCCGTTGATCTTCGAAAAGACCGGGCTCGCTACCGACGTTGCCATGCTGAATACGGTTGCGGTGGGAGTCACCAATCTTGTTTTCACAATCGTTGCGATGTTTTTCATCGATAAACTTGGCCGCAAAACCCTTCTCCTGATCGGGGCGGTTGGCATGTTCTTCTCGCTTTTCGGCGCCGCGATGAACTTCTACGGCAACGCCTCTGGAGGAATCGGCATCCTCATTTGCATCGTCGGATTTATCGCCTCGTTTGCATTTTCTCAGGGGGCGGTGATTTGGGTGTTTCTCTCCGAAATATTCCCGAACAAAGTACGGGCGAGCGGCCAGGCCCTCGGATCCTTCACCCACTGGATTATGAACGCGATTATTGCCTGGACCTTTCCCATCGTCCTGACGAAACTCGGCGGGGGAAATGCCTTCATGTTTTTTGCGGTGATGATGATTCCTTTCTTCATTTTCGTCTGGAAGATGCTCCCCGAAACGAAGGGCCGGTCCCTGGAAGAACTGGAAAGGTTCATTCTTTCAAAGTCGTAGATTTGAATGGTGAAATCTAACGGGAGGCTGTATGAAGTTTAAGGTCGTGCCGGTTTTTCTTGCGTTCCTGACGATGGGTTTTCTCGACGCCGTCGGGCCTTTTGTGGGATTGGCGAAAACTGAATTCACACTCAGCAATACCGTAGCGTTCCTTGTCCCGTTCATGGGTTTCATCATGTTCGGCCTCCTTTCGGTCCCGATGGGAATCTACCAGGCAAGGAAAGGGAAGAAGTACATTCTTCTGCTGGGTCTCACCGTCATGCTCGTTGGATTCATGATTCCGATCGTCGGGCTTTCATCGTTCGCGCTCTTTCTGCTGACAGTGCTTCTTCTGGGAGCAGGGGCCACGATCGTGCAGGTAGCCGGAAACCCGATTATGCGCGATGTTTCAGACGAAGGGAAATATTCGCGTAATCTTTCTCTTGCCCAGTTCGTGAAGGCGATTGGCTCTCTCAGTGGTCCGGTCATACCGGCAATCGCCGCCACGTATTTTGGGCTGGACTGGAAAATTCTCTTTCCGGTTTTCGCTGTCTTCGTTCTTATCACCATTGTCTCGATCGCGCCGATGAAAATTGAGGAAAAGAAATACGAAGCTGCGACACCGCCAACCGTCGCATCGTGCCTTGCCCTCCTCAAAAATAGCTATGTCTTCATGATGGTATCGGCGATCTTTCTCTACGTCGGGGCCGAGGTGTGCATGAGTTCCGGAATCCCCATTTATCTTTCATCGCAATTCGGCATCGACGTCCAGAAGATCGGGCTCCTGGGAACCGGAGTCTTCTTTACGACACTCATGATCGGACGCTTCCTCGGAGGAGTGATTCTGAGCTGGCTGTCGCCGAGAAAATTCTTCATTGTTACGGTTGGCGTCTCCTTTGTTGCAATGCTCGGGTTGTATGTCGGAACCGTTCCGGTCGTCATCGGGAGCGTCATTTTCATAGGACTCGGTTTTGCAAATATCTTTCCGCTGGTTTTCTCGATTACGGTAGATTCAATGCCGGAGAAGACAAACCAGCTTTCGGGCCTGATGATCACTGCGATCGTCGGCGGCGCGATTATTCCTCCTCTTATGGGATTTGTGACCGACCATTCGTCTATTTCGGTAGGATTCATTATTCCTTTGATTGCGCTCCTCTATATAGGATGGACCGCGCTCAAGAATCTAAAGGGCGGAGGGAGTTTGTCTGCAGCCAAATAAGGATTTGCCGAGAGCCGTTGTTTGATGCCGCTCCTGACGGAGCTTGAGATTCTATGATGCAAATCAACTACAAACATTTCGCACCTCCGGTGCTCATGAGCTCTTCCTTCGTGTTGAATCCCTGCTAGGGGCGGACTGTTTTTTGATACCGCTCCTGACGGAGCTTGAGATTCTATGATGCACATCAACTACAAACATTTCGCACCTCCGGTGCTCATGAGCTCTTCCACCGTGTTGAATCCCCGCTAGGGGCGGACTGTTTTTTGATGCCGCTCCTGACGGAGTTTGAGATTCTATGATGCACATCAACTACAAACATTTCGCACCTCCGGTGCTCATGAGCTCTTCCACCGTGTTGAATCCCCGCTAGGGGCGGACTGTTTTTTGATGCCGCTCCTGACGGAGCTTGAGATTTTAAGATGCATATCAACTACAAATATTTTGCACCTCTGGTGCTCATGAACCCTTTTACTGTCCTTAAGCCCCGCTAGGGGCGAACTGTTTGTAGAATGTGACATCCGAGACTAACAGAGAGCTCCGTCAGGAGCGGCACCGACTTGAAATTGCAGTGAATCTCTCGCTTGGATGATATTAACTAATTGAACGTAGGTTTTGCCATGGACTACCGCTCCGATAAAAGAATCGTTATGACGCTCGATGCGGGAGGGACGAACTTCGTCTTCACCGCATTCCGGGGCAACGAGCAAATTCTCGATGAGATTACGCTTGCCTCGCATGCCGATAATCTTGACCGATGTCTCTCGACAGCGGTCGAAGGATTTGAAGCTGTGAAGAAGAAATTACCAGCCCCCCCGGCGGCGATCAGCTTCGCCTTCCCCGGTCCGGCTGATTATCCTCAAGGCATCATCGGTGATCTTCCAAATCTGCCCGCCTTTCGCGGTGGAGTGGCGCTCGGCCCTTTCCTTCAGGACAAGTTTGGACTGCCGGTATTCATCAATAACGACGGAGACCTTTACGCCTACGGAGAAGCCATCGCTGGTTTTTTGCCGTACATCAACGGTTTGCTGGAACGGGCCGGAAGTGCAAAGAGATTCAAAAACCTCCTCGGACTCACATTGGGGACCGGGTTTGGCGCGGGCATCGTGCGGGATGGAAAACTGTTCATAGGGGATAATTCTATTGCCGGCGAAATTTGGCTATTGAGGAACAAACTCATCCCCCAGACCAATATTGAAGAGAGCGCGAGCATACGGGCGGTGAGGAGAGTGTACTCTCGTGAGGCGGGTCTTGCCTCTGAGGAGGCTCCAACGCCCAAAGATGTCTATGAAATCGGCACCGGAAAGAAAGCCGGAAATTCCGCTGCTGCCGCTAAGGCTTTTCAGGAACTGGGGGAGGCGGTTGGCGACGCCATTGCAAACGCGATCACGCTTATCGACGGACTTGTCGTGATTGGCGGCGGGCTTGCCGGGGCCGCCGATATTTTTCTTCCGTCGATAGTCAACGAGATGAACAGCACCTTTACCAAGCCCGATGGATCCCCGCTCCATAGACTCGTGGCAAAGGTCTATAATCTGGAAGACAAGGCTGCACTGGAGAAGTTTCTTCGCGGATCGACCAAAGAGATTGAAGTCTACGGCACAATGAAGAAGATAAAATACGATCCCGAAATGCGGATCGGCGTCGGCATTTCAAAGATCGGAACGAGCAAAGCCATCGCACTGGGCGCGTACGCCTTTGCGCTCCAGTCACTCGATTCGTGAGACACGAACTGAAGATTGTCTTCATGGAAACATTGCCTTCCTGACGGAGCTTGGCAAATGTAAAATGCAATACGCCATCACAATGGCCCATGCGGCGGTGCTAGGGTAATGCGGCTATTTCATAATGGCCATGCTAGGCGCGAAATGACATAGGATCCGATCTCCAAAAGAAATTAGAAGCTCCATCGGATCGGCATCGGCAATGTCTCATATTTGGGCAATTCCTTCTTAAACATACATCACTTCCACTACACTGACCACATGAACAAATTCATTCGCCATATTCTTCCGGTTCTCATTCTGATCGCTGGAATCGCGACGACCTCGCTCGGCCAGGATCGCGCCGCCTTAGCAGATTCTGTGAAGCGGGAATTTCTGCATGCCTGGAATGGATACAAACAGTTCGCGTGGGGCCACGACGAACTGCGGCCATTGTCCAAAACACCTCACGACTGGTACGGTTCGCCTCTCTATTTAAGTCCTGTCGACGCCTTCGACACGATGTTCCTGATGGGATTGACGAAAGAGGCCGGAGAGGCGAAGCAGATTATTTTTGACAGCCTGTCGTTCGACAGGAATGTGGAAGTGAGGGCGTTCGAAATTATCATTCGCGAGCTGGGGGGACTTCTCTCCGCATATGAACTCGACGGCGACAAGCGTCTTCTTCTCCTCGCGGAAGACCTTGGAAAAAGACTCCTCCCGATCTACGAATCGAAAACCGGAATGCCCTATCGGAAGGTTAATCTGAAGACCGGAAAAGCAAGCGACCCGATCACCAATCCTGCCGAGATCGGTACGGCCATGCTTGAGTTCGGAACATTGAGCAGATTGACCGGGAACCCCGTCTATTACAGCAAGGCGAAAAATGCATCGGTGCAAGTTTACAACCGCCGTTCGAAAATCGGGCTGGTGGGAACCTGGATTAACGTCGAGACGGGAGAGTGGGTGGACAAATCCAGTCACATCAGCGGAGGGATCGACTCCTACTACGAGTATCTTCTCAAGGCCTCAATCCTTTTCAATGATAAGGAGTGCAAGAGAATGTGGGAAGAGAGCATCAGTGCGATCAATCGTTATCTCGCTGATACGACGGCCGGCGATCTCTGGTATGATCACGCAGACATGGATTCCGGGAAGCGAACCGGAACGTACTTCGGATCGCTCGACGCATTCTTTCCCGCCGTGCTTGCATTGTCGGGCGACACTCTGCGTGCACGGAAGCTCGAGGCATCGTGCTTCACAATGTGGACGCTCAACGGTATCGAGCCCGAAGAACTGGATTACACAACCTTGCAGCTGACCGATCCTCATTATTTTCTGCGGCCCGAGATAATCGAATCGGCCTACTACCTCTATCATTTTACGCATGACGTCAGGTATCTGAAAATGGGAGAGAGGTTCTTCAACGGCCTCGTTCTTTATTGCAGAACGGACGATGGATACGCATGCCTGAAAGATGTGAGGACGAAAGAGAAGGAAGATTCGATGGAGAGTTTCTTCTTTGCTGAAACGCTGAAATATCTCTATCTGATCTTTGCGCCGGAATCGACGCTGCCGTTCGCGCAAGTCATCTTCAATACAGAAGCACACCCGCTCTATATTACTCGGTGACCATCCCAAGGAACTGAGTAGTGGGCTAGATTCAAAAATGTTGTTGCGAGATCCCGACGAAGTCGGGACAGGCAGCTATCGCCTACAAAACCAGTGGATTGCCTCTCCCGCTCTTCGAGCGGAATCGGAATGACCTCACTTCAAAAGATAACATCACCCAGACTTTGCAGAGCTTGACATCCTCAGTGAAACTCGGTATATTTGATTCGACGATCATCGAATCAAATAATAGTGAGGATCTTGTGGAAATAGGCGAAAGCGTGCGGATTATCAAGGCCTTGGCCGACAGTTCCCGGCTCGTGCTGATTCAGGCGCTTCATGAGCCGCAGTGTGTAGAGGAACTGGCTCAGAGGTGCGGTCTTGCCCCGTCGACAGTTTGCTTCCATCTTGCAAAGCTTGAGAAATCGGGACTCGTGACGAAGAAGAAAGATCAGTACTATGCTGTCTATTCGCTGAACGACGCGATCTTTGACAAAAGTCTCCGCGAGCTGACGGCATTTCGAAATGCGGATCAGTTTATTCAGGAAGAACGCGTCCGGCGGTACCGGTCAAAGGTCCTTCGCGCGTTCATGAACAACGGCCGCGTCACTCGCATACCGGCTCAGCACAAGAAGCGCCTGATCGTGTTGGATGAGATTCTGAAACGATTTCACGCCGGCGAAACGTACCGTGAAAATCAGGTTGATGAGATTATTGAAGAGATGTGCAGCGACTATGTGACGATCCGAAGAGCGTTCATTGATGAAGGGATGATGGAGCGTAACAAGGAGCTCTACCAGCTGATTAAGCCGCCGGACAAAGTATCCAGTGCAGGCACTAACGAAATGAGGAAACCTTCAATGGCAGACAGCGTGAAGACGAGACAAGATATCAAACGAGAATATAAGGAACGGAAGAAACCGGCTGGAGTTTTCCAGGTGAAGAATCTTGCGAACGGCAAAGTATTCCTAGGAAGCAGCCTGAATCTCGAAGGGCCGCTGAACGGCCACAAGTTCATGCTCTCGAACGGGAGTCATCGAGTCCCGGAGCTTCAGAATGACTGGAACACGTTTGGCCCGGACAAGTTTGTTTTTGAAATCCTCGAAGTCGTGAAAGTGAAAGACGACCCGAACTTTAACCTCGAGGATGAGCTGACGCTCATCGAACAAATCTGGATCGAGAAACTGCAGCCTTTCGGCGAGCGGGGGTACAACACCGGAACCCGCATTCGTCAGGCGTGATGTTCCTGATTTCTCTTGCTGCGCTTGCTGTCCAGGAATTCCACCACTTCTCCGACGATGACAATTCCGGGAGCTTCCGACCTGTGTTCGTCAATTTGATCTGCGATGGTTGCGAGTCTTCCTTCGACAATAATTTCACCCGCCTTCGTGCCGTCAAAAATGGCGGCGGCGGGCGTGTCCGGCGAGCGCCCCGCCTCCATCAGCTTTAATGCAATAGATCGCAGATTCGTTATCCCCATATAGATGACGACGGTATCGACGGCGGCGATCACCCTCCAATCAACTCCCTTTTCCTTGCGGTCTGATTCGCTTCCGGTGACGAAAACGACGCTGGATGAACGATCTCGATGCGTGAGCGGGATCCCGACTGACGAGGGAATGCCCGTTCCCGCCGTAATGCCGGGCACGGCAGTCACTTCAATCCCCGCATCCTGCAGGTAGTCCATTTCTTCCGCACCGCGGCCGAACACGAACGGATCTCCCCCCTTGAGCCGCACCACGACCTTGTTTTCATTCGCCTTCCGAGCAAGGAGGGCATTGATCTCTTCCTGGCGCACAAAATGGCCGTCGGATCGCTTTCCAACAAAGATCTTTTCGCACGAAGGCTTTGCGGATTCGAGCAGTTCGAAATTCACCAGGGCATCGTAGGCAATAACATCAGCCTGCTGGAGCAGCCGGAGTCCCTTCACTGTGATCAGCTCGGGATCTCCCGGCCCAGCGCCGACAAGATACACCTTTCCGGAATGCGGGGCGTCCACCCTCTGACCCGCAGGGAGATACCGGCGCTTGAGTTCGTCGTGGACAATTGATTCGAAAACAGACTTCCGTGCCTCGGGCTCCGCATAGATGGAGTGGACGGATGCTCTCAGATCCCCGAGGGTTTCGAGCAGCTCGGGATATCCCTTGTTGAATTCAGCAGCGATCCTGTCGCGCACGATCTTCCCAAGCGTTGGACTCTTGCCGTTCGTCGACACTGCGACCTTCAAGTCGCCATTCTGGAAGACGGAGGCGAGATAAAAATTGCAAAGGTGAGGAACGTCCACGATGTTAACAGGTATCTCGCGGGCGGCCGCCTCGTCGTAGATCTCCTGGTGTACAGCAGAATCATTTGTAGCGCCGAAGACGAGGGTGAAGCCGACGACATCTTCCTTCTCGAATGTTCGCCGGCGGAGAGCGATCGTCCCGCCGAGGGCGAGTCTTTCGAGCTCCTCCGTAAGACGCGGGGCGATAACGGTGACACACGCTTTTGCGCTGAGGAGTCCGTTGACCTTTTGCTCGGCAATTTTTCCCCCTCCAAGAACGAGAACTGGTTTGCCCTCCAACTTGAAGAAAAGCGGATAAAGGATATTCATGTTATGCTCCCGTCGCAATTCTTACCCCGTCAATGGTCGTGTGGCTCATTCGTACGCTTTCGAGGAAACTCTTCGCGTCTTTCAAATACTGCCGTGCAAACTCTTCCGTCGGTTCATTCTTATTCAACCGCAGCACATACTCCTTGAACCCATCCGGAAACCGGAAATCACCTTCACCGCCGAATTGCGCTTCGAAATCGCGCAGGATGCCGTTCTGAGTGTTGACAATAATATCCCTTTTCAGGAGCAACGCCTTTGCGCCGTTGACGAAAACATTATAGCTGTGGTAAATCGAATCGGCGTATTGCTTGTTTTCGAATGTCTCCCCGGCCCAATGAAGCTTTTCCTCCGTTTCATACAACAGCGTCGCGACCAGGTCAATGATGACGCCGGCGCACTCGCCGACCTCCGTCTTCAGGGCGAACTGATCTTCATGTCCCCAATCAACATAGTCGCTCGGAACAAGATTCGTGAGGTCGGCGAGCGGCTTGAGCAGAGCGTTGAAGTACTCCTTGCCTCTCCGGCGATAATAGTTCTCATAGTACTCGCCTTCGTTTTGGTTCTCGATGTAATCGTCGAGGAGGAGCCGGAGCGCGTCGGGACCGCGTTTCGAGGGTATCTTGATTATTTTCTCCGACAAGTAACCCTCGCCGTTACCCAACTGCCCTCCGCCGAGAACGATCTGCAAAGCAGGAACCGAGTGATTCCCCACTTTGAATGAACTTCCGTGAAAACCGATGCTGGCAATGCCGTGTTGTCCGCAGGAATTCGGGCATCCGCTGATTTTGATTTTGATGTTGCTGTTATAGATCAACTCAGGGTATTCGTTCGAAATAACCTTTTCCAATTCGACCGTTATATTCGTGCTGTCCGAGATGCCGAGGTTGCAGGTATCTGTACCGGGACAGGCAGTAATATCATTCGCGCTGTCGAAGCCGGGTTCCGCGAGGGAAATCTCATCGAGCGAACGGTAGAGGGGCTGAAGGTTCTCAGGCCGCACATATTTCATCATGTATCCCTGGTTGACGGTAACACGGAGTTCTTCAGCCGCAAATGTCCTTGCGATATGGGCAAAAACGCGCCCCCTTTTCACATCAAGATTGCCGAGTGGTACCCGAACATAGACGCCGTAGAACCCTTTCTGTTTTTGCTCGAATACATTCGTCTCTCTCCAGCGTTGATATCTTTCCAGATTAAGATCGGGCTGAGCGATCGAGGGCAGGGGTTCCGGGATTGTCACCGAGGGCACGATGTCCCGGTCGACCAAAAATTCCTTTACCTTGAGCGCCTTCCATTCGTCCTGGACCAAATCACGCATTTTATCCAGACCGAATTGATCCAGGAGAAACTTCATTCTGGCCTTCTGTCTGTTCTTCCGCTCTCCGTATCGGTCGAACACACGAAGGAGAGCTTCGGCGTAAGGAAGGATGTACTGCTCTTCGAGGAATTCGAACATCGTCTGCGCGAGGTGAGGATAGGAGCCCAGACCGCCTCCGATCACTATCTTGAAACCGCGGATTTCTTTTCCCTCTGCGATTTTTATTTTTGGAATGAGCCCGATGTCGTGAATGAAGGCGAACGCCGTATCCTCGTCGCTGGATGAAAATGCGATCTTAAATTTGCGTCCGAGTTCCTGGCAGATGGGATTTCGAAGGAAATATTGGAATAATTCGAAGGCGTACGGTGAAACGTCAAACGGTTCCTTTGGGTCGATGCCCGCAGCGGCTGAAGCAGTGATGTTGCGGACGGTGTTGCCGCACGCCTCCCGCAGCGTAACATCTTCCTTCTCAAGACGCGTCCACAGTTCCGGCGTCCGGTCGAGGCTGACGTAATGGATCTGGATGTCCTGACGGGTCGTCGCATGAAGGTTGCCGCTTCCGTATTCTTCCGCGACGTCGGCGATCGTCAGGAGCTGTTGTACCGTCAATCGCCCGAACGGGATCTTTATCCGGACCATCTGCACGCCCGGCTGGCGTTGGCCGTAGATTCCCCGGACGAGCCTGAGGCTTCTGAACTTGTCGTCGTCGACCTTTCCATCCCGATAGAGCTTTATTTTCTTCTCGAGATCGATGATATCCCGTTCTACGACAGGGTTGTGGAGGTTTTCCAATTCTGACCGGAAGCTCTGCATTGTTGCCTCGCAAAAAAGTTATAGTGGATGCGACAAAAAACCGACCGCTATTGTATCGTTCGTTGATTCATCGATCATGACGAACGCGCCGTTTGGTTTATTGGATTGGAACGGGTCGAAGAACAATTCAGCCGCGGCGGTCATGGTCACGTCGCCGATCTCGTTGAGCAAGAAAGTTTCAGCCTCGCCGCTGGCCTCCAGCGACTCGGGATGAATGACCGAATGAATCACGTCGATGCGGGCGTGGACACGCCTGATTCCGTGCTGAAGCAGATAGCGGGCCCGGATCTTTGCCGGCCGTTCGTGAAGCCAGCAGAGGCGCGCTCCGAAGCTTCGGGAAATGACCGGCAGCAGACCTTCTTTCACGATCATGTCGCCTCTGCTCAGATCGAGATCTCTTTCTAATCGAATGGAAACCGATTCTCCTGCATGGGCAGCCTGGACTTCTTTTCCAAATAAATCGATGCCGCTTATCGAAGTGGAGATGCGGGAGGGGAGAACGGTCACCCGTTCCCCGGCGGAGACTGAACCGCTCGCTATTTTTCCGGCGTAGCCGCGGTAGTCGTGGTATGCCGGATCTTTTGATCTGAGAACGGACTGCACAGGAAACCGAAAAGGTCCTTTCTCGCCCGAACTCTGGACATCGACGGTTTCAAGCAGCTCCAGCAGCGGACGTCCCTGATACCATGGCGTGTTCGGCGAGAGGGAGGTGATGTTGTCTCCCTCGCTGGCGCTCATCGGAATAAAAATGAGACGCGCAGAGGGAAATCCCAGACGCTCTGCGAACGATGCAAGATTGCCGACGATGGCCAGGTAGCGCGCTTCGTCATAACCGACCAGGTCCATTTTGTTGATGCACACGACGATCGGTGACACGTCGAGGAGGTGGGAGATAAAGAAATGCCGGTACGTCTGCAGCAGGCTCCCGTTTCGCGCGTCGATGAGGATCAGGGCCATGTTCGAGGTCGAAGCGCCCGTCACCATGTTGCGCGTG
Source organism: uncultured Chitinophagaceae bacterium (assembly GCA_964384415.1). Taxonomy (GTDB): domain Bacteria; phylum Bacteroidota; class Ignavibacteria; order UBA10030; family UBA8401; genus JAGVPT01. The sequence goes on along the minus strand of CAYLMV010000012.1, from coordinate 18,972 downwards.
TATTGTTCATGCCCCGGCGTATCCGCGACGATGAACTTCCGCCTCTGCGTTTGAAAGTAGACGTGCGCTACGTCGATCGTTATTCCCTGTTCTCGCTCCGCAAGGAGTCCGTCGGTCAGCAGGGAAAAATCGGGTGAATCGAACCCCCGGCGCTTGCTTGCCCTGATGAGGTCAGCGAGCTTGTCGGCGGGCAGAGATTTGGTCTCATACAACAATCTCCCGATGAGGGTGCTCTTCCCATCGTCGACGTTGCCGGTAGTGGCTATGCGGAGAACCTCTTTCATATTAAAAGTATCCCTGAGCTTTGCGTAGTTCCATTGCCGATTCCGACCATTTGTCGTCGATGCGTGCGCCGCGTTCTGACGTCAGTGCATTTTCAATCTCGGCAATAATGGCATCGACCGTTATGGCGTTCGATTCAATTGCCGCACTGCAGCTCATATCGCCGACGGTGCGGAAACGGACCTGCCTGGTTTCACAGGTCTCTCCGGCGATGAGGGAAACAAAATCAGAAACGGGCCAAAGGAGATTGTCTCTTATGAATGTGGTACGTGAATGCGAGAAGTAAATGCTCGGAATCGCCAGCCGCTCCACTCTGATATAGTTCCAGACATCAAGTTCAGTCCAGTTGCTGATCGGGAATGCCCGGACATTTTCGCCTTTATGGATCCTGCCGTTAAGCATGTCGAATAACTCCGGGCGTTGTCTTTTTACATCCCACTGGCCAAAATCATTGCGGACCGAAAAGAAACGCTCCTTCGCCCTGGCCTTTTCTTCATCCCGCCGGGCTCCGCCGATGCATGCATCAAATCCATGCTGTTCGATTGTCTTTAGAAGGACGTGTGTTTGAAGCATATTTCTGCTTGCATATTTTCCGGTTTGTTCGGCGATTTCACCGTTGTCGATCGCCTCCTGGACCGACCCTACGATAAGCTCTGCGCCCAACTCTCTGACAAACTCATCGCGGAATTCCAGCACCTCCGGGAAATTGTGTCCCGTGTCGATATGGACGAGGGGGAAGGGGACGGCTGCGGGGAAGAATGCCTTGCGCGCGAGATGGGCAATCGTTATTGAATCCTTACCACACGAGAAGAGGATTGCCGCATTCTCAAATTGGGCGGCAACTTCACGCAGGACGTAAATCGCCTCGGCTTCCAGTTCCTGTAAGTAGTTCATGTGCCTTCCCTAGCCGCAGATGTGCCGAGATATTACCCCGGCGTACGTGTAAGACAGCTTACGAATGATGAAGCCCGCATTCCTTTTGTGATGATTCCCACCACCATCGTCCCGCCCGAAAATCTTCCCCCTCCTGAATCGCCCTCGTACACGGCGCACAGCCGATGCTGACAAAGCCTTTGTCATGAAGCAGATTGTATGGAACGAAATTGCTGTGGATGAACTCCATAACCTCTGTGAAGGTCCAGTGCAAAAGCGGATTCACCTTTACAAGGCGATGCTTCTCGTCCCACTCGAAGAATTTGAGATTGGCGCGATTATCCGATTGATCGGCGCGTAAGCCCGTGACCCAGATTCCGTAGCCGCTCAATCCTCTTTTGAGGGGTTTCACTTTCCGGATATTGCAGCATTCCTTGCGAAGTTCGATGGACTGGTAGAACCCATTGATCCCGCTGCGGGCTACGTAGGTTTCAACTTCTCCTGCGTCAGGACAAAGAACTCTGACAATGTTGCCGTACTTCTTCGCAGTCTTCTCGAATGTTTCGAGAGTTTCGTTAAACAACCGTCCCGTATCGAGCGTGATGAGATCCACGGCCAGTTTCTTTTCTGCGATGAAGTGCGTTATCACCTGATCTTCGGCACCGAAGGAAGTCGTGAAGACTGCCTTGCTCCCGAACTTCGCCGCGGCCAGTGCTATGACTTCATCGGGTGCGAGGTCTTTAGCCTGGCTGTTCAGCGGCTCGATCGATTCTGCATTGATTGTCGCATGACTCATTGTCTGTCCCGTTCAAGATTTTGGAAATGCATGGTATTCTGTGATCCCTACAAATACCTCAGATCCTTCTGCGAATCCGCTGGCGAGCGAAACTCCCTTTGGAACATGAGCGATGACCTGCATCTCATGGCCGATGTTGAGAATCAGCTCGATCAACGGCCCTTTAAATCGGGTTCTTGCGATCTTCGCGCTGACGTGTCCTGCTTCGGCTGTGGAACTGACGTAGACATCGTTGGGTCGGAAGTAAATGCGCATCTTCTGGCCGACGGGATGGCCGTTGACCGAGAATTTGATCGGTCCCCATCGGACCAAATGAGGTTCCGCGACTTCGGCTTCAATGAAATTGTTCTCTCCGACGAACTCGGCGACAAAGGGCGTACGGGGCCGGTCAAATATTTCCCTCGGCGTTCCCTCCTGTTCGATCCGTCCTTTGTTCATCACGAAAATCTTGTTTGCGATTTCCAGCGCCTCGTGCTGGTCGTGTGTTACAAAGAGTGTTGTCACGTGCGTTTGCTCGTGAAGGTCGAGGATCCATTTCCGCAGTTCCTCGCGTACTTTTGCGTCAAGCGCCCCGAAGGGTTCATCCAACAAAAGCACTCGCGGCCGCGCAGCCAGGGCTCTTGCGACCGCGACACGTTGACGCTGTCCGCCCGAGATCTGGGAAGGATATCGATGTTCGAGACCTTTGAGCTGAACCAGCGTCAGCAGCTCGTTGACCCGCAGCAGGATTTCCGGCTTTGCTACGTTGCGCACTTTGAGCGCAAACGCAATGTTTTCGAAAAGGGTCATATGCTTGAAGAGCGCATAATGCTGGAAGACAAATCCCACATTGCGCTCCTGGGGGGAAGCCATCGTGGCTCCTTTCCCTGTCAGGTGTATCTCTCCGGAGTCCGGGATTTCCAGCCCGGCGATGATCCTGAGAAGCGTGCTCTTGCCCGAACCGCTCGGCCCTAAAATTGCGATGAGCTCTCCCGTCTCCACCCGAAAGCTTACGTTGTCGACGGCGGTAAATCCGTTGAATTGCTTTGTCAGCTGATGAACGGCAATGCTCATACAGACTCCACTGATACCGCGGTGTCTCGAACGGTTTTGCTCAGGATCAATTCCTGACGCATTCTTCCCTCCGCAACCTGTTTAATGATCAACGTGAGAACGGCGAGAAAAGTCAGGAGCGACGCCACGGCAAAGGCAGCGCTGATACGATACTCGTTGTATAAGATCTCGGCCTGGAGCGGAATCGTATTCGTTGATCCGCGGATATGTCCGGAAACAACGGAGACAGCGCCGAATTCTCCCATCGCACGCGCGTTACAGACGATCACTCCGTAGAGGAGTCCCCATTTGATGTTGGGGAGGGTCACGCTGAAGAACGTCCGCCAGCCGCTCGCTCCTAAAACGACGGCCGCTTCTTCCTCCTCCGTTCCGGTCAGCTGCATCAGGGGGATCAGTTCACGCGCGACGAATGGGAAGGTGACGAACATCGTCGAGAGGACGATCCCGGGAGTCGCAAAAATTACCTTCAGGTTATGAACGTCGAGCCATTCGCCGAACCATCCCTGTAGACCGAACAAGAGGACGAAGACCATCCCCGCAATAACAGGGGAGATGGTGAACGGAAGGTCGATAAGCGTCGTCAGGATATTCTTTCCCCTGAAGTCGAATTTCGCGATGAGCCACGCCGCCGAAATGCCGAAGAGAACATTCAACGGGACTGCGATGGCAGCGGTAACGAGAGTGAGCTCGATTGCGGCGACAGCATCGGCGTCGCTGATTGCCGAATAGTAGGCGGAAATCCCCTTCTCGAACGCCTTGGCAAAGACGAGGACTAACGGAGCGCAAAGGAATGCGAAGACAAAAATCAACGAGATTCCTATCACGACACGCCGGACAAGCGCCGGCTCCGACAGTCGAGAGGATTTTGACATGGAGATGTCGCTCGGAAGTCCGATACCTTCTACACGTGTAAAAGTCGTCATGCAGCCACATCCCTTCTGACTAGCCGCGCTTGCAAGAGGTTGATAAGGAGGAGAAGAGCGAACGAAGCCGCCAACATCGTCACTGCGATGGCGGTTGCCCCTGGATAATCATACTGCTCCAATCGCGTAATGATGAGCAGCGTTGAGATCTCCGTGCGCATCGGCATATTTCCGGCGATGAACACCACGGAACCATACTCTCCAAGCGTTCTCGCGAAGGCCAGGGCGAAACCGGTCAATGCCGCAGGGCGAATCGTCGGAAGAATGATCCGTGTGACAATCTGCCAGCGATTCGCCCCCAGACTTGCCGCAGCTTCTTCAACATCTGTTTCCATCGACTCAAGCACCGGTTGGACGGTCCGCACAACAAATGGAAAGCCGATAAAAACGAGGGCGACAATAATCCCGAGGGGAGTATAGTCAACCTTAATTCCGAGATGTTGAAGCAATCCCCCAAACCAGCCGTTTTCCGCATACAACGTCGTCAAGGTGATTCCCGCGACGGCGGTTGGGAGCGCAAACGGCAAATCGACAAATGCATCGATGATCTGTTTCCCGGGAAAGTCATAACGGACGAGTGTCCAGGCCAGAAGCAGGCCAAAGACAATGTTGACGAGCGCGGCGATAAACGCGGTTCCGAAGCTCAGGCGGAACGATGCGAGCACTCGTGCGCTCGTGATGGAAGCGTAGAATTGATCCCACGTGAGGCTGAATGTCTTGAAAAAGAGCGTCGACACTGGTATCAGAACAATGAGGCTGATGTACAACGTCGTGAACCCAAGCGACAATCCGAATCCGGGAAGGACGCGGCGCTTCCGCGGACGGCGAATAGATTCTCGTATCATGGTTGATGCCTCATTAATCACTTAAGAACCTGACGATGAATCCCGCAGGGGTCAATTTCCTGCCTGATACAGCTGGTCAAAGATTCCGCCATCGTCAAAATGCGTCTTCTGAGCATTCTGCCAGCCGCCGAAAACATCGTCGATTGTGAACAGTCCCAGTTTTGGAAATTTGTCTTCATATTTCTTTGCCACAGATTGGAGCCGCGGCCTGTAAAAATTACGGGCGGCGATTTCCTGCCCCTCCTCGGAATAAAGGTATTCGAGATACGCTTGTGCCACTGCGCGCGTTCCGCGTTTATCGACCACCTTGTCGACAATGGAGACGGGCGGTTCGGCAAGAATGCTGACCGGCGGAGCAACGATCTCGAATTTCCCTTGCCCCAATTCGTTCACCGCGAGGAATGCTTCATTCTCCCAGGCGATCAAGACGTCGCCGATCCCGCGTTCCACAAAAGTGATCGTCGATCCGCGTGCGCCCGCATCGAGCACCGGAACATTCTTATAGAGCTGACGGACGAAATCTCTTGCCTTCGTCTGGTCGCCATTATTCTTTTTCAAAGCATATCCCCACGCCGCGAGGTAATTCCACCGTGCGCCGCCGGACGTTTTCGGGTTTGGCGTGACGACGATGACGCCGGGCCGGATCAGATCGTCCCAATTGTTGATCTTTTTTGGATTTCCTTTGCGAACCAGAAAAACGATGGTGGATGTGTAGGGGGTGCTGTTGTTCGGGAGCCGCTTTTGCCAATCCTGTGGGATGAGCTTCGCTTTCTCGTACAGCGCATCGACGTCGTACGCGAGAGCGAGCGTCACAACATCGGCCTCCAACCCGTCGATGACGGCGCGGGCTTGTTTGCCGGAGCCGCCGTGAGATTGGTTGATGGTGACGTCCTGGCCTGTTTTTGCTTTCCAATATTTTGCGAAGCTTGTATTGAAGTCCTGATAGAGCTCGCGCGTCGGGTCATACGAGACATTAAGGAGTGTCATGTGCTGGGCGGACCCGGACGCAGTAAAGATGCTGAGGGCGGCGATCAGCGCTAAAATAATTTGATGCAATGTTTTCATGATTATCGTCCTCTGCCTAGAACTGATAGTAAAGAGTGAGTCGCGCTGTCAGCGAGGCGTCGTACGACACGCCGGGGGAGGCTCCACTTGCCGGGTTTGTTTCGTATGTCTCATATTCTAAGTTGGGCTGGAGAAAGAGTGTTTTGTCTGCTTTCCAGCTCAATGCGGCAATAAGGAGATTGCGTGAATCCCCTTTGACATTGCTGTTTGTGTTCGGGTCGAAGGAATCGTAGCGGAGGACGGCGGCTAATACGGGAGTGATGTTGTATGATCCGAAGAGCGAATAGCCCTCTGCAATGTCGCTTCTCGTTGCCGATCCGGTTGATGCCGCCGCGGCATTTGCCGCATTTTGAGAAAAAACTTCAGCCCCGATATTAAAGGTCTCTTTGACACCATACCACGCAACGACTGAAACGGTTGACTTATCGTTGTCGTGGATCGTGGTTTTTGCCGGTGCGAGGGCCGCGTAATCGCCGGAGACGGCAATTTGGAAATTTTCAAACGGTTTGCCTTGGAGGTTTAGATAGTAGCGTTTGTATTTTTCGGTCTCTACAGCTGTGTTCGAGTTGTCAGCGATCAGGAGCCAGTAATTGTAATTTCCGCTTGCGTCGATGCGGCCTTTCAACGAAAGCCCGAGATCGCGCGTCGTGACAAAGCCGCGCAAATCCAACTCTGTTTTTTCCAGCGAACGGTATCCCCAGGCGGCTTCCGATACTGTTGTAGCCGGCGTCGGCTGCTCACCAAAAGTCGCTTCGCTTCCGGAAAAAATTTCCTTCCAGGTTATGTATGCATCTTTAACGAACAGAGTGTTTGCTCCGCCGGCTGCCGCGATCTGGTCATCCTCAAACCGGAAACGGATGGTCAGTTTATCCGAAAAATCATCGTCGAATGTCAGATAGAATCGCCGGAGTTCAAAGCCGTTGAAGTTCTTCGCGTTGCTTGCAGCAGGGATGGCCGTGTTCGGCAGCGCCGGACCCCTGTTTCCGCTCGTGTCGCGGGAGACGTTGTAAAAATAATCTCCGTAGATAACTCCGGTGAATCTTCCCTGACCGAAGGGTGAGGCAGCCGCACTTTGCTGTTTCTGAGCCGCGGCCTCCTGGTCGATCTCGCGCTGACGCTTTAATATTAAGATTTGCTGTTCCAGATCGTGCAATCGGTTTTCGATTCCGCTTTGCTGCTGTGTGCTATCCTGGCCGAACGCGGCTTGTGACATGGTGAGAACCAAAGCGATGAAGGCGAAAATTTTAATTTTTGCGCTCAAGTTTTTCATTATTTCCTTTGTCGGTATTTTCCTTCCGTCCCGCCGCTCAATCATAGAGTGATGCGGTGCGTACGGTTCGGATTCTGGTTGTCGGGTGAATTAGAAAACGATCGCGGCTGCTCGTCGGCAGGTTTTTGAGTTTACAGTCCCACGCTCGGATGGAACATCCGGCGAGAGGGGTGCTCAAGTGAGACGGAGGACATGCGAAATCTCATGTCGTCACACGCTGCACCGATGAAGGTAAACGTAAAACTGCTTTAGAGAGAAAACGGAAAGGTCAACAACAACAGAGGTAATGGCCGTTGAGGTACGGAGCATCGTGCTGGAGCGCCGGTCTGCAGGCGTAGAAGAGGTGTAAGCTGGATATGCTCGTCATGGCGAAAATGTTTCTCGTGAGATACATGTGCCCACATCCGGTCGGCAATCCGAAGTGGGAGAGAGCGGTGTAAGCAATCACTCGTCTCTATACCAAAGATAACATTTCCTTTTATGTTGTCAAGCGAAGAAAAAAGAATTTTCTCAGAGTGCCTTGAAAGAATGTAGAGCGGCAAGACCAACCATGCCGCTCTACGATGGATCGTCGCACCTCGACTTACCGCCTTTGCGTTCCCGATCAGACAGGTGTGCGCTCGGGCACTTTCTCCATCTTCCACACAAAGAGTCCTCGTTTTTCATACGAAGTGTGAAGAAGATGGTGCGATACTTCTCCCAAGGGCGCCTTGAGGAATTCTTTGTAGAGTACCGCCAATTCGGGGTTCTCATGCGATTTCCGGATCGGCTTCCCGGCGTCTTCTTTGTAGATAGACTCGGCCCTTTTCTTTCTGATCTCCCACGTTGTCGGGATCGGCTGTCCGCCTCCTCCCAGGCATCCTCCCGGACATGTCATCACTTCGATGAAGGCATAGGGAGATTCACCCTTCTCGATTTGCTCCATCAGCCGGCGGGCGTTCTTCAACGTATGGGCGACCGCAACCTTCACCTTGGTTCCGTTCATATCGACCTCGGCTTCTTTGAGTCCTTCCATTCCGCGGACCGCTGTGAAGTTGATGTCGGTCAACGTCTTGCCGGTGACAACTTCGTACGCCGTTCTGAGCGCTGCTTCCATGACACCGCCGGTCGCTCCGAAGATCACCGCCGCTCCCGTCGACTCGCCGAGAGGACTGTCAAATTCTTCATGCGGCAGGTTGGCAAAGCGAATGCCCGCTTCCCTGAACATCCTGGCCAACTCGCGTGTGGTCAGCACGTAATCGACATCGTAAAACTCATCGTCATCCGACCAGGCCTTTTTTTCCTTCCAATATTCAAACGCGCTCGTCATTTCAGGCCGTTTTGCTTCATACTTCTTCGCCGTGCAGGGCATGATCGAGACGACGACCATCTTTCGCGGATCGATTCCGAGTTTTGCAGCGTAATATGTTTTGGCGACTGCCCCAAACATCTGCTGTGGTGACTTACAGGTCGAGAGATGATCGAGCGAGTTTGGGAAGAAATGCTCGGCGAATTTCACCCATCCGGGCGAACACGAAGTGATCATCGGCAGCACGCCGCTGTTGGTTATCCGTTTGATCAATTCGTGGCCTTCTTCGAGAATTGTCAGGTCGGCCGTGAACTGCGTATCGAAGACCTTGCTGAAACCGAGTCTTCTCAGGCCGGCGACCATTTGGCCGGTGACGAGGCTGCCTGCCTCCATTCCCATCGCCTCGCCGATGCCGACGCGAATCGCCGGAGCGGTCTGGACGATGACGAATTTGTCCGGGTTCGCAATCTGTTCATAGACGCTTTCGGTATCGTCGTGTTCGACAATGGCTCCGGTCGGACACACAAGGGCGCATTGGCCGCAATTCGTGCAGGCAACGTTTCCAAGACCCTTTTCCATGTAGGTTGATACTTTGCTCCGAATGCCTCTCCGTGATACTTCGATCGCATTGACGGTTTGGACGTTTGCGCAGACAGCGACGCACCTTCCGCACAAAATGCATTTATTGGGATCCCGGACGAGCGAAGGAGACGTGGTGTCGCATTCCTCGAGCTTCTTTGTCCGTACGAACCTTTCTCGTTGAACGCCCAAGTTCGCCGCGAGCGCCTGCAGTTCGCAGCTCTGGTTGCGCAAGCAGGAGAGGCAGTCTTTGGGATGATTGGCGAGGAGAAGTTCGACATTGGTCTTGCGCGCCTCGCGGACGCGGGGAGAGCTTGTCGATATTTCCATCCCCTCATGAACACACGTCGAGCAGGAACGGACGAGCGTGCGGGCGCCCTTGACTTCCACGAGACAGACACCGCACGAAGCGTTTTTGGCAACATCCTCAAGGTAGCAGAGTGTCGGGATTCTGACTCCAGCGCGGAGGCAAGCGTCAAGAATTGACAAACTCTGAGGAAGTTGATATTCACTGCCGTTGATTTTGACATTGACCATCTTGTTTTCCATAGTGTCCTCTTGTTTGTCTTACGATTCTTGACATTTGACGTCGCAGCGGAGACATCGTGCGGCCTCCTGGAGCGCTTCTTCGCCGGTGTACCCGTTGAGCACCTCCTGGAAGCTCGAGACCCTTTCCCGCACAGGGATTTTTTTCGGGGCGATCTTCCCGTTGACCTCCGGCTCCGCAAGGATTTCATCTTTGTATTTGAATTCCCTGAAGAGTCTGTGGAAGCGTTTTTCTTTCATGAGGTCGAAGTCGATCGACTCGGCTGCGTGACGGGCAATCCCCATGGCCTCGGAAACGGTTGCCGGACCTGTAATAGCGTCGCCGCCGGCATACACCTTCGGCAGGTTGGTGCGGCAGCTAGGCTGATGCGTCTTGATAGAGCCATTGCTCCGCACCTCGAGGCCGATCTCATTCGCATGTTCAAATTCGACCTTCTCCCCGAGCGCGAGGATGATGGTATTGCATTCCACCAAGGCCGATTCGCCGCTCTCAATCGGCCTCTTCCTTCCCGTATGGTCAAAGCCGTCAAACTTCATTTTGTGAATTTCGAGCCCGGCAACTTTTCCCTTTGCATCGCCGATAATTCTCTTCGGCGCCGACATGTACATGAAATGTATGTTTTCATCCATCGCATCGCTGATCTCGTGAGCGTTCGCCGGCATCTCGTGCTGATCGCGCCGGTAAACAATCGTGACGTCAGCGCCGAGACGGAGACAAGAGCGGGCCGCATCGATGGCGACGTTCCCGGCGCCTACGACGACAACTTTTTTCCCGAGATGGAGGTCCTTCCCGCCGGCGAATCTCTCGAGGAATTCATACCCCAAGAGAACTCCATCGAGGCTCCTGCCGGGGATCTCCAATTCCACATCCTTTTGAGCTCCGACGGCAATGAACACCGCGTCGTATTGTTTCTGAAGCGCCTTGAATGAAAGATCTTTGCCGATGCGGGTTTTGAAGACGAACTTCACACCGAGCTTTCTGAACAGCTCAAGTTCCTTGTTCAGGCTGTCCTTCGGAAGGCGGTAGGCAGGAATTCCGTACTGCAGAATTCCGCCGGCTTTCGAATGGCCTTCGTACACGGTGACGCCGTGGCCCAGCCGGACAAGATAGTACGCCGCCGTTAGTCCGGCGGGACCGGATCCGACAATCGCAATGTTCTTTCCGGTCGAAGACAGCTTCTCTTTGATGAGGCGCTGATAGATCTCTTTCTCCTTCCCCATCTTATACATTGTGTCGGCCAGGTAGCGATGGATCTCTCCCTGCGAAACCGGATCGTCGATCATATCCCGCCGGCAGCGCATCTGACAGTGAAAGTAACATATCCTGCCGACAGTGCCGGGGAGAGGATTATCCCGCAGGGTCAGCTCGAACGCCTCTTCAATTCTTCCTTCTTTGAGCAACTGGAGATATCCCGGGATGTTCATGTGGAGCGGGCAGCTGTTTTCACAAAGCGCCATGAAGAGCTTTTCGCACACTCCCGCCTTGCAGCGTTTCTGGATGATGTGTTTCTCGTAGTCCTCCCTGAAGTAGCGCAGCGTTGTAAGCACGGGATTGGCGCTCGTCTGTCCCAGACCGCACAAGGACGAATCCTTGATTGCGTATGCCAGGCTCTCAAGCGTATCCAGGTCCTCCATCGTCGCTTCTCCGCGCGTGATCTTGTTCAATATCGCCAGGGCCTGAGAGAGCCCTTCACGGCACGGAGCGCACTTGCCGCACGACTCGGAGGCCGTGACTTCGACAAAATACCGCGCGACATCCACCATGCAATTGTCCTGATCCATCACCACCATTCCTCCCGATCCCATGATGGTGCCGAGCTTTGTGAGGGATTCATAGTCAACGGGAGTATTGAAATGTTCCACCGGAACGCAGCCGCCGGAGGGGCCTCCGGTCTGTATGGCGCGGACTTTCTTTTTGTTGCCCGTTCCCTCGCCCATCTGGTAAATTATCTTCTCAAGCGTGGTGCCGAGGGTGAGCTCGACGAGGCCGGTATTCTTGATCTTTCCGACGAGAGAGAACACTTTTGTGCCGGTGCTCTTCTCCGTCCCGAACTTCGCGAACTCCGATCCGCCGATCGCGACGATAAGGGGAATGTTGAACCAGGTTTCGACATTGTTGATGTTTGTCGGACGTTCCCAGAGACCTTTCTGCGCCGGATACGGGGGCCGCGGAACAGGACGCCCGGCTTTTCCCTCTATAGAAGCGATGAGCGCGGTCTCTTCGCCGCAGACAAACGCACCGGCTCCCTGAACGTATGAGAGATCGATCCCGAACTGCGAACCGAAAATATTTTTCCCAAGGATGCCGCATTCGCGCGCGACGGCGGCGGCCTTTCGAAATCGCTCGACGGCAAGCGGGTACTCGGCTCTCACATACATCACTCCTTCTGTCGCTCCCATGACGTATGCACCGATGATCATCCCCTCGATGAGGGAATGCGGGTCGCTTTCGATTTCGTTGCGGTTCATGTACGCGCCGGGATCGCCTTCATCGGCATTGCAGATGATGTATTTGCGGTCCGTCTCTATCCGTTTCATCATCTCCCACTTGATCGCCGTCGGAAATCCTGCGCCGCCTCTCCCGCGAAGCTTGGATGTCTTGATCTCTTCCAGGACGGAATCTTGCGTCATTTGCGTGAGGGCTTTGAGCAGTGAGCTGTAACCGCCCACGGCAATGTACTCTTCGATATCTTCGGGGTTGATAAGCCCGGAGTTGCGAAGAACGAGCTTCGTCTGGCCTTTGAAGAATGGAATTTCATTCCAGGCTGGAACGCTCGGGAGGCCCGTGCCGAATTCGATCTTCGCCGTGTAAAAATTCCACCGCTCGATCTTGCACAACGCCTTCTTGAGCGGCATCAAACCTGCCGAGAGGGTCTCGACGATGTTCTCCGCATCCTTCGGAGTAACCTTGTGAAGGATCAGGAGAGGCTTGCCGGGGAGATAACAGTTGACGACAGTCTCCTCCGCGCAAAACCCGAAACAGCCTACGATGGAGAGCTTTATTTTCGCCTTCTTTGCCTTGATCGCATTTTCAAGGCTCTGGTACACTTCTTTTGCGCCGTTTCCGATACCGCACGTTCCCATCCCCACAGATATTTTTGGAATATCGGGGAGGAGTTTCTTCAATCCGCTTTGTCTGACGGCATCGAGCGTCATAGCGTCGAGGATCTTCATGGGTTTTTCCTTCCTCTGCTGACTTTGGTGATGAGCTTTTGCAGTTTGCCCGTCGTCATGTTGCTGTAGATGACTTCGTCCACGGCGATGACCGGCGCAAGTGCACATTGGCCGAAGCACGCGACGGTAGAGATCGTGAATTGATTGTCGGGCGTCGTCAAGGATGATTCCCTCTCTTCGAGGGCTTTGCTGCATCCGAGAATTAATCCCAGATCATCGAGAAGTGCTTTTGAGCCTTTGGTGTGGCAGGCCGTGCCGCGGCACACCGTAATGGTATGCTTGCCCTGAGGTGTGAGATTGAAGAACGAGTAGAAGGTGACAACGTTGTAGATTCTGGAGAGCGGGACGCCCGTTTTGAGGGCGACAAAGTTCAGCGCTTTTTCCGAGAGGTATTTGTGCTCGTTGAGGAGTTGTGTTTCTTCAAGGATGCTGAGCAGCGCTCCGTGGTGACCTTCATGCCTGGCCACCACCGCATCGATTTCCTGCAGTTCAGTTGAAGTCGTCCGAATTCCATCCATAACTGCTCCTTTTCAAGAAGTGAAAAAAAATCAGAATGGCGAAAATCCTCCGCACTATCGCAACCGGTACACTTAGCCGTTGTAATGCTACACTGGGTACTCCGAATTATCCTGAAGATCAGTTTGAGAAATCGCCGAGATGAAGTGTTGATTTCCGGCGGGGCGAAAGGAAAAGGCTGCGCCCCGGGGTTTTGGGAAGTTGAGCGGTTGGTCACACTGCCGCAGGGTGTTCAGCGCATCCTTTGCGCGGCTGGTGGTGTTGAAGCTGACGAAGAGTAGAATGTCTTACGCTTCGCGGGTACTCGCAGCGAACTCTATTGAAACGTGGTGACCGTTCAAGAGGAAGTATTGATAAATAATCAGAATTCTCCCGTCGCTTACAGAACAGGGCGAGTTGATAATCAATAGGTGACGTCGCTTTCACTTCATCGGGTACATCTGTCGCTCCAAAAAGATAATGAGAAATCTTGGAAAATGAAACTAAAATATCAAAACGATGACGCAATTTTTTTTCGGGGAGATAAGATTCACTCCGGTCCCGCGTTCAACGGACAGTTCTATGTTAGATTCAGTCTAAATTTAAACTGTTCGAAATTGCCCGGAGCGCAACACGTTGCTAACCAGGGAATGTTTCTCTACATTTTGACGAACGACGGCGTGCAGAGAGTGACGGACCGCATCTTATCCGCAGGGGACCGAAAAGAATATGCTTATACGAGGATGCAGTGCCGGTAGGTCGATTGCCGGCGCTGCGTTTTTATTTTTGGACATCCGATGAATTCACACAGACTGGATCTGAAGCGTATCTGTCTTTTGACAACAACCCTTCTCGTTCAAACAGTTTTTTCGTTCGCACAGACAGCGAGTCTTGCCGGCCGTGTTGTCGATGCTGCGAGCGGACAACCGTTGGCCGGCGCCGTTCTCTCTATTCTCGAGACAGGTCAGAAGACGAATTCTCTTTCCGATGGAAGATTTGCGTTCAACCATCTTACGATGGGAGCGTACACACTTTCCGTGCATCATATCGCGTATGGAACAATCGAGCGGCTTATTGTGCTCGACGATGAGCGGGCTGACACTCTCGTCTTCAACCTGCAGCCGGCTATCATTCAGTCCGAAGAAGTCGTCGTGCGAAGCACGCGAACTGCATCTGCGCTGAACGAAAGCCCCTATCCTGTCGAAGTGAAATCTTCGGATGATCTGGTTCAACAGGCAAGCGTTACTCTCCCGGATGCGTTGAAACGAACCCCGGGCATTGCATTAGTGCGCGACGGCTCGTGGGAAACCGCGCTCTCAATTCGCGGAATGAGCAGATCTGATATCGTATCTCTTCTTGACAACGTCCGTATCGAAACCGCCGATGATATTGCGGGTCCGCTCTCTCTTATCAGTATCGAGGACCTCGAACGGGCTGAGCTCATAAAAACGCCCGGATCGACGCTCTACGGGTCCGGGGCGCTGGGAGGCGTAATCCATCTGACGACGAAGCGCGCATCGTTCAGCGATGAACCGGAGACGAACGCAGAGCTTGTCTCAGGATTGTCGAGCGTTGACGGCGGAGCTTCCGAACACCTATCACTGGAGAATTCATCTGAACGGTACGCCTTCAGGGCAGGCGCTGGATACCGCAAGGCAGGGAACACTCTCACGCCGGAGGGGGAGATCCCCAACTCTCAATTCACCGATTTCAACATCAACACCTCCCTCGGCATCAAAACAGCCGGCACCCAGACGGCGTTGATCATGTATCAACGCTCGCAGGCGCAAGATGCCGGCATCCCGGGCGGCTCGGCATTTGCGGCGCCGGCCATTGCGACATACACACTTGCCCGTCGCGAGCTGATGGAGATCGAATATGACATTCCAAACATCTCGCAGACGCTCCCCATGCTGCTGTTGAGATTGTCCCGGCAGGAAATCGACCGGAGCGTCGATGTCATCCAGAATCCGACACTCACGCTTACGCCCCATGCAACCCACACGACGGAGAATGTTCAAGCCGAATCGCGGATCGCACCGGAAAGTGACGACATGCTTACCTTCGGCGTCGAGGCATGGCAGCGGGACCTGGAGAGCAAGCGGGAACGCCACAATTTGAGCAACAACAGCATTACCGGCGAGCGGCCTGTGCCCTCGTCAACATTCTTCAGCGGCGGAGCGTACCTGCAAAATGAATGGCACCCTCCGTCAAGCGCGTTGACGGTAACCGCAGGAGCTCGCTACGATCGGATTCGCGTGCACAATGATGCGGCCTGGAATCCAGAATACATCATCAGCGGAGGCACGCTCCAGACCGCTCCGGCGAATCAACAGCTCCTTTGGCAATCAGCAACGGTGTTCAACGAATCGTGGAGCGCAAATGCCGGCTTGACATACGCCGTGAGCCAACTGATCGATCTTTCGTTTCTCTCGGCAACGGCTTACAGGTCTCCATCTCTCGAGGAACGTTTCCAGTACATCGACCTTGGCAGCCTTGTCCGCGTCGGCAATCCGAATCTTCAGCCGGAAAAAAGCGTCTCAGTCAATGCCGGCGTTTCTCTCCACTCCGATCTTTCGAAGCTCCGTTCCGATGCCTTTCTTAACCAGCTGTCCAACCTCGTTACCGATGTGCCCGGGGTTTTCGAAGGAAGGACCGCTACCGTGAAGGCCAATATAGGCCAGGCACGGCTCTACGGGTATGAAATTTCCGGCGAGCAAAAAATTTTCTCGCGGAGCGCTCTCAGTTTCTCCATCTCTTATGTGCGGGGCGAGGATACGCGCAATCATTTGAACTTGCCGCAGATTTCTCCGTTACAGGGACAACTCTGCCTTAGCACTTTCGTGAAGGAAGCCGGGACCTTTGACGTTGCTTCGTCGTTTGCGATGGCCAAAGGAAATCCGGCATCGGGCGAAGTTCTCACTTCCGGTTATGCAATTCTCGACGCCGGATTTGTAGGAGTGCCCGTGCGAGTTTCGGATTTCTCCTTTACTATCCGCGCAGGAATCCAGAACATTCTGAACAAGGACTATCGGGATTTTCTTTCCACGCTTCGCGGTGTTGTTCTCTCTGAGCCGGGCAGAAATTTTTATCTTTCAGCCGGAGTCGCGATCTAAACCTGTTACAAGGAATCAACGTATGAACTGGTTTCTTCTTGCAACGTGTTCGGCAATTCTCTCCGCCGCCGCCGCAGTCATTCAAAAAAAAGTCCTCTTCCGGCTTGAGGCATTGGAATTCTCGCTGGCCGTATCGCTCTGCATTTTGCTTGTTTCATTGTTCATCCCGTTTTCAGTCGATGTCCTCTCAATTTCAAACAGCCAGGTTCTGATTATTGTCGGCAAGAGTGTTTTGGGGGGCGTCGCATTTCTTCTGGTCATGTTGTCGCTCCAACACAATCAGATCTCCGCCGCCCTTCCTCTCCTCGGACTGACGCCTGCCGCCGCGGCGCTTGTCGCCCTGGCCCTTACCGGTGAATCGCTCAGAGGGTGGGAGTGGGCGGGGATCTTTTTCATGATCGCTGGAACGTACGCGCTGGAGAAACGGCCGAAACAAAAGCTCCTTGATCCCTTCAGATCCGTCTTCTTTTCCAGGAATCACTTTTACATTTTCGGCGCCGTGGCTCTTTTCGCTCTCTCATCCGTCGTCGATAAGTCGCTGGTGAGCAATTACCGCGTTGATCCCCTCATCGTTCTGTTCTATCAGCACATTACCTACGTTCTTGTCTTCGGCTCGGCAATCTGGATGCGGCAAGTTCCGTTCCGGGTCGTATTCCAAAAAGGGAGAGAACAGTATCCGCTTATTGTCACGATTGCCTTGCTCACGGTTGGATACCGGTTGACACAATTGGATGCGACCAAAAGCGCGCCGGTCTCGCTTGTGCTGGCTGTGAAGCGCACCTCAATCTTGTACGCCTCTTTTTTCGGCGGAAGAATTTTTTTTGAAGACCGCCTTGGTTGGAAACTTGCGGGGGCAACTCTCATCGTCATATCCGGTTTCATCATACTCAGGAATGTGGGATAACATCATCGGCCAGGCGCTAACGATTCTGGCTCAAACTCCCGAAGTGCCTCATATTGACTTCTAAATGCCCTTCCGGCGAGAATCCATCAACGACCCCTCCGTCAAATCAATATAACGACGACAATCGGAATCATCTTCGCCGGGCGGCAGCACCTTCCAAATTCTGCTGGCATAAGCGGTAAATTCTCAATATATTCATAGGAAATGCCTTTATGACAGGGCCAGCCCCTTCGATCGAAGCGTGAAGGACGATTGAGGGGTCTTTTATTAAGGAATTGTTGATGCACAGATGGGAAAGAGAGAGCTTCCAGCCCCTTTGTATGTAGCGTTCAAGGGTTTTGTCAGAGCAAACGGCTTCATGCAAAAAGGGAGCAAGGTGCTCGCAGCAGTCAGCGGGGGCATCGACTCTGCGGTGATGTTGGATCTGCTTGCCAAACTTTCTGCAGAGTGGAATCTGGAACTGACCATTCTTCATGTGAATCACCAGTTAAGGGGGCGTGAGTCGGCCGGCGACGAGAAGTTTGTCTGGGGACTCGCCAAGCGATACAAGGTAAGGATGCTCGCAGCTCGTGTTCAGACAAAGGCCGAAGCCTCGGGGAAGAAAATTTCGATCCAGGAAGCAGCGCGGCACCTTCGGTACGCGTTCTTTGCCGCAAAGAAATCAGAGCTGGGGGCAGACGCGGTAGCGACAGCTCACAACGCGAACGACAACGCCGAAACGATGCTGTTGAATTTCTTCCGGGGCACCGGGATTGACGGCATCGCCGGCATACCGGTCCAACGACGCGACGCCGCCATCGTCCGGCCGCTCCTCTTTGCCACCCGGAGCGAAATCGCCGCGTACGCAAAGGATCAGAGGTTGAAATATCGCGAAGATTCCTCCAACGAAAGCGACAAATACAGCCGGAATTTTGTCCGGAGAAATATTCTTCCGTTGGTTGAGAAGAGGCTCAATCCTTCTGTCGTCAGCACGCTTTCACAATCTTCAAAGGTGCTGAGACATTGCGCCGATTTTCTGGAGGAGTACAACCGGGGTGTTTACGCCGTCGTGGTTTCCAGCAGGAAGGATGATCTTTGCCTCCTGAGGGAATCGCTCCTGAAACAGCATCCGTACATGCAACAAATGCTCGTTCACCGTGCGTTCATGGAAAAGGGAATCGAGCCCTCGTCAGAGCGCATTCTGGCGTTTCTCTCTCTGCTGACGGGTGAAAAGGGAACGCGGATTGAATGCGGAAACGGATGGACGGCGGAGAATGAAGACGGCCACATTCTGTTGTCCCGAGGCCTCCCCGGTCCGGCATTCTCATACTCGCTGGAGAAAGAGGGGACGGTTGACAGCGGTTTTTTTGCGCTGTCGGTGAAAAGGTGCAGGCACGTCCCCAATAAGTTGGGGGTTAGTTCGTCTATAGAGTATGTCGATGCCGGCAAAGTGCGCTTTCCGCTCTTTGTCCGGTCGTGGAAAGAGGGAGATGTGTTTGTTCCGCTCGGCATGAAGCAGCGGAAGAAAGTCAGCGATTTGTTTATCGACCTGAAGATTCCGCGGATGGCGAAGGAGAGAATCCCGATTGTTGAAAGCCACGGCGAGATTGTCTGGGTAGCCGGATGCCGGATCGGCGATCGCTTCAAGATCACCCCCTCTTCGTCCGGAGCCTATAAACTCTCGATCAGCAAAACATGAAAAAAACGATCACGGTCAACAAGGAACAATTCAAATTGTATCTGAGCGAGAAGCAGATCAAAGACCGCGTGCGCCAGCTCGGAAA
>CAYLMV010000011.1:44091-52589 GCA_964384415.1 uncultured Chitinophagaceae bacterium | reverse complement strand
TCCAGACAGGACGCGTTCAGACCTACATCGCGTTTGTGCTGTTCGGCGTGATGGTCTTCTTCTTCATTTATCGCATCGTGTAAAGAAAAATTCGTACCACTAACTACCAGGGTTTTTCGTCATGTCATTTACGATACTTAATGTCGGGATCCTCACCTGGATAACGTTCCTACCGATTGTCGGGATGGTCGTCGTCCTGCTGCTCCCAAAGAACAACAAGGGGGCTATGAGGTGGACTGCGCTGGCCGTCACACTGCTGCAGCTTGTGCTCGCCGGGCTCATCTATTTCAACTTCAATCGCGGCATGGCGGGAATCAACAGCGCGGAAACGATGCAGTTCAAAGAGCTGTTTTCGTGGATCGACATCAAAAGCGTCTCATGGTTCGGGCGGATTCATATCGATTATTTTGTCGGGATCGACGGCATCAGCACGCCGATGGTCCTTCTCACCGCGCTGATTTCGTTCGTCGCGGTGCTCTCGTCGTGGAATATTGAAAAATCTGTTAAAGGATATTTTGCCCTCTTCCTTCTGCTCGATACTGGCATGATGGGTGTCTTCGTCGCGCTCGATTTTTTCCTTTTCTATGTTTTCTGGGAGGTCATGCTTCTGCCGATGTATTTCCTGATCGGCGTATGGGGAGGACCAAGACGCGAGTATGCTGCCATCAAGTTCTTCATCTATACATTATTTGGCTCGGTCCTGATGCTGCTGGCGCTGCTGGCGCTTTACTTCAGCGTTTCTGTCGTCGATCCGGCGACGGGCGAGAAACTTCATACCTTCAACATGCTGGCGATGATGAACCCTGCAAACTTTGAACCGGGTTCTCTTCTTGCCGGATTGAACACGTACTGGCGCTACGTTGCCTATGTCGCGCTCTTTATCGGATTTGCTATCAAGGTGCCTCTCTTTCCATTCCATACGTGGCTTCCCGATGCGCACGTGGAAGCACCGACGGCCATCAGCGTGATTCTCGCGGGCGTCTTGTTGAAAATGGGGACCTACGGTCTTATGCGCGTCGCGTTCCCGATCTTCCCGGATGCGGCGATGCATTACTTGTACCCTCTCGCGTTTATAGGGTTCATCAACATCGTGTATGGAGCTCTCTGTGCGATGGCGCAGAAAGATTTCAAGAAGCTGATCGCGTACTCTTCCATCAGTCACATGGGCGTTGTGATTCTCGGGTTGACCGCAATGAACACGCAGGGAATGGTGGGGGCCGTATTCCAGATGTTCAATCACGGCACTGTCACTGCAATGCTCTTCCTTATTGTCGGCGTGATTTACGACCGAACGCACACGCGCGGCCTGGATGATTTCGGCGGGCTGATGAATCAGATGCCCAAATACTCGGCCATTATGGTAATCGCGTTCTTTGCCGCGCTCGGACTGCCCGGGCTGAGCGGATTTATTTCCGAAGCCTTCTCGTTCCTCGGTGCATTCCAGAATTTCCGTTGGCTGACGATTGCTTCAACCCTCGGCATCGTTCTGACAGCTGCGTATATGCTCTGGACTCTGCAGCGCGTATTCCTTGGGACCCTGCCCGATAAGTGGAAAGATCTTCCCGACATTAACGCCAGAGAACTTGTTGCGCTCGTTCCGCTCGCGATCATCGTGATCGTGCTGGGGATTTATCCTGCGCCGATGCTTAACATCATGAACGCCTCGGCAAATTATTTCGTGGATTTCGTCCGCGGAGGAGCCGGCTTGACGCTCCTCGGCAAATAATTTTTCGTCGAACCAGAAAACAAACACATGCTCGATCAAATACTGCAAAGTATAGGTTTTCTCCGCCCTGAAACCGCGCTCGTCTTCACGCTTTTGAGCGCGATTGTCGCCGACCTCGTCTTCAAACGAAAAGCGATTGTCGCTGGGATAGTGCTTGGAGGACTCACCGCAGCGGCATATTACGTCGTCGACGAGATGGGAATTAATGTCTCGATCTTCAACAATATGCTGGCGGTAGATCCGTTCGCGATCTATTTCAAATTCCTGGTTGTTGCGACTGCGATTCTTATCGTGATGTTTTCGCTCTCGTCGAATGAAGTGCTCGGCGCGACCCGTCGCATCGGCGAATACTACGCCCTGCTCGTTGCAATGACCACCGGAATGTTTTTTATGGTTGGATCCTCCAACTTGCTGATGATGTACCTTTCGCTCGAATTAACGAGTATCAGCTCCTATATCCTGGCCGGCTTCACGAAAGAGGCCCCCGATTCGGCCGAGGCGTCGCTCAAGTATGTCATCTACGGCGCTCTCTCCTCCGGCCTCATGCTCTACGGTATCTCCATCGTGTACGGACTCACCGGATCTCTGGATCTCTATTCGATTAATCAGGTTTTGACCCAGGGAGGGGCAGGAAGACTGGCGCTCCTTATTGCGGGAATTCTTGCCATCGCGGGATTCGGTTATAAGATCTCCGCGGTGCCTTTCCATTTCTGGACTCCGGACGTTTACGAGGGCGCGCCCGTGACGATTACGGCATTTCTTTCCGTTGCATCGAAGGCGGCGGGATTTGCGATGCTGATGCGATTCATGAAAGTCACCTTCATCGACTCGACGATCCTGACGCTCCCGCTGGGCCTATGGACCACGATCAAGGGATTTGAGCTGACGAACGTTCTGATTATTATTTCGGTGCTGACGATGACCTTGGGGAATCTCGTCGCAATCTGGCAAGACAACATGAAGCGGCTTCTGGCATATTCCAGCATCGCACATGCCGGCTATATGCTGCTCGGACTCGTCGTTCTTGGGAATGACGGCTACGCTGCGACCATGATTTATTTTGCGGTCTACCTGTTCATGAATCTCGGGGCGTTCTACGTCGTGATGCTGGTGGCGAATAAAACGGGGAGTGAGGATATCCAGGAATACAAAGGTCTCGGCTCCCGAGCACCTCTTCTTGCAGTGGCGATGGCGATCTTTCTCGTGTCGTTGACCGGATTGCCGCCGACGGCGGGCTTCATCGGAAAACTGTACCTCTTCGCGGCGTTGATCCGGGCCAAGCTGATCTGGCTGGCGATTGTCGGCGTTCTCAACAGCGTTATTTCTCTCTACTACTACGTAAGAATTTTCCGCAACATGTTTCTCCGTGATGCGGAAGGATCATCGGAACCTCTCACGTTCGAAGCGTCGAATATCGTTCTCCTTCTCGTTCTCCTCGTCCCAACCCTCGCCTTAGGCCTCTATTTCGGTCCGCTCGTCGAGTTCGCACAGAATTCCGTCGTGATGTTCGGCGTGATGAAGTGAGTCAAGAAGTGCTGCTCGCGTTCGGGATGGATCGAACGTAGCGATGATGGAGAAGCGGATGAAAGCTTGGTTCAGCATCATCGATAGCAGACTTGTCGCAAAACCAGGCAAGGGGCCATCTTCTCGATTGAATTTTCCCGAAATAGGGGGCAGTACTAAAACCGCGCGTTTTGTTTCCTGAATACTTTTTGAGGGAGGGAAAGTATCATGGACGACCGGCCTACCGCAAGTGCTTCCCATCAGTTTCGCAGGGCAGAACATCCTGCTGCCCGCACTCCGACCGCAAGACTGTACCGCAGACGCATAGTCTCACGGAGTTCTCGGCCCCGTGTACCGTATTTATGTTGTCTCATAGTGATGGCCTTGCAGGAACTCCTCGCTCAAACATCCAGCCAATGGTATCGTGTGCCTGCACCGGGGGATGTGCAGAGAGTTTACATCACGGCCGATTCAACCCTGTTCGCATGCACGAATACCGGGCTGTACCGTGAAGATTTGCACACAGGAGGGTGGAAGTTTTATACAAGCGCGGATGGTTTCATAGGAAACGATGTCTATGATGCTGCACCGGGTTCCGCGGGAAAAATTTATTTTGCCGCTTCACCGCTGGCCGTCTTCAAGGGCAACTCCTTTTCATCTTTCTCGATTGATTCGATCCCCAATGCGGCTGATGTTGTTGTAGATAGAAATGGCTCGCTTTGGTGTGCAGCCTGGCAAGGCGTCTACCGGTATGGTCCGACAGGCTGGGAAAAATTCACATACCAGATCGGGGAGGGCAACCACATCGTGATTGCTCTGGACAGCGCCGGGAGAATTTGGTGTGGGGGAGGCGACAGCAACATCAATTATTACGACAGCCTCGGTTGGCACCTTGAGCAATATTTTCAGGAAGGAATTACGGGCACCGCCATGGCGCTGACCACCGCGGAAGATGGCGCGCTCTGGGTCGGCACGAGCGATGGATATCTCGGGCGCCGGTCGAACGGGCTCTGGTCACTGGGTCGATCGACCGTCTTCCCGTCGCCGGTCACAGGGATTGCCGTCAGGAACGATACTGTATGGGTTGCCGCCAACAGCCTCTTCCGCGGCATCGGTTCGTCATGGACTCAGTTCAAGGCGAGCGATGGTCTTGCCGACGATAACCCGACCAGTGCGACATTCGACCGTTGGGGACAACTTTGGATCGGACATCCGGGAGGACGCGTCTCCATCTTGAAAGATGGCAGTTGGAGTGCCAAACCGCTGGGTACTGACTTGCCTGACTTCCATGCCTCCAGCATCGCGGCGAACGGCAATGGATTTATTGCCGTGGGAACTAAACTTCGTGGAGTGGCGCTCTTCGACAGAGTAACCTGGAAGACGATTCAGCCCGGATTGCCTTCGGATACGGTTTCAGTTGTCCGGTTTGACAACGCCGGCAATCTCTGGGTAGGAACCCCGAAGGGCGTCGGTATGTACAATGGCTATGGTTGGAAAAATTACACGACCGCCGACGGGCTCCCCTCTAATGACATCGCTTGCCTCGCTGTCTCGAACGCAAATTCCGTGTGGTGTTCGACGAGAACATCGCTGGCACGCTTCAACGGCAACACGTGGAACTCATATTCAATTCCCTCGGGTATCGGTATTAGCAATATTGGAGACCTTGCGATCGATTCCGCGGGCGCGGTTTGGGCGGCCACCGATTCAGGGATTATTCGCTTCGACGGTAAGACATTTACGCACTACTATCCTCTCTCGAAACACACCGGGATTACTTCCATTGCCATTGACCGTCATGGCATCAAATGGTGCGGAAGCGACAGTGCGGGAGCGTGGCAATTCAACGATACTGTATGGGTCGCGCTGGATTGGCGTAGCGCCGGCTCCCTGCCCATCACTTCAGTTCGTGTTGGTCTTGATGGATCGGTCTGGTTTGGAGCGGCCTACGAGCAGGGGGTATACAGATTCGATGGAACAACCTGGAGCAATTTCTCCGAGATCGACGGTCTTGCGGATGGAGACGTCCATGACGTGGCTTTTGACAAGGAGGGAAATGCATGGATGGCGTCCGAGTTCGGGGTAAGCGCCTACAACAAAGACGGTGTTGTGCTCTCCGTGCAATCGTCACGTACCGCTCAAAGCCCTTTGAACTTCGAGTTGAAGCAAAACTACCCTAACCCGTTCAATCCGACAACCCGGATCGATTACGCGACAACGAGCAGAAGTTACGTTCAGCTTGCCGTATATAACATCCTTGGCCAATTGATTAAGAAGCTCGTGCAACAATGGAGGGAGCCCGGGAATTATTCAATCGATTTTGACGGAGCCGGCTTACCAAGCGGTATATACATTTGTCGGATGATGGCTTCCGGAGGTGCCGGTGTATTCATTCGGGCCGGAAAGATGGTGTTGTTGCGGTAACCGATACATTGATGACGCTCGACGTTGTGAACTTCAACCGGACGTATACCGCATCACTCCCCGTCGTTCATTTCTTCTTTCCCGTCATCTTCTCCACGATGATCCGGATACCTTCCAACACGAGCGTCGGTTCGTGTTTGTTGATGACCTTGGAATGTTCCATCATCAGCTCGGAAAACCCTCCGGTCGCAATCACTGTTGGATAGTCGTCGATCTCTTTCGAAATCCGCCGCACCATCGTCTCCATCGAGTCGAGCGCCCCATAAAGGATGCCCGACTGCATGCTGCTCACCGTGTTCTTTCCGACGATCGTTTTCGGGAAGTGGATGTCGATCTTGGGGAGTTTTGCCGCGCGCCGGTGCAGCTCGGCGGCCGAGGTCTCGATGCCGGGCGCGATAACCCCGCCGAGATACTCGCCGTTCTTTGAGACGACATCGAACGTCGTCGCGGTACCGAAGTCGACGATGACCAGAGGCCCTTTGTATTTGGCATATCCAGCAACCGCATTGCACAGCCTGTCGGCACCGACAGAAGCCGGGTCGTCGTAGAGCACCTTGATGCCGAGCGGCAGGGAAGTGGAGACGATGATGGGCTCTATCTTCAGATATTTCTTCGACATTCTCTGCATCACATCGGTGAGATTTGGGACGACCGACGAGATGCCGAACGCCGAAATCCGTTTGAGTGAGATTCCCCCCTCTTCGCAGAAGTTCTTCACAAGCGCACCAAACTCGTCTTCCGTCCGGGTGACAAAACTTGTTACCCGCCAATCGCCGAGGAGTTTCTTCTTGTCGTAAATCCCAAAAACCGTGTGCGTGTTACCGATATCGGCTGCAAGTATCATTGAGGTTTTCTGATATATGTGAATGGTATGTCTCGAATATTGCACGGCTCCCATCGTGGAGCGATTTCAAATCAAATTGGCTATCCAAGAGTGACATCCGCTGCGAACACTTCCCTTCGCACGCCAAAATCGTCTTCCACAACAAGCGCGCCGCTCGGTGCAACGTCGATCGCCTTGGCGGATGATCGTCCTGTCTGTTCCGTCAGGGTGATACGAGAGCCGAACATCGTCGTGCGGCGCTTCCAGTCATCGAGGAGAACCTGAGAAGGGAATTGCCGAAGCTGTTCCAGGCGGTGTTCCAATTCCTCCAGTATCCGGCACAGAAGCGGAACCCGGTCGATGTCATGTTCCTCATGCCTGGCGAGGGAGGTTGCCTTCTCCTTTATGTCGTCCGGGAATTCTCCCTGGTTGACGTTGATGCCGATGCCCATAATAACGGATGTTACGAGGTCATTGTGCGTTACCGCTTCAATCAGCATCCCCGCGAATTTCTTCTTCTCGATCAACAAATCGTTGGGCCATTTACACTCTATTGAACAGCGGACAAGGAGCTCCACGGCGTCCGCAACAGCCAGGGCGCCGACGAACGGCAGGATGCGGGCCCGCTCGTGGATAAACGGTGTCCGGAGAATCAATGAGAAGAGGAGGTTCTTCCCTTTCTGCGATTGCCAGTGGCGTCCCTGCCGCCCCCTGCCGGCGGACTGTTCCTCCGCAATAATCAGCGTGCCGTGAGGCGCGTCGTCATCGGGGAGCTTTCTCGCAAAAGTGTTTGTCGAGTCGATCGCTTCAAACGAGTATATTTTCTTGCCAAGCGCCCGGGTGTTCAGGGATTGCCCAATCACATTTGCGTCCATCATCGCGCTGGCGGAGAAGAAAGTTTCGGCAATTCCTCGTTCAGCGCCGGCTTTTTTGGCGCGTTGGCAATTTTCCAGCCGGTATAGAAGATGAGCTGAGAACGCTTGAGGTAGATGTCGAAATTTATTCTCTCGACCTTGTCCGTTGGTTTGTGATAATCCGGATGTTCGCCGTCAAAATAGAAGATGATGGGAATGTTCTTCTTGGCAAAATTGTAATGATCGCTCCTGCGATAAAACTGATGAGGGTCCGACTCGACGTTGTATGTATAATCGAGATGCAGTCTCTCGCTTTCATCGTTTGCGGTTTTATTGATGGAATCCAACTCGGAACTGAGCTTGTCCGAACCGATGATGTAGACGTAATTTGAGTCTCCAGCCTTCTCATGCTCCTCGTCCCGGCGGCCGATCATGTCTGTATTCAGATCAGTGATGGTATTCTCAAGCGGGATTGTCGGGTGTTCGGTATAATAGAGAGATCCCAACAAGCCTTTTTCCTCTCCGGACACGGTAAGGAAAACAAGGCTTCGTTTAGGCCGCTGGGGCAATGAAGTGAAGGCGTGGGCGATCTCAAGAACAGAGCATGTCCCGGATCCGTCATCGTCCGCGCCGTTATAGATCACGCCAGTCACCGCATTCTTCCCGAGATGGTCGTAGTGTGCGGAGAACACGACGTATTCTTTTTTCAGGAGAGAGTCGGCGCCTTCAAGAACCCCTACGACATTTTCCGAGGTTACCTCTGCGCGATTCATCTTCACCGAAAGAGTTGCTCTCGCATCTTTCACTGCAAAAGAGACAGGGCGCTTCACGGAATCAATCTGGCGCTGCAGCGACTCGACAGTCCTGCCTGAAACGCTTAGGATCTGATCGGCAAGTTTTCTGCTGACGGAAAAGAGAGGGAGTTCACTGCGAACCCGCTGGGGGAGGGTCACCAATCCTCGGGACAGATCGTCCTGGCGCTCTCCGTACGCTTCTGCCATCGTTCGGCCTTTGGTGTCCTCGACAATGAGGACGCCTGCTGCGCCCCCCCACTGCGCATAGATTCTTTTTGCTATGGCAGTTCCGGCGTTCTGATGTTGGAAGAAAATGCTCGTAGAGTCGTCATCGCCGGGCGTTCCCCGAAGGACGAGCACAATCTTACCCTTGT
>CAYLMV010000011.1:32846-44081 GCA_964384415.1 uncultured Chitinophagaceae bacterium | reverse complement strand
GCTCTTCGTTGAATCGTACTCCGTGTACTGAAGAGTCTTTGAATTTATCCCGTAACCGACAAATTCGACATCTCCGGAGATCGTCGTGTCTTTTCCGGAAGAATAGGGGATATAGTCCTTCCCAAAATCGGTCCATTTTGTGATGCCGCCGGCCATGGCGGTCTCTATGCAGCTATTCGTATCCACGCTGAGGCGGAGGAGTGGAAAATGCTGGAAGTATGTGCCGCTGTCTCCTGCGGGCTTCAATCCCATCTGCTCAAATTGTCCTGCAATATAGAGGGCGGCTAACTTCTGTCCGCGATAGGTAGTTTCACGTCCTTCGAATTCATCCGAGGCAATGATTGTCAGCTGCGATTTCAGACGGGCGGCCGTTATCAGATTCGCTCCCTCCAATCCGGCGGAGTTCGGATCGGCAGCCGACAGTTTTCCACCTTCGATCGCAAGGAAGAAGAGAACAAACGAAATCATCGTCTTATGTTTTTCAATCATGGTGATCGATGTGAGTGAATGAGCCGGGCTAAGAAAAATTTTGCCTCAAGGTAATCAATTCTGCACAGGAAAGTCAAGGAATCATTTTGGATAGCCAATACCGACAACTTGGCAATCCCATCGTGTTTTGTCAGGATTCCGACGGAGTAATCTGCCATCATGGCAACAATGAGCGCACGTC
The DNA here is from genome assembly GCA_964384415.1 of uncultured Chitinophagaceae bacterium. Taxonomy (GTDB): domain Bacteria; phylum Bacteroidota; class Ignavibacteria; order UBA10030; family UBA8401; genus JAGVPT01. Next base: position 43,411 of record CAYLMV010000011.1, on the reverse strand, counting down.
GAGTTTGAGAGATGCCCAAAATCAATCAAAAGGAGGCGTTTCGTTTGGCACGATGGTTGCCAAATTAATTGGCAAGAAATAAGCCTCACTTAAGGACTTCCGCAATGGAAGGTCCAATTTTAATCGAAGGAGTATCCACATGGCAGGAAAAATAATCGGAATCGACTTAGGTACCACCAACTCAGTGGTTGCGGTGATGGAAGGAAATGATCCGGTCGTCATAGCAAACGCAGAGGGGATGAGAACGACGCCCTCAGTTGTGGCGTTCGCAAAAAATGGAGAACGGCTGGTGGGCCAGCCTGCTAAAAGGCAGGCAGTGACGAACTCACAAAACACGGTCTTCTCTATCAAACGATTCATGGGAAGGCTCATGAACGAAGTGAACGAGGAGATGACGCTCGTTCCCTACAAGGTTGTCACTGGCGACAACAATACGGCGCGCGTACAGGTCGGAGACAGGGTCTACTCTCCTCCCGAGATCTCCGCGATGATTTTGCAGAAAATGAAGCAGACGGCAGAAGACTATCTGGGCCAGAAAGTAACGGAAGCGGTTATTACGGTTCCAGCGTATTTCAACGACGCTCAGCGCCAGGCGACGAAAGAAGCCGGCGAAATAGCCGGGCTCACGGTCCGCCGGATAATCAATGAACCGACCGCCGCAGCACTGGCGTACGGTCTCGACAAGAAACACAAAGACAGCAAAGTTGCGGTCTTCGACCTTGGCGGCGGCACGTTCGATATTTCGATCCTCGAACTTGGTGACGGCGTGTTTGAAGTGAAATCCACCAATGGCGACACTCACCTCGGCGGTGACAATTTTGATCAGCGGCTCGTTGATTATATTGCCGACGAATTCAAGAAAACGGACAGCATCGATCTTCGGAAAGATCCGATGGCGTTGCAGCGCCTCCGCGAAGCTTCGGAAAAAGCCAAGATGGAACTCTCGCAGTTGAATCAGACAGAAATTAACCTACCGTTCGTCACGGCAACCGCGGAAGGCCCGAAGCATCTGAACATGAACCTCACGAGGGCAAAGTTTGAACAGCTCGTCGACGACCTGATCAAGAAATGTATTCCGCCGGTAGAGAAGGCGCTCAAAGATTCAGGTTACCAGCCAAGCCAGATCGATGAAGTGATATTGGTAGGAGGAATGACCCGCGTACCGCGAGTGCAACAGCTCGTCAAAGATATTTTTGGAAGAGAAGGCCACAAGGGAGTCAATCCCGATGAAGTCGTGGCGGTCGGAGCGGCAATTCAAGGGGGAGTGCTTTCTGGCGATGTAACTGATGTGCTTCTTTTGGATGTGACACCGCTCTCGCTCGGCATCGAGACGCTCGGAAGCGTGATGACAAAACTGATCGACGCCAATACGACTATACCGACACGGAAGAGCGAAGTATTCAGCACAGCATCGGACAGCCAAACCTCTGTTGAGATCCATGTACTTCAGGGCGAACGGCCATTGGCCAGCGATAATCGCACGCTAGGAAGATTTCATCTGGATGGAATTCCCCCGGCACCGCGAGGTGTTCCTCAGGTCGAAGTCACATTCGACATCGATGCAAACGGCATGCTTCACGTTCTTGCCAAAGACAAGGCAACGAACAAAGAGCAGAGCATCCGCATCACGTCATCCTCAGGACTAAGCAAAGAAGAAGTTGAGAAGATGAAGAAAGATGCGCAGGCGCATGCGGCAGAAGACGTAAAGAGAAAAGAGGAGATCGAACTCAAGAACCAGGCGGACAACCTCGTGTTTTCTACGCACAAGCAGGTGAAGGAACTGGGCGACAAGATGGATGGCGCGACAAAGTCGAGCCTTGAGTCTGCGGCAACTGCTCTTGAGGAAGCTATCAAGCTGAACAATCCGGCTGACATCAAAACAAAAATGGAAGCACTCAATACCATCTGGAATGAAGCTTCCACAAAGATGTACGAAGCTGCAAAGCAGAAAGCCCCGGGCGGTCCAGAGGGACCTCAACCAGGACCAGATGCCGGACAGCAAGGCGCCCCTTCGGATAAGAAGGACGAGAAGAAAGTTGAAAACGCCGACTTTGAAGTGGTGGACGACAAGTAATGTGATTACACAGATGACGCAGATTTAGCGCAGATGGCAGATTGCGCAGATGGTAATATCAAATAGAGGTTGAACGATGCGGTGTAAACGGAAGGCGAGGCGAGAAACCTCGCCTTTTGTCTAAGAAGCCGGCGAGAAACAATTCCTGGGATATGTGAATATGAATTCTGATACCCTCACAATCCTTTCTCTGAGCGCCCTCGCATTCCTCCTGATTTGTGGAATCATTGCCATGGTTACAAGCCGTCGTACAATCGGAAACTTTGCGTCTCTGACGGCCTACCATGATTTCCAGACGAAAGACAAGCAAGAAGCCGTGGAAATAGTTATAGATAAGAAGGCGAGTAAAAAGTTAGAAGCCCAGGAGTTTGGGAAGGGGAAGATGTAAACAGAGACGATCAAGATTTGCATACTCAGATCCACGGACAAAGAACAAAGCACCAAGCACGAAGCACCAAGCACCAAGCACTAAAGACTTAGGACTCAGAACTTACATATGAACTACAACAAATTTACAATTAAATCCCAGGAAGCCGTTCAAAACGCACAGGAAATTGCGTCTAGTTACGGCAACCAGTCAATAGAACCGGAGCATCTCCTCGCGGCATTGGTGCAGGACGCTCAGGGTATCGTCACTCCGATCTTGCAGAAGCTCGGGGCGAACGTCGACTACGTTAAGATAAAGATCAATGAGATCGTCGAAAAGCTTCCGAAGATCCAGGGCTCGAGCCAGCAGTATATCTCGGGGACAACACAGAAAGTGCTGGATCAGGCACGAGAGGAGGCTGAACAGCTGAAAGATGAGTTTGTCAGCACTGAACATCTGCTGCTTGCGCTCCTCGAACAAAAGCAAAACAACGGAGCGAAGCTGCTTCTTGACCAGGGCGTCACGCGTGAAAACGTGCTTAAGGCCCTCAAAGAAGTACGCGGATCACAGCGGGTGACGGATCAGAATCCCGAAGACAAATTTCAGGCGCTCGAGAAATTCGGCCGAGACCTGAACGAACTCGCCCGAAAAGGAAAGCTCGATCCGGTGATCGGCAGGGACGAAGAGATTCGGCGTGTTCTGCAGGTCCTCTCTCGACGAACAAAGAACAACCCCGTACTCATCGGTGAGCCGGGTGTCGGCAAGACGGCAATTGCCGAAGGTCTCGCCCATAGAATCATACAAGGCGACGTGCCGGAGAGCCTTAAGACGAAGCGCATTGTCGCTCTCGACATGGCGTCAATGATTGCGGGCGCCAGTTTCCGCGGGCAGTTCGAGGAACGAATGAAGGCGGTTTTGAAGGAAGTCGAAGATTCAAACGGACAGATCATTCTTTTCATCGATGAACTGCACACCCTCGTCGGAGCCGGGGCCGCCCAGGGCGCTGTCGATGCATCGAACATGCTGAAGCCGGCGCTGGCCCGGGGAGATCTGCGCGCGATCGGCGCGACCACGCTTGACGAGTACAAAAAGTACATCGAAAAAGATCCGGCGCTCGAACGGAGGTTCCAGCCGATCCTTGTCGAAGAACCAAGCGTCGAAGATACAATCTCGATCCTCAGAGGACTCAGCAACCGTTACGAGGTGCATCATGGCGTCAGGATCACCGATGCAGCAATCGTCGCAGCGGCCCAGTTAAGCCACCGATACATTTCGGACCGCTTCCTTCCCGACAAGGCCATCGATCTTGTCGACGAAGCAGCATCCAGGCTCCGCATCGAAATCGATTCGATGCCCGAAGAATTGGATCACCTCGAACGGAAGATCAAACAACTCGAAATCGAGGCCGAGGCCGTTAAACGCGAACGAACGGCCGAATATGCAGACGACACGGACAAAGCCGCGATCGAGAGTCATTTGGCCCAGATCAAGCATGACCTGGCAGATTTGAATCAGAATAGAAATGAACTGAAGGCACATTGGCAGAATGAAAAAGTATTGATCCAAAAAATCCGCTCGATGAAGGAACAGATTGAGCAGACCCGGATCGAGGCCGACAAAAAAGAACGCGAGGGCGATTTGGCGAAGGTGGCCGAGTTGCGCTATGGCGTCCTGGCGAATCTGGACAAACAAATCCGGGCTGAAACTGCAAAACTCGCCGACGTCCAAAAAGTGCACAAGATGCTGAAGGAAGAAGTTGACGCGGAGGATATTGCGCAAATAGTTTCCAAGTGGACCGGGATCCCTGTGATGCGTATGCTGGAGAGCGAACGGACCAGGCTGCTCCATCTTGAAGACAAGATTCATGAGCGGATGGTCGATCAGGAAGAAGCGGTGAAGGCAGTGAGCGATGCGATCCGCAGAAGCCGCGCAGGTCTGCAAGACGAGAAACGTCCCATCGGATCATTCATCTTTCTTGGAACAACCGGCGTTGGAAAAACAGAGCTGGCTCGTTCGCTTGCAGAGGTCCTCTTTGATGATGAAGAGGCGATCATCCGCATCGACATGAGCGAGTACATGGAGAAATTCTCCGTGTCCCGGCTCATCGGCGCACCTCCGGGATACGTTGGATACGAGGAGGGAGGCCAGTTGACGGAAGCTGTGCGGCGCAAGCCCTACGCGGTCGTGCTGTTGGACGAAATCGAAAAAGCGCACCCGGAAGTGTTCAATGTGCTGCTGCAAATGCTCGACGACGGCCGGTTGACCGATTCAAAAGGGAGAACCGTCAATTTCAAAAACACCGTCGTTATTATGACTTCGAACCTCGGATCTCATTTGATCCAGGAAAAGCTGACCGGTCTGGAGGGGGACGAGGACTGGGAAGAAATCCACGGAGAGCTGCGAGCCAAACTTTTCGAAATGCTGCGGCAATCAATTCGTCCGGAATTCCTCAATCGGGTCGATGAGATTATCCTCTTCAAGCCGCTCTCGCGGAACGATATCAAAAAAGTTGTCGACCTCCAACTGCATCGTTTTGCCTCGTTATTGGCGCAGAAGGAGATGACCCTTTCGGTTTCAGAAGAGGCGAAGGAGTGGCTCGCGAAGCTCGGGTATGATCCAAGTTTTGGAGCACGTCCGCTGAAGCGTGTCATTCAGAAGCATATTGTCAACACCCTCTCGGAACGAATCCTCGCCGGAGAATTCTCTGAAGGGGACAAGGTCGAGATCGTTTTGGACCGGGAAGGGGTGATCGGATTCCGAAAGATGAAGCGTTCCGCATAACTGTGGCTGCGATGCATGATGAGTCTGCTTGCCATTTGATTTCCCCGCTGAAACTTTCTACATTTGTTCGGCTGGCGCAGTGATGGATCGCTGCGCCAGATCGATGAAGCGAATGTCCCAAACGGAGAAAACGAATGAACGTGGCAGCGGTCGCAATTCCATTCTCCACTCAACCCTTCTTTGACCAAAACCTCCGTCAGTTCATACAATCGCCCTCGATTTCGAAAGTCTATGTTTTCCACAGCGGGAGGTACACACCTCAGGGCTCCAAATGCGAAGGAATCAGGACCGATTCGATAACCTCTAGTGCAACGCTGCATCGGCTCCTCACGCGTGTTCCCGATAAGTACCTCTTCTTCATCAGCCACAGCGGTCAGATCGATCTTGGGAGTGACACGATCGAACGTTTCATTGACGTAGGCGACGAGACGCGGGCCGGCATCGTCTATTCGGACTATTATGAAATCAAGAACGGGATGCGATCGGATCATCCGGTCCAGGACTACCAGCTCGGAAGTATTCGCGACAACTTCGATTTTGGTCCGTTCATGCTCCTTTCAGTCTCGGCTTCACGTGCTGCTTTGAAGAAATACGGGACTCTGCCGCGTACGCGCCACGCCGGGCTCTACGATCTTCGCCTCAAGATATCGATTGACCAGAGGCTAATCCATATCAGAGAGTACCTCTCCACATGCCACGCATCCGATGTACCTCTTGCAGCGGAAGAGCAGTTTGAGTACGTCGATCCGAAAAACCGCCGGGTGCAAAAGGAAATGGAAGAGGTCGCTATCGGGTATCTCAAACATATCGATGCATACCTGAAGCCGGTATTTAAACGGGTACCGAAAACAGCGATAACTTTTCCCGGCTTGGCGAGTGTCGTGATCCCGGTCCGCAATCGCAAAAGCACGATCACAGAGGCGATCAAAAGCGCGCTCGGCCAGAAAACGGATTTTCCATTCAACGTTATCGTCGTGGACAATCACTCGACAGATGGAACCACCGAAGTTGTTGGAGCGTTGGCCGGCAGGGAACCCGCTTTGTGCCATATCATTCCAAAACGTCTCGATCTCGGCATCGGCGGCTGTTGGAATGAGGCCATGACCTCGGATCGATGCGGGAAATATGCCGTCCAGTTGGATTCGGATGATCTCTTTGCAGATGAAACGGCGTTGGCGAAGATGGTGAAGCCGTTCGAGAGCGCCAGTTTGGCGATGGTGATCGGTGCATACAGGCTCGTCGACATGTCTCTGCGGGAAATCCCTCCCGGAGTCATCGATCACAAGGAGTGGACGCCGAAGAACGGCCGGAATAATGCCCTTCGGATCAACGGCTTGGGCGCGCCGCGAGCGTTCAACACGGCCTTGTGCCGCACAATTCGATTCCCGAACGTCAGCTATGGTGAGGATTACGGCATGGTGCTCCGGCTTTCCCGTGAGTACCGTATCGGCAGGATATACGAGCCGCTATATCTGTGCCGGCGGTGGGAAGGGAACTCGGACGCCTCGTTGACCATTGAGAATGCCAACCGGAATGATTCCTACAAAGACTTTCTGAGAACGGTCGAAATAATTGCCCGGCAACAAATGAACCGAAAACGTTAATTCCTTCTTCGACAATCCATTGCTTCCTAAAGATCACTTTGCATCTGTCAACGCCGGCTCGCCGCCTGGAACCGCCGCGAAACTTTTGACATCTCTTCTCATTGAACAGAAACGGGCTTGGCCGCAGCTGGCAGAGGGGTATCGTGCACTCAGTTCCATTGAGGTACGCGAGATCAACTGCAATGGATTTTCGGTCACACTTCAATGGAACCCAAGGCGAATCGTCAGCACGGATGCAAAAGTCGACGACAAAACTGTCCGGGAGCGAAAATGTTTTCTCTGTCCGGAGAACCTTCCTGAAAGTCAGAAAGCAATCTCGTTTGACGGGGATTTCCTGATTTTGTGCAACCCGAACCCAATCTTCGAAAGGCATTTTACCGTTTCGAGCGTGAAGCATGTTCCGCAGCTTCTTGGGGCGCACATCGAGACGCTTTTATCGCTGACAGAAGCCGTGAGCGGGGAGTTCTCGGTTTTCTACAACGGGCCGGAGTGCGGTGCCTCTGCTCCCGACCATTTGCATTTTCAGCTATCTCCGGCTGGAGGAATACCCGTTGAGAGCGATGCGAAAGTTCAAACGCGACTGGTGAGAAAGAAGATGTTTAACGCGGTAAACTACTCGTCGCTGGCCGATTATGGCAGACGAGTTATTGTTATGGACTCACAGAAGAAAGAAAAAATGGCGGCCGCGTTGGCAAAGCTTCTCATTGTCATGGAGAAATCGGATGCGACATCGCCGGAGCCGAAAATGAACTTGCTCTCCACATTTCAGGACGGAGTATGGAGGTCGATTGTGTTCCCGCGACGGAAACATCGTCCGGACGTTTTCTATCGAGAAGGGAACGAGAGAGTCCTCGTGAGCCCGGCGCTTGTCGATATGGGTGGCCTGATTATCACGCCGCGGAGAATGGACTTTGATCGCATTGACGCGAAAATGCTCGAGTCCATCTTGGATGAAGTTTCGGTATCCGATCGGGAGCTGGAAAGAATCTTCGATGCGATGTAGAATACAATGTCGACGAACGTTTGCCAAGACTCGTTCCGGGATATTTGAATGGTGAAAGGATTGTGATCGCAGAGGAACCCAAAATTAATGTAGGAGTGCTTGACCGGTGCCGCGAGGTGCGCGGCATTTTCAACGGCGCCTTTACGGTCAACGGCGCGGACCGGATCGTCGGGGAATTCAGCGTGCGGTCCGAAGGAAAAGCCCTTGTCATTTCCTGCAACAAATCAAAATATGTCTACAAGGAGACTGATCTGTTCTGCCGGCCTGATGCCGGAGGAACTTTCACATTGAAGCGCGTGACCATCGGTTTGAAGTTCCATTGGGAGAACGAGGAGGATCAGGAATTTGCCGGAGCGTTGCGGTTCAGGCAGCGCGATGATGGCACGCTGGCGGCGATCAACGAGATCAACCTTGAAGATTATCTCGCGAGCGTCGTCGCGTCCGAAATGAGCGGCGAAGCTCCATTTGAATTTCTGAAGGCGCATGCCATCGTTTCACGGAGCTGGCTGGCTGCGATGTTGAGCAAGCCTGGAGGGAACAAAAAAGAGCGACCCCGTGGTATCGAGGCGGATGGCGAACTGCTTCGTTGGTACGACCGTGAAGACCACGATCTGTATGATGTCTGCGCGGACGATCACTGCCAGCGATACCAGGGACTTGCCAGAGCAGGATCCCGCAAGGCGGTCGATGCTGTTGAAGCAACGCGCGGTTTCTTCATAACGTATCGCGGGGAAATCTGTGACGCGCGGTTTTCGAAAGCCTGTGGAGGCCGTACGGAAGAATTCGAAAGCGCATGGGAGGAGAGGCACCTGCCATATCTTGTCTCAGTCTCCGATTCTGAAAAGAGCCTGCCAGCGATTGCCGCCGAGGGCGAGGCCGAAGACTGGATTCTCTCCAATCCAAGCGCCTACTGCAATTGCATAGACCAGGCCTTCCTGCACCAAATCCTTCCCTCGTTCGATTGGAACACAACGAACTTTTTCAGATGGGTGATCGACTACGAAAGGGAAAAACTCGAGAACCTCATCAAGCAAAAATCGGGGATCGATTTCGGCACGCTGCTGAACCTCGCTCCGATTCAACGCGGTCCATCCGGACGGATCGTCAGGCTTCGTATCGAAGGATCCAAAAAGACATTGGTGTTGGGGAAGGAACTAGAAATACGCCGCTGGCTTTCTGAAACTCATCTCTACAGCTCGGCTTTTATCGTGATGACGGAACGGGATGAGAACGGAGTGCCGAAGCATTTTCTCCTGTATGGAGCGGGATGGGGACACGGAGTCGGCATGTGCCAGATCGGCGCGGCGGTGATGGCGTCAAGGGGGATCAATAGCGAGACGATTTTAGGACATTACTTCAGACAGAGCGAGCTGTCGAAGCTGTATTAACGGCAATCATCGAGAATGAGATCGGCGACATGACGACAGAGACCCTCGTCACAAGGAACAGCCAACGAACCCGGAACCCATGGGCATGGGTTCCATCGCTTTATGTTGCTGAAGGAATTCCCTACGTCGTCGCGATGACTGTTTCGGTCATCATGTATAAGCGTCTGGGAATCTCAAACGCGGAAATCGCTTTCTACACCAGCTGGCTCTACCTTCCATGGGTGATCAAGCCGCTCTGGAGTCCATTCGTGGAGATGTTTGGAACGAAGCGAAACTGGATCGTGGTTGCCGAGCTCGTTATTGGAGGGATGCTCGCAGCCGTCGCTTTGACACTTCCGCTCTCGGGGTATTTCCGGTACTCGCTCGCTGTCTTCTGGTTGATGGCGTTCAGCTCGGCGACACACGACATTGCCGTGGACGGTTTCTACATGCTGGCGCTTCCACAAAAACAGCAATCGGCATTTGTTGGTATTCGAAGCACCTTCTATCGCATCGCAATGATCAGCGGACAGGGAGCACTCGTTGTGCTGGCCGGGTATCTGGAAAACCACACCGGAGGCAACATCAGGACGGCGTGGTGCTGGTCCTTTGGCGCAGCCGCCGTCGTTTTCATTGTGTTCTGCATCTATCACAAGATCGTTCTCCCGTTTCCGGTTTCCGACGGAGTACAGAGAAAGGAAGGGACCCGGCGCCCATTCGAAGAGTTCGTACACATCTTCGCGCTCTTCTTCAGGAAAGAAAAAATTGGGTTGGTGCTGGCATTCCTTCTTCTCTACAGGTTCGCAGAGGCGCAGCTCGTAAAACTTGTTACTCCGTTTCTGCTCGATGGGAATGCTGTTGGGGGCCTCGGTTTAAGCACTACTGAAGTAGGGATCGTGTACGGTACGGTCGGCATTCTTGCGCTGACAATCGGCGGCCTGCTCGGCGGATACGTGATCTCACGCCATGGGCTCAGGTTCTGGCTCTGGCCGATGGTGCTCGCCATACATCTGCCCGATCTGGTTTTTGTCTATCTCTCACAGACACAGCCGGGAAATTTGTTTATCATCAATGCCGCCGTCGCGGTAGAACAATTCGGCTACGGATTCGGATTCACCGCTTATATGATGTATATGATCATGATATCAGATGGCGAACACAAGACCGCTCACTATGCGATCTGCACGGGCATCATGGCGCTTGGTATGATGCTGCCGGGGATGGCGAGCGGAGTTGTGCAAGAAGCGATAGGCTATAAGAACTTCTTTCTGTGGATCATGCTTTCAACGATTCCTGGTTTTATTGTTGCATCGTACGTGAAGATCGATCCTGAGTTCGGACGGAAGACGATCTGAAGTCCTCTGGCGCC
>CAYLMV010000011.1:4617-32746 GCA_964384415.1 uncultured Chitinophagaceae bacterium | reverse complement strand
TTTTCTTGATTCTCTATCCATATCTTCGTAATTTAGTCCACTACGGCCAATAATGACGGCGTTTTTGCAATGAGACCTCCACAATTCGTCATCGGTATCGACGGCGGCGGGACGAAAACGCTGGCACTTATTTCCGACCTGAAGGGGAACGTCGTTGGTCAGCACGTTTCGGGGCCAGCGAATCTGCAAATAGTTGGTTTTGATAAAGTTGCTCGCGCCCTTCTCTCATTGATCGGGGAATGCTGCGAGTCTGCCGGTTCATCGACACAGAGCATCAGGGCGATGACGATCGGCCTGGCAGGAGCCGGAAGGCTTGCTGACCAGAAGAAGATGACCGCGGCGCTGCAGAAACTGCTCGCCTCAAAGAAGATTCGAATACGAAAAGTGCGAATCGAGAGCGATGCCCGCGTTGCCCTTGAAGGGGCGTTTAGAGGAAATGCCGGCATCATTCTTATCGCGGGGACGGGCTCTATCGCTTTTGGAAAAGATGAGCAAGGCAGGGTCCATCGCACGGGAGGATGGGGCCGGATCTTGGGCGATGAAGGGAGCGGGTATTTTATCGGCCGGCAAGCTCTCATCGCTGTCTGCCGCCAGATGGATGGACGCTCCGGAGCAACGGGCCTTGCGGCTTTGATCGCAAAGAGATTCGGATTGAAGAAGCCCGAAGACGTCATTGCCTCGGTCTATCGCAACAATCTGGATTTTTCAACGATCGCTCCGTCTGTGATGGATGCAGCAAAAGACGGAGACGCGGCCGCAGCTGAGATTATTCAGATGTCGTCGCTGGCTCTCACGGAACATGTACGTGCTCTCGTCCGGAAATTCACCGGGGGAGAGAAACAAGTGGTGAGAAGAAAGATTCCGCTTTCGTTCGTCGGCGGCCTGATCTCGAACGACACTCCATTGAGGTCGGCATTGTTCCGGCAAATCGGAATAACGTTCCCCGAAATCGAAATCATCGAGCCGATGGCTCCGCCGGCGTACGGCGCCGTGGTGATGGCGCTGCGCTGAAAACAGCCTCGCAAAGATCTTACTATTTTTTCAATATTGATTTGGTATCAAGGACCCGATATGACAATTTCAAAATTCAAAAATGAACCGCTGACTGATTTCACGAAACCAGTTGAGCGGAAGGCGATGGAAAAGGCGCTCGCGAAAATTCGCTCGGAGTTTCAGAAGGAGTATCCGATCGTCGTCGGCGGGAAGGAATATCGCGCAGACGAGAAGCTGAACTCCTACAATCCTTCCACCCCGAACGAAGTCGTCGGCGTTTTTCAAAAGGCAACTGTTCCGCTTGCACTTCAGGCGATCGATGCGGCATCCGCAAAATTTGAGGAGTGGAAGCTTGTCGACCCTAAGAAGCGAGCCGCCTATTTGTTCAAGGCCGGCGCGATCATGCGGAAGCGAAAGCATGAGTTCAGCGCCACAATGGTCTACGAGGTAGGGAAGACCTGGCCGGAGGCCGATGCTGACACGGCCGAGGCGATTGATTTCCTGGAATTCTACGCGCGGGAAATGCTGCGTCTTGCGGGCCCCCAGCCCGTCACCAAGATTCCGACAGAAAAAAGCGAACTGCGATACATCCCGCTCGGGGTCGGCGTGGTTGTTCCCCCGTGGAATTTTGCCCTGGCGATTCTGGTTGGAATGACTTCCGCCGCTGTCGTTGCAGGAAATACGGTAGTCCTCAAGCCGTCGAGCGATTCTCCTCTTACCGGATGGAGATTCTTTTCTTTGATGCAAGAGGTGGGTCTTCCGGCGGGAGTGATAAATTTCGTCACCGGTTCCGGCGCGTCAGTCGGAGACTCGCTCGTCGCGCATCCTAAAACGAGGTTTGTCTCGTTTACTGGATCAAAGGAAGTGGGGATCCATATCAATGAGCTTGCGGCAAAAGTTCAGCCGGGTCAGAGATGGCTGAAGCGGGTTGTCGCAGAGATGGGTGGAAAAGATTCGATCATCATTGATGATCATACAGACCTTGGACAGGCCGCGCAGGCTACGGTGGCCTCTGCATTCGGGTTTCAAGGTCAGAAGTGTTCCGCGGCTTCACGTGCGATTGTCGTGGAGAAAGTCTATGACAGATTTCTGGAACTACTGAAAGAAAAAGTCGCGAAGCTGAATGTGGGCGTTTCAGATGACCCGGGAAATTTTATGGGGCCGGTGGTTAATCGAGGCGCGCAAGAAAAGATATTGGCCTATATCGCAAAAGGCCTGCAAGAGGGAGGACGGCTTATCGCCGGCGGGAAGCGAACCGAAGGGAACGGTTACTTCATCCAGCCGACGGTGATCGCAGACGTTGAACCGAACTCGACGATCTCACAGGAGGAAATTTTTGGCCCGGTACTCGCCGTGATCAAAGCGAAGAATTTCGATCACGCCCTCGAGATCGCGAATAATACTGAGTATGGGCTCACCGGCGGAGTGTGGACGAAGGACCGGAAGAAAATCGAGAAGGCCAAAAAGTCATTCCATGTGGGCAATTTTTACGTGAATCGGAAAATAACCGGAGCCCTCGTTGGCGTGCACCCCTTCGGGGGATTCAACATGTCGGGGACCGATTCGAAAGCGGGCGGGCGCGATTATCTCCTTCTTTTCACTCAAGCGAAGGCGATTTCAGAAAAGATAAAATGATCTTGGGCGGTTAAAATCCGGCAACGATATGTATCCTTTGAGGAGTTTCGATGAAAATACATGAGTACCAAGGAAAGGAAATACTCCGGAAATACGGCGTGGCAATGCCGGAGGGAAGTGTTGCTTTTTCTGTTAACGAAGCGGTCGCCGCGGCTGAAAAGCTTGGAGGGAGTGTCTGGGTCGTGAAGGCTCAAATCCATGCAGGCGGGAGAGGAAAAGGAGGAGGGGTCAAAGTGGCAAAGAGCCTCGCCGAGGTGAAAACATTGGCCTCGAGCATTCTTGGAATGCGGCTTGTGACGCATCAAACCGGGCCCGAAGGCAAAGTTGTCAAGCGGCTTCTCGTTGAACAAGGCATCAATATCGCAAAGGAAATGTACGTCGGCATCACACTCGATCGCGCCAAATCGATGAATGTCGTAATGGCTTCGACCGAAGGGGGAGTTGAAATCGAAAAGGTGGCCGCCGAGTCGCCGGAGAAGATCGTGAAAGAACACGTGGATCCTTCCGTCGGACTGCGGCAGTTTCAAGCCCGGAAAGTGGCTTTCGCCCTCGGCCTTACCGGCGAAGCGTTTAAGAATGGCGTAAAATTTCTGCTTGCGCTCTATAAGGCCTATGAAGCCACCGATGCCTCCCTCGCCGAGATTAACCCGCTCGTTCTTACAAAGGAGGGAAATGTGCTGGCGCTCGACGCAAAAATCAACTTCGACGACAACGCGCTCTACCGCCATCCAGAGTTTGCACAGCTCCGGGACCTTGATGAAGAAGAACCCCTGGAGATCGAGGCATCGAAGTCGAACCTCAACTACATTAAACTTGACGGTAATGTTGGCTGTATGGTCAACGGCGCCGGACTCGCCATGGCAACGATGGACATCATTAAGCTCGCAGGGGGAGACCCCGCGAATTTTCTCGATGTCGGCGGCGGTGCAAACGCGCAGACCGTTGAAAGCGGTTTCAAGATAATCCTTGCCGACAAAAACGTGAAAGCCATCCTGATCAATATCTTCGGAGGAATTGTCCGCTGCGATCGCGTGGCGACCGGAGTCGTGGAAGCGGCGAAAAAAGTCGAGGTAAAAATCCCTATTGTGATTCGGCTGGCCGGCACCAATGCGGACCTCGCGGCAGAGATTCTCAAGAAATCGGGCATGAGTTTTCTTGTTGCTGAGAACCTGAAAGATGCAGCTGAGAAAGTAACGAACGCACTTGCGGCTTGAGCCAAACTCAGACCATGACAATCAACGATAAATACGAAGCGGTCATCGGCCTCGAAGTCCACGCGCAGCTCCTGACGAACTCCAAGGCTTTTTGCAGCTGCACAACGAAGTTCGGGAACTCCCCGAATTCAAACTCTTGTCCGGTATGTCTCGGAATGCCGGGCGTGCTGCCGGTTCTGAATAAGAGCGTCGTGGACTTCGTCCTCAAAATGGGTCTCGCGACACACTGCCAGATTGCACCGAAGTCTGTGTTCGCAAGAAAGAACTATTTTTATCCAGACCTCCCGAAGGGGTACCAGATCTCGCAGTATGAGGAGCCGATTTGCCTTCTTGGATATGTCGACGCGGAGCTGAATGACGGAACGACGAAACGGATCGGGATCACCCGCATCCACATGGAAGAAGATGCGGGGAAATCAATCCACGATGTGGATGTCGACACTCTCGTCGATGTCAATCGATGCGGGGTTCCTCTTATCGAAATCGTGTCTGAGCCGGATATCCGTTCACCCCACGAGGCACACCAGTATCTTGCCATGATCAAGCAAATCGTGACATATCTGGGTATTTGTGACGGCAATATGGAAGAGGGGAGTTTGCGCTGCGATGCAAACGTTTCGGTCCGTCTGAAAGGCGAGAAGAAGCTCGGGACGAAGACCGAAGTGAAGAATATGAACTCCTTCAGACATGTCGAGCGTGCGCTGGAGTATGAAATCGATCGTCAAGTCGGGTTGATCGAGGATGGCGGAAGTGTCATACAGGAAACACTTCTCTGGGACGCGGACAAGAACGTCGCTGTTTCCATGCGCAGCAAAGAGGAGGCTCACGACTATCGATACTTTCCCGATCCGGATTTGGTACCGGTACTGGTGAACGAGAGATGGATAACCGAAATACGGTCGACGCTCCCGGAGCTGCCAAGGGAACGCCGGAATCGTTTTATTGAACAGTTCGGCCTGCCCAAGTACGATGCGGACATCCTCACTGTTGAAAAGGATCTGGCAGATTACTACGAGAATGCGGCCGTTCACCTGTCGGCCAAAGCCCCGGAGGGATACAAGTCGATCAGCAATTGGGTGATGACGGACGTTTTGCGGGTCGTCAACGACGAACACCTGAAGGTTTCAGACTTTCCCGTCACGCCTTCCAACCTGGCTGCGATGGTGAATCTCATCGGCGACGGAGTGATCAGCGGGAAAATTGCAAAAGAAGTGTTCGACGAAATGCTCAAGACACAGGAACATCCCAAGGTTATTGTCGAGCGAAAGGGACTCGTTCAGGTTTCGGATGCTGGCGCTCTCGAAAAAATCATCGACGAGATTCTGTCAAAGAACCCTGCACAGCTGGGAGAGTACAGAAAGGGGAAGGCGCAATTGCTGGGATTCTTTGTGGGCGAGGCAATGAAAGCGACGAAGGGGAAAGGAAATCCCAAAGTAGTGAATGAGATTCTAAGGAAGAAACTAGGAAACACTTAACTCACATCATCATTCTTCATCTTACGCTGATACTTACACGAAAGAGAAATCCATGAGAAAGAAAGTTATTGCCGGAAATTGGAAAATGAACAAGGATGTTTTCGAGACTGCGGAACTCATTGAAAGCCTCAAAAAATCGGTCGTCAATGCAAAAGCTGACGTCATCGTCTGTCCCCCATTCACGTCGCTGGTCGTTGCCCAGCAGCTCCTCAAGGGGAGCAGTATCAAATTAGGCGCTCAGGATGTTTCGGTACACGACGACGGCGCCTATACGGGAGAAGTCTCTCTCAAGATGCTCAAATCCGCGGGGTGCGAATATGTTATCGTCGGGCACTCAGAGCGGAGACAATATTTCCATGAATCCAATGAACTGATAAATCAAAAGGCAAAGAAGGTCCTTGCCGGGGGATTGAAGTCGATTATCTGCGTCGGGGAAACGCTCGATGAACGCGAGAAACAAATCACGGACAAAGTTATCACAGCGCAAATTAAAGGTGTGCTTGCCGGCCTCACTCCGGCCGAGCTGGACAATGTCATCGTGGCATACGAACCGGTCTGGGCGATAGGGACAGGAAAAAATGCTACACCGCAGCAGGCGGAAGAAGTCCATCAGTTAATCCGCAAACTTGTCGCTCAGTTGTATTCGTGGAACGTAGCTGAAAAACTCATCACTCAGTATGGCGGAAGCGTGAAGGCGGACAATGCGAAAGAACTTCTGGGTCAGGCTGATATCGACGGCGCACTGGTTGGCGGGGCCTGCCTCAAAGCCGATTCCTTTTCTGCCATAATTGCGGCTGCATAGGATCGGCCAGATTAGCAGTAAATTCGGCCAAATTTCTTGAGTTCTACGTTCGCAAGTTGCTCTAAGTCGCTAATTTATAGTGGCTTAGAGCATTTTTATTTTCATTGCTTTTCGGGCTCTTGTGTATTATATTTGATGGAATAAAGGACTTGTTTAGCTCCAGATGTTAGGAAATTGCTCTATTCTTCCATAATTTTGAGTCCATTATTGCAAACCTCAATATATCGCTTTTTCCTCGCTGCTAGCTGTCTTCTCGTCTTTTCCGCTGTCTCGTTCTCAAAGACCCAGATCTACGAAAATGGACAAAAATCGCGCCCCGAGGTTCTTAATTTATCCTCGTCGACCAGGTCTATAATCGATTTGTCGGGCAAGTGGAATTTTTCCACTGATGAAGGGGCTACGTGGAGCGAAATTCTTGTACCCTCCGCTGTCGATTTTGACGGAAAAATCATATTTACGCGAAAATTCGACCTTCCTGCATACCTTTTAGCGGCCCACAGTCTGAAATTTGTCGCCTACGGGATCAATTACCAGGCGGAAGTCTACCTCAATGAAGTTTTCATCGGCAAGCATGAAGGCGGCTACTCCTCTTTTTCTTTCCTGATCCCGGAGAACACGCTGCAACTTGGCGGCGAGAATGTCATTCGGGTAGTTGTCGATAATTCGCTCAACTCGAAGAGCACGCTTCCTCTTCGGCAGCAGATCGGCGGATGGAAGAATTATGGAGGCATCTTCAGGGATATATTTATCGTCGCCACCCCGCCTGTTTGGATTGATGACTTGACGGTTGAACCTGAGAATCTTGACCCAAAGATGGTTAAGCTTTCGGTGAAGGCTGTAATTTCCAGCCGCGATCTATCGAGACTCAGCTTCGGGGATCGGCCCGGCGCTGCTCCGATGACCCTTGCGCTTGAAGTTTCGGAAAAAGCCAGCGGCGTTGCTGCGGGTAAAAGCCTTCCTGTCGCCTTCACGCCGGAAACAAACAGGGATATTGTCGTGCAGGCCACGGTTCTGGTTCCCAATCCGAAAATGTGGAATCCCGACCAGCCAAACCTCTATTCACTGAAAGCCACAATCTCAACCGGCGAAGCAAAAACAGCCATCGTGCTGGACGAATTCAAGATACAGACCGGCATTCGAACGATCGGCAAGGAAAAGCGAAGTGTCGTTCTCAACGGAGCTCCCGTTACACTGCGCGGAATTGTCTGGTGCGAGGATTCACCCGATCAGGGGAGCGCGTTGTCGTATGAACAGATGGAAAAGGATATTGTCCTCATAAAGAATCTCGGCGCCAACGCTGTTCGTTTTGGCTTCCACCCGCCTCATCCCTTCATGCTCGATCTTTGCGACCAGTACGGCCTCCTTGCGTTGGAAGAGATTCCACTCTACGAAGTCCCTGCCGATATCTTTGCCGCTGAAAATTACCGAACGCTGGTAGAGAACTATACGAGAGAGATGATTCATCGGGATAAGAATCATCCCTCCCTTATCGCCTGGGGATTCGGAGACGGTTTCGAATCTGCCGACTCGCGGGCGAAAGTCCTTATCGAGCGGCTTCAGAGTCTGGCAAAATCTGCAGACAACCGGCTGACGTATTATATCTCTATGTCGCTCGACGACACAGAGAATTCGTCCTTGGTCGATATCACTGGGCTTCGATTAGCGGGATATGACCTGAAGGGCTTTAAGTCGACGCTCCTTAAGTGGAAGCAAATCCACGCAGATCAACCCGTCATCGTTGGACGCTACGGCAAGCCGGTCGAGATTCACAACCGGAACGGTTACAGCGATCCGATGTCGCAGGAGGCGCAGGCGCGATACTTGTTCCAACGCTATGATGTCATCAAAGAGTCTGACGTTGCGGGGAGTTTCATTTGGAGCTTTCAGGATTGGAAGGGAGACCGCCCCTTGCTGACGGTTCAGTCGGAGACGCCCGAGCTGTATACCAACGGAATCGTTGAGTTTAACCGCGAGAAAAAAATCGCCTATGAGATCGTTCGATCGATGTTCCTGGGTGAAAAAATCGCTGCTCTTCCGATCGGCACGCATTCGATTTCGTCGCCGGTAATCTACGTTCTCCTGGGGCTGGTTCTGCTCATCCTTTTCTTCTGGCTCCTGAACTCCGATCGCCGTTTTCGCGAGAGCGTCTTCCGCGCAGCGAGACGCCCGTATAACTTCTTTGCCGACATCCGGGACCAGCGTATTCTCTCGAACCTTCATACGGCGATCCTGTCGGCGATCGTAGCCGTCACGTTTGCCATCGTGGTATCGAGCATTCTGTACCATTTCCGTTCCAGCACCGTCCTGGACTACAGTCTGACACTCGGCGTCACTTCCGACTCTTTCAAGAGCGTGTTGATTGGGCTGATCTGGCATCCCATCGAATGTATCGCCTACGGCGGACTGGCCTGTTTCGCCTGGATGTTTATTGTGACGGTGCTTGTTCAGGTATTTTCATTCTTCGTCCGTACGAAGGTGTACCTTTTTCATTCATACTCCGTCGCTGTTTGGTCAACGCTCCCGATGGTGATCTTTATTCCGATCGGCATGATCCTCTATCGCGTTATGGAAAGTGACGTCTATGTGCTTCCGGTTCTCATGATCTTCGCGTTTGTGATGGTCTGGATTCTGTTCAGAACCTTGAAGGGGATATCGATTATTTATGACAGTTCATCGATCAAGGTGTACGCCATCGGGATCGTGGCAATCGCGGCTATGGGAATTTTGCTGTACGGATATTTTGACTTCGCTCACTCGACGACTGCGTATATCCGATTCATGATCAGCACCGTCATTCCGGCTTCGAACTGAACGGCAGAAGGGAATAATGTATCTTTCGAAGTTAGAAGTTGTCGGTTTTAAGTCGTTTGCGAACAAAGTCCATCTGAATTTCGACTCGGGGATCACTGCGATCGTAGGTCCGAACGGCTGCGGCAAGACGAACGTCGTCGACGCGATCCGCTGGGCGCTCGGTGAACAACGTCCGAGCACGCTGCGCAGCGACAAGATGGAAGATGTTATCTTCAACGGGACAAAGAAACGAAAGCCGATCGGCATGGCGGATGTTTCTCTGACCATCGAAAATACCAAGGGGATTCTTCCCACCGAATACTCTGAAGTGACGATCACCCGCCGCGTCTATCGATCCGGAGAAAGCGAATACTATCTCAACAAGACTCTGTGCCGGCTCAAGGATATCAAGGATCTCTTTATGGATACAGGCATGGGATCCGACGCATATTCAGTCATCGAGCTGAAAATGGTGGAGACGATTCTGAGCGACCGGACAGATGAACGGCGTCGTTTGTTTGAAGAGGCGGCTGGCGTTACGAAATACAAACACCGCCGGAAGGAAGCATACCGCAGGCTCGATACCGTCCAGCAGGATCTCGTGCGGGTGAACGATATCGTCAAAGAAGTCCAGAAGGCAGTGAATTCGCTCGAGCGCCAGGCTCAAAAGGCCGAAAAATATAACGAAGCATCTCAGCAACTCCGCGCTCTCGAGGTGACTCTCCTGGAGCGGGAGTATGCGCATCTCGTAGGCCTGATCCAGCCGTTGAGGAAGGAACTTGAACGGGCGCGAACGGAGAAGGAACGCATCGACACCGAACTGACGAGCAAAGAAACGCTCCTCGATGTCCTGCGGAAAGAGCTTGAGGAACTTGAGGCGCGGCTGACCGACGCTCAAAGCGATTTGTCTGAGCAACAACAGAAGATGAACAGCGTTCAGCAGCGCCAGATTTCATCCAGCGAGCGGAAGAAATCGCTGGCTTCTTCGATTGAAAGGTACGAGAAAGACAAGGTCGAGCTGCGCCGGCAGGAAGAGGAACTGCAGGGACGATCGAAAGAGCTCAGGACCTCCATCGATCAAACCCATGAGAAGGTGGATACAGCCGAACGATACTATGCTGTGAAGAAGGAAGAGCTTGATGCCTTCACCCTCCAGCTCGACGCAAAAAAGGCGGAAGTGAAGCATCTCCAGGATCTCATCATCGGGCTGCTGAACGACATTTCACTGAAACGCCAGGAATACGAGCGAACGAAGGCGAGAATCGAGAATATTCACGGCCGCATTGATTTCTCCAACGAGGAGAATGGGATCTATAAGAACGAAGTTGAGACAAACTCCGAACTGGTGAACCAGCTCAGCGCGGAAGACCGCGAACTGAGAAGACAGTTTGCAGAAGCGGAAGTTGCCGTTCATCAAAGCGAGACCACGAAATCGAACATCGAAAAAGAGATTGAATCGTGGCGAAACAAGGAGTTTGAAATCCGGGGCGTTTTGGATCGCCGCAGAGCAAGGCTTGAATTTCTCAAGGGGCTGGTGGAAAGCTACGATGGATTTTCGGAAGGAACAAAATTTCTCATTACCAGCGAGGACTGGCAGGCCGATGTGCAGCGAACCGTGGCCGATGCCATTTCGACCGATGCCAAGTACCGCGTCGCGATTGAAGCAGCGCTCGGCGAAGTGGCAAGCTTCATCGTCGTGAAGAATATTGAAGAAGCCTATCGCGGGATTGAGGTTCTTAAGAAAAATCAAAAAGGCAAAGCAACGTTTATTTGCCTCGACCGCATACCGGCGATCGGAAACGAGCGGCAGCCTGCTGCCGGGGATGGAATCATCGGGTGGGCGGGCGACGTGGTGACGTGCGAACCAATTTTCAGCGACCTCGCCGAATATCTTTTTGACAACACGCTCCTTGTCGAGGACGTCGGTGCTGGCTCGCGGCTGGTAGGCGGCGGGTCCATGTTGAAGTGCGTGACGCTCGACGGGGAAATCGTCACGGGCCAGGGAGTCCTGAAAGGCGGAAGCGCCCGGGCAGACGACGGGGGATTGATCGGCAAGAAGAGCCAAATCGCCGAGCTTGAAAGCGAAACCTCTCTCCTGGACGAATCGCTGGTAAAGCTGCGCAGCGAGATCGCGGCGAAAGAACGAGCCCTCGCCGGCATAGAAGTGAAAACCCTCGCTCAAAATGCGAAACGTATCGAGCAGCAGATGACCGGCGTGGAAATGCGGATCGCGCAGATTGAATTCGAGAAGAAGCGCATCAACGAGAACATGGAGCGGAATACCTCGGAGAATTCCAAGCTCGCCGCCGAGGCGGAAGAACTGCAGAAAGAATCGGATACGCTTCTGCCGGAGATCGAACGCCTTGAGAAAGAGAAGTCTGCCGGCGAACAGAATTCCGGGGCTGCGACGAGCGAAATGGAAACGATGGAAGCCTTGTGGAGCGAATATTCCGACCTCACCAACAAGGCGCATGTTGCTCTCCTCAATCTTCAGAACGAAGAGAAGAATATCGCCCGCGAACTTGAGTACACACGCGAGACGATCGATAATATCGCTGCGACACTCTCTCAGCGCGACCGCGACATTGCAGAGGCAAAACTTGAGATTGAAAGGCTCGCCGGAGAGCTTAAGGAGACTGAGGCTGAGCTCCAACAGCTCAATGCGGACCTCCACGAGATGGTCGAGAAGAGGAAAAGTGTCGATACGGAGTTCAATGCGAAGCGGAATCAGATGCACGATATTGAATTGAAAATCAAGGACGAGCGGCGGCTTCACGATGATTCGATGGGCGTCAGCCATGAGCTTGAGATCAAACTGTCGGAACTTACCTTGAAGTCCGAGAACCTTGTCACCCGTGCAAGGGAAGAATACGGATTCCTTCTCGAACTGAAGGAATACGCCGATGCGAAGGAGTTTGACATCGACGGTGTTCGAGAAGAAGCGCGGACGCTGAAGGAGAAGATCGCTTCGCTTGGGCCGGTGAACTTTGCGGCTTTCGATGAGTTCAAGGGAGAGAGCGAGCGGCTCGAATTTATTACCACGCAGCGAAGCGATCTCATCGAAGCTGAAAAAACCCTCTTATCAACCATCGAGGAAATTAACGATACCGCTCAGCGTACTTTCGGAGATACTTTCGCGAAGATCCGGGATAATTTCATCGCTACGTTCAAGGGTTTGTTCGACGAGGGGGACGAGTGCGATTTGCGTCTGGAGGACGGGGTCGATCCGCTCGAAGCCCGCATCGAGATCATCGCCAAACCGAGAGGCAAGCGTCCGACGTCGATCGATTTGCTCTCGGGCGGAGAAAAGACGCTTACCGCTATCGCACTTCTTTTCGCCATCTATTTGGTGAAGCCAAGCCCGTTCTGTATTCTCGATGAAGTCGACGCGCCGCTGGATGATTCCAACATCGACCGCTTTTCGCGCATTCTCAGGAAATTCAGCAACAACACGCAGTTCATCGTCGTGACACACAACAAGAGGACGATGGAGGCGGCGAATGCGATGTACGGAGTCACGATGGAGGAAGAAGGAGTATCGAAACTCGTCTCTGTGCGGTTCAATGAAAATGCGGTGGCTCAAAACTAATGACCGCAGAATTCTCATACATCGTTTTTACGGATTTTGACGGGACCATTACCCGCAACGACATCGGCGATTCGATGTTCAAGGTATTTGGCGCGCGGAAGGAAGCGGCTGTCGGCTCTCTTGTGGAAGAGGGTGCGCCTGCCGGGGCGCAGGACTACTGGCGCCGTTCGTGTGCGGCCGTCTCGTCGTTGTCCCCCGAAATGTTCTACTCATTTCTCGACATCCAGGAAATTGACGAGGGCTTTCACCGTTTCGAAAAGTTCTGTTCCGACAAGCTCATACCCGTTCATGTTCTGAGCGATGGGTTTGACGTATACATTGAACGCATCCTGCGCCGTGAGAAACTCGGCCACCTTCCGGTCTCTTCCAACACGCTTTCGATCGGAACGGATGGCACGATCACTCCGGGATTTCCCTACACGGACGCGGAGTGTGCGCTCTGTGCGAACTGTAAGCGGAATCATGTCCTGACGAAGTCGGGCGATCAACACATTATCATCTATATCGGCAACGGCCGTTCGGATTGCTGTCCCGCCCGTTATGCCGATGTGGTTTTTGCCAAAGATTCGCTTTTGAAGTTTTGCGAGCGCGAGAATGTGACATATTATCGCTTCGAGACTTTCAATGACGTGCTCGAGAAGTTCAAGGGCATCGTTGAACATGGCTGGCCGCGCAAACGCCGCACGGCCGAGCTTGCGCGCAAAGAGATGTTTATGAGAGGTTAATGCTTGGATATCTCGCAGAGAATATTCAACATGCGAAGCTACACGCCGATTCCCTTCATCCTCGTGATGCTTGTGTTCGCGCATCCGACCGCGGGGTCATTGGCGGCCGGTTTTGTGCTCGCTCTCCTTGGAGAGGCTGTACGGTTCTGGGGAGTTTCAATCGCCGGGACTGAAACGAGAACGACGGGGACCGTCGGCGGCACGCACTTGTTTGTGGACGGGCCGTTCGGATACGTCCGAAATCCGCTGTATGTCGGGAACATGGCAATGTACGTCGGCGTCGGAATCATGGCGAACGCGCTTGCGCCCTATTTAGTCCTCATTGCGATCGCTTTCTTTCTGATCCAATATTGGCTGATCGTGAAAAAAGAAGAAGAATATTTGTCCGAGACGTTCGGAGATGAATACAAACGGTATGTGCAGAATGTGCGGCGCTTTGTTCCCCGGCTGACACGATACGCCGGCGACCATTCATTTCATCGGGGCGCGGATTTGTCCAGAGGTCTGCAGTCCGAACGGCGGACGCTGCAGGCGTTTTCGATTCTCACGATCGCGATGGTTGGTCTCTATTTTGTACGACAGGGATGACGATGGTGAATCGAGTTATGATGATCGCGGGCGAGGTTTCGGGGGACGCTCACGGCGCCGGAGTGGTACGAGAGCTGAAACGGATGCAGCCGTCGATTGAGATATTCGGAATCGGCGGAGAGAAAATGAAGCAGGAAGGGATGGCGTTGACGTATCATGTTCGGGAATTGTCCTTCATGGGATTCCTGGAAGTGCTGCGGCATCTGCCCCTCATCCGGTCGGTCGAAAAGACGCTGGAGCAGCTTCTGGTTCTGAAGAAGCCGGAAGTGTTGCTTTTGATCGATTATCCGGGATTTAACCTTCGGTTTGCGCGCATCGCAAAGAAATATGGGATCAAAGTTGTCTATTACATCAGTCCTCAGGTTTGGGCCTGGAAAAAAGGAAGAGTGAAGCGAATGCCGGGTATAGTGGACAAAATGCTGGTGGTCTTTCCGTTCGAGGAGAAGATCTATCAGAACGCCGGCGTGAATGTAAGCTTTGTGGGTCACCCGCTTCTCGAAGAACTTGACGTGCAGTTTTCGCGGGCGCAGTTCTGCAAGCGATTCGGCATCGATCCCTCCAGGAAAATTCTTGCTCTGATACCGGGGAGCCGGAGGCAGGAGATCAAAGATCTCTTTTCTGTCATGGCCCGATCGGCAGGAGTTCTCGCAAAGTCCGACAACATCGAAATTGTCGTGGGCGTTGCTCCGAACCTTCACCGGGACCTCTTCGACCGCTATCTTCCGCCGAACGTCGCCCTGCATTATGTGGAGAATGCGACGCACGAGGTGATGAAATATGCGGACCTCGCAATTGTGACATCGGGGACGGCGACTCTGGAAACGGCGTGTTTCGAAACGCCGATGATCGTGGTGTATAAGACATCATGGCTCACCTACGTGATCGCGCGGCTTCTCATCCGGGTTCGGAACATCGGCCTCGTCAATATTGTGGCCGGGAAGAAAATCGTCCCGGAATTGGTTCAACAGAATGCCACGGTCCAGAAGATTGTCAAAGCGGCCGAGACACTGCTTCGCAACGATGCAGCGAGGGATACGATGAGAAAAGATCTCTCTCTTGTTAAAGGTCAGCTCGGGACAAAGGGAGCATCTGTCAACGTTGCTAACGCCGTTCTCTCGATGAGCCCGGCGTGATGAAAGACAGCCGACGATGAAAAGTATTCTCGATTGGCTCGGAAAAAAGTATTTGTGGCTTGCAGCATCGTGGCTTTGCGGTACGCTGCGCGTTAAAAAGTTCAACGCAAAGTCCTTTGAAGAACGCCGGAGAGAGAAGCGGCCGTATGTGGTCGCATTCTGGCATGGGTCGATGGTTGTGGGATGGTTTCTCCATCGTCCGGAAAGCGGTGAAAAAGTGGCGGCACTGGTGAGTCGGAGCAAAGACGGCGAGATTCTCTCGGCGACGCTTGAGCGCTGGGGATACACGCTGATTCGTGGTTCGAGCCGCGCCGGCGGCAAAGAAGCGATGCAACTGATGGCTGAAGCGTTGAGCGCGGGGAACGCACTCTGCGTGACGCCGGACGGACCGACGGGCCCGCGATTTCAGATGAAAATGGGAGCGGTTCGCGCAGCACAACGGTCCCAGGTGCCTTTGTTTTTAGCCGGCATCGCCGTTGGCCGGAAGAAAATTCTCCACAGCTGGGATCGGTTCGAGATACCGTTTCCGCTCTCAAGCGTCAACGTATGTTACAGCGAACCAATCCTTGTGCCGCAGGATTTGCAGGGTGCGCCGCTCGACGAGTTTTTGAGCAGCAGCCAGGCACAGCTGGAAGGCCTTTGCGAAATGGCTGAACGGGAGCTGCATCATGGATAGCGGCTCTTTTTTCTTGAGACGAAGGACCCCATGAAACCTGTTCCCGTCTTATTGCCCTTCGCGTGGCTGTACGAATGCGGAGTAGTTCTGCGGAATCTGTTCTTTGACTTAAAATTATTCCGAGTTGAGAAAGTCGGCGTGCCAGTGATCTCTGTCGGAAACATCACCGCCGGAGGGACGGGCAAAACTCCCATTGTCGAATTGGTCGCGGGGACGCTCGAGCGATTGAACATCCGGTCAGCGATCGTGAGCCGCGGATACGGCCGCAACACTCAAGGGTTGAGAGAAGTCTCGGACGGCTCTTCAATGAAAGCGACGGTGCTAGAATCCGGCGATGAAGCATTCCAACTCGCAGCCCGTCTTCCGCGGACAGCTGTGGTCGTGGATGAACGGCGCGTAAGGGGTGCGCAGCATGCAGTGGAAAACCTCAAGGCGAAGGCAATCGTCCTCGATGACGGGTTCCAGCATCGCTCCCTGCACCGTGACCTGGACATTGTTCTTGTCGATGCCGCTCAGTCTCCTTTTCAGACGGCGATGCTCCCGGCCGGATTCCGGAGAGAGCCGCTGAGCGCGCTCAAGCGGGCGGACGTGGTCATTCTGACAAAAGTGCGTCCGGGCGAGAATGTCGATCGGCTTGACGAGCAGATTCGGTCCCGTTCGGCGGCGCTGATCATGACAAGTTCGTACCGTGTGACGGCGTTCCGGAGAGCTAAAACGAAATTCACTGTAGACCTGAACAGCGTGCGGGGGAAACATGCGGTTGCCTTTTGTGGGATCGGAAGACCCGAGAGTTTTAAACAGAGTTTAGAAGAAATCGGAATCCATGTGGATTCGATGATCGCGTTTCACGACCATCACTGGTATTCGCCCTCGGAGCTTCGGCGCATCGTTTCCGAACAAGAAAAATGGAACGCGGAATTCATCATTACGACCGAGAAAGATTTTGTGCGGATATCACAGGCGGAGTTCTTTGAAAAGTTCCCCTTTTTCTATATCGAAGTCGAGGCAGAGATACATCAGAAAGAGGAATGGAATAAACTGATTACTTCTGTTGCGGAGAAGAAGAACTGAAGATGAAGATTGCCATTACTGGAGAGTTGGCGCAGGCAGCGGCGCTCCTGCAGTACAAAGGTTGGCTGCTTCGATTCAATCCGGCGATCGAATTTGTTGAACTGACGCGCGAAGGAGACAGCCCCGGCGAAGTTGAAACGTGCGATGGGCTGATCCTCACGGGGGGCGGCGATATTCACCCGCGGCATTACGGCGGCAACGACGACGGGGTGAATTTCAAAGACGTCAACGAACGTCGCGACGAACTTGAGTTTGCCGTGCTGGAAAAGGCGTTGGACGCGTCGCTGCCCGTGCTCGGAATTTGCCGGGGAATGCAGACCGTCAACGTATTTCTGGGCGGTTCGCTTCATGCGGACCTGGTATTGAAAGGATTCTCGCCTCATACCGGGACAGGAGAAGGTGACCGTCGTCATGAGATTTCGATTCAGCAGGACACGGCGCTCGGGGCGATAGCAGGACAGAGCCGCGGCAGCGTCAATTCAACGCACCACCAGGGCATTGACCGGTTGGGAAAGGACCTTGCGGTCAGCGCGCGGTCGAACGACGGTGTTGTGGAAGCGGCTGAATGGGCTAAAAAGGAAGGTAGATCATTTTTATTACTGGTGCAGTGGCACCCGGAGCGAATGAAAGATTCGACAAATCCGTTGGCGGAAGGCGTTGCACGTACATTCTTGGAGGAGACACGAATACACGGGAATCAAAAACAACATCCAGCAATTCATCAACACCAAAGCAAGAACTACTACTCATAATCATCTATTAGAAGGAAAAATTACAACGATGCCTAAATATGTTTACTACTTCGGCAACGGAAAAGCCGAAGGCAAATCTGAAATGAAAAACCTCCTCGGCGGCAAGGGTGCAAACCTCGCCGAGATGACAAATATCGGCCTGCCGGTGCCGGCAGGTTTCACAATTTCTACCGAAGTGTGCACCTACTACTACGCTAACAAGCGCTCGTACCCCAAATCGCTTCAGGCCGACGTGAAAAAACAAATCGCGAAGGTGGAGAAGGCGATGGGCGCGAAGTTCGGCGACCTGAAGAATCCGCTGCTCGTTTCGGTCCGTTCCGGCGCACGCGCTTCAATGCCGGGGATGATGGACACGATTCTCAACCTCGGATTGAACGACAAGGTAGCAGAAGGTCTGGTGAAGAAGACGAACAACCCGCGCTTTGTGTACGATTCGTACCGCCGTTTTGTCCAGATGTATGGCGACGTAGTGCTCGGGTTGAAGCCGGTCCACAAGGATGAGATTGACCCGTTTGAAGCAATCATCGAGGAGAAGAAGAAGTCGAAGGGAGTTCATCTCGATACAGAGTTGACTGCCGACGACCTGAAGGAACTCGTGACGCTCTTTAAGACGGCGATCAAAGAAAAGACAGGCAACGACTTCCCGCAGGAGCCGATGCAGCAAATGTGGGGCGCTATCGGCGCGGTATTCGGTTCGTGGAATAACGACCGCGCAATCGCTTATCGCAAAATGTATGACATCCCCGAATCGTGGGGAACAGCGGTCAACGTGCAGTCCATGGTGTTCGGTAATATGGGCGACGACTCCGGGACCGGAGTTGCGTTTACGCGCGACGCCGCAACGGGCGAGAATGTGTTCTATGGCGAGTATCTGATGAACGCGCAGGGCGAAGATGTTGTCGCCGGCACGCGCACGCCGCTCCCCATATCGCAGCTCGCGAAGGATAATCCAAAAATCTACAAAGAACTCGACAAGATCCGGAAAACGCTCGAACGGCATTACCGGGACATGAACGATATCGAGTTCACGATCCAGCAAGGCAAACTTTTCATGCTCCAGTGCCGCATCGGAAAGCGGACAGCTTTTGCCGCCATTAAGATCGCCGTCGACATGGTAGAAGAAAAGCTGATTACGGACAAAGATGCACTGAAGCGGATCGAGCCCGATCAGCTGAACCAGCTGCTCCGGCCCGTTTTTGATCTGAAGGAAAAGGAAAGCGCTGTAAAAGGCGGCCGGCTGCTCGCGAAGGGTTTGAACGCGGGACCGGGCGCTGCTACCGGCCGTGTTGTCTTCAATGCCCCGGATGCCGAAGCGTGGAAAAAGAAAGGCGAGCTCGTCATCCTTACGCGTATCGAAACGTCCCCCGAGGATATCAAAGGGATGGATGCGGCCGAAGGGATTTTGACCGCACGCGGCGGCATGACATCGCATGCGGCCCTCGTCGCTCGGCAGATGGGAAAAGTCTGCGTTGCCGGGTGCTCGGCGCTCGATATCGATTACTCGACTCACACGATGAAGGTGAAGGGAAAAGTGATCAAGGAAGGCGACTGGATCTCTCTCGACGGAACGACCGGAGAAGTCATCGAAGGAAAAGTGCCGACCAAGCCGTCCGAAGTACTCCAGGTGCTGGTTGACAAGACCCTTGCTCCTAAAGAAGCTCCGGTCTATCAACAGTATGCGAAGATCATGGCATGGGCCGACAAGTACCGCAGGCTGAAAATCCGTACGAATGCCGACCAGCCGGATCAGGCGCTCAACGCGATCGCATTCGGAGCGGAAGGAATCGGGTTGTGCAGGACGGAGCATATGTTCTTCGGAGAAGGCAAGATCGGTCCGATGCGGGAGATGATTCTCGCCGACACCCTCGCAGACCGGAAGGCTGCGCTTGCGAAACTGCTCCCGCTGCAGCGGACGGACTTCGAAGGAATCTTCGAGGCAATGAACGGCCGGCCGGTGACGATCCGGACGATCGATCCGCCGCTTCACGAATTCGTTCCCCACGAGGAAGCCGCGCAGCGCGAGCTGGCTGCCGAAATCGGTATCTCGTACGAGAAGGTGCATCGCCGTGTTGAGAGTCTCCACGAGTTCAACCCGATGCTCGGTTTCCGAGGATGCCGTTTGGGGATCATTTTCCCCGAGATCACCGAGATGCAGTCGCGCGCCATTTTCGAGGCGGCGGCGAACATCCAGGCGAAAGGAATCAAAGTCGAACCAGAAGTCATGATTCCCCTCGTCGGCAACGTAAAGGAACTCGAGAACCAGGAGAAGATCGTGCGGCAGGTTGCCGCAGACGTCATGAAAGAGAAAGGCGTCAAGTTCAAGTATCTTGTCGGAACGATGATCGAAATCCCGCGAGGAGCTATTACCGCCGATGAGATCGCAGTCGTCGCGGAGTTCTTCAGTTTCGGAACAAACGACCTGACGCAGACGACGCTCGGTGTGAGCCGAGACGATGCGGCAACATTCCTCATCCCGTACGTCGACAAAGAGATCTACGCAAAGGATCCGTTCGAAGTTCTGGACCGGGGCGGGGTCGGGCAGTTGATGAAGATCGCGATTGAGAAAGGCCGATCCGTTCGTTCCGATCTCAAGGTTGGTATCTGCGGCGAGCACGGCGGCGAACCATCCAGCGTCGAATTCTGCCACGAGATCAACCAGAACTACGTGTCCTGTTCTCCGTTCCGGGTGCCGATTGCCCGTCTCGCAGCAGCCCGCGCGGCATTGAAAGACGCACCGCGTGCGAAAGCGAAGAAAAAGTAACAGTCAACAATGAACAGTAAACAGTAATCAGAAAACGTGAACAGTAGTCGGGTGAGTGATACTATGATGAAAAATCATTCTCCGCTCACCTTGATTACTGTTCACTGTTTACTGATCACTCTCTTAATTCACCCGCTCCCGTAAGAGCGCATGTCAAACCAAAGGGATTGTTTCCCCAGAAAGAAACAACACAGCGATGAAACTCTCGGACTTTAAATATCCGTTGCCGCGGAATCTTATAGCTAAGCACCCGGTCTCTCCGCGGGATCGCGCGAGAATGATGGTGCTGAACCGTGCCGACGAGACCATCGAAGAGGAGCATTTCCGCGATATCGCCGATTACTTCAAGAAAGGCGATTGCCTTGTTGTCAACGAGACGAAGGTGTTCCAGGCCCGTCTCTACGGCCGGAAAGAAAAAACAAACGCAAAAATCGAAGTCTTTCTCCTCCGCCAGCTGAATGCCGAGGACAATATCTGGGACGTTATCGTGGACCCTGCCCGGAAAGTCCGGATCGGAAACAAGATCTATTTCGACAACGGCAATCTCTCGTGCGAGGTGATCGACAATACGACATCGCGCGGCCGTACGGTCCGGTTCAATTTTGCGGGAGATTTTTTCAAGTTGATTGAGAAGATCGGAAAGACGCCCCTCCCGTACTACATCAAGCGCGAACCGACGGAGAAGGACAAGGACGCGTACCAGACAGTCTACGCGAAAACCATCGGAGCGGTCGCTGCGCCCACGGCAGGCCTTCATTTCACGAAGCCTCTGTTGAAGAAACTGGAGCGTCGGGGCGTTAAGATCGTGTCCGTCCTGCTCCATATCGGGCTCGGAACGTTCCGCACCGTCGAGGTCGAAGACCTCACGAAACACAAGATGGATTCGGAATATTTTGAAGTCAACGACGTCACCGCCAACGCCGTGAACCGCGTCATCGACAATCGCGGGAACGTTTTTGTCTGCGGGACGAGCACCTGCCGCGCGCTCGAGTCGAGCGTGACGACGGACGGCCATCTGAAAGCAAGCCGGGGATGGACCGATAAATTCATTTTCCCGCCGTATGATTTCAAGATTGCGGATAAGCTCATCACGAATTTTCACATGCCGGAATCGACCCTGCTCATGCTGACTTCAGCATTTGCGGATCATGATTTCGTCATGCGGGCATACAAGATGGCGATCAAAAAAGGGTATCGATTCTACAGCTACGGCGATGCCATGTTGATACTGTAAACAATTCTCGGGTCGGCGTCGCATGATCACCGAACGATTTCTTGTCTCAGCCGTCGTCAACGTCGCTCTGGTCGCCGGGTTCGCCTATCTCCTCACCAGGAAAAACCTCCTCGCATATTTTTCGAACGGGCGATGGTGGTTGACGTGGCTTTCCATCGCCATCATTACGTTGATGGACGAGCTCACGTCGATCTTTTACG
Organism: uncultured Chitinophagaceae bacterium; assembly: GCA_964384415.1. Classification (GTDB taxonomy): domain Bacteria; phylum Bacteroidota; class Ignavibacteria; order UBA10030; family UBA8401; genus JAGVPT01. The sequence goes on along the minus strand of CAYLMV010000011.1, from coordinate 11,108 downwards.
CGCCGAGCGAAGCCTTTCGCGTCATCGCCTATCACGCCATTGTGTACCTTGCGGTAACTTCCATCCTGATGCGGATTCTGTCGACGAGGATGGTTGAGATTGCGGAGATCCTGGAACTCCACGGAGTCCGCGGCGGCGGCGTCTATTCCTTCTCCTATCTCGTTCTCGGGCCTACCGTTTCGTTCATCGCTGTTGCATCCATCCTTGTTGACTATGTTCTCACGGCAAGCCTCTCGACGGTCAGCGCGATCGAAAACGGCATGGCCTTTTTTCCAGTCTCCGCCACCGGAAAGTTCGCGCTTGAACTGGGACTGATCTGGTTTGTCGCCGGATTAAATATCATCGGGATCAAGGAAAACGCAAAGTTCACTTTTGGCATTTTCGTTGTCGCGGCCCTCGTCCTCATCAACCTTCTTTCGGCGGGAGTCCTGCAAACGGATGCGCACAGTATTCACAGGATAGGGCATACGTTCGCCAGTGCGGCACAGCGTTTCGACGAGGGGAGCTGGTTCGACACATACTTCATCATCATCGTGAGTATCTCCAGCTGTATCCTCGCATATTCCGGAATCGAGTCTGTCGTTCAAACTGCCGGTCTGGTGAAGTCATGGCACGACATCCGGAAAGCGTATATCTTCCTCGGAGTGACGATCGGAATCTTCACCCCGCTCCTCTCCATGATCGTTCTCTCATCTAATATCGATGTCTCGGCGCACGAGACCGATCTTATCACTCAGTTTGCCAAGATGGTAGGGGGGATCCCCTTCGGCTATATCGTCGGCATTCTCGCGAGCATTCTGCTCATGATGGCCGTCAATACGGCTTACGTTGCATCGAGTGAATTGATGGAGCGTGTTGCGCATCGTTACGGATTCTCCTGGATCATCAAAACGAACAAGAGGCAATCGCTGTACCGGATTCATCTCATGAGTGCGCTGTTTTTCTCATTCATTGTTTTTATCACCAGCGGGAGTCAGAAAACGCTGGCAGAAATGTACGCCGTTGGACTGCTTGCCAGCTTCACGATCAACATGGGGAGCTTGTTGATCTACAGGTATTTTCAGGGGACGAAGGCCGTTCGCGGCTACAACACGTCGCGCGTAGGGACGTTTTTCCTGTTCATCGTGCTGCTGAGCTGCTTCCTCTATCTTGCGTATGAAAAGCCGTACGGGACCCTGACGTGGGGGACGGTGACCATCGTGTTTCTTTTCATCGGGCTGAGAGTTGCGAAGAAAAGGGCGCCGGAGATCAAACAGATCAAGCAGACGGATGTCCCGATGAACATGATTTTTTCCATCGCCGAGAGCGATGCCGAGAATGTTCATGTCTATTTTAAGCGGCCGCAAGAGGCGAGCCTCGAAGACAAGTCGTCGACGTCGGTCTACGTCAGCCTCTATTCGCCTCGTCAAGGAATCCCCGATAAACTTGCGCCGAATCATTTCCGCTTCGCCAACCACGGGCAGACGCTGTACGACGGGATGGTCGAAATTCTGTACGCGCTGAACTACGAATTGCCGGACAGGAAATTCACGATTCATTTTGGATGGCCGCTGTCTTCGTGGGTCGACAGAATGGCGATCGGCGTGATGGTGTTCAGCATTATGCGTCTTCCCAAGATCTTCCCGAGATTCAATTTTGTCATAGAATATTTCGGCAAATCAGTTGTTCCAGCCACTAAAGAGTAACATCCGATGTTCACGAGCGTGATCATACCGGCGGCGGGAGCCGGAGAACGAATGGGGGGAGCTGTGAGCAAGCAGTTCCTCTCCCTGCACGGCAAACCGATCATCGTCCACACTCTGGAACGCTTCCAGATGTGCGCCGCCATCGACGAGATTCTCATTGCCATCCAGCCATCCGGACGGGAACAGATGGAATTGCTCGTCAAGGAATTCCATCTCTCAAAAGTCTCGCGGATTGTCGATGGCGGAAGGCGCAGACAGGATTCAGTCAGCAACGCGCTCGTCCATGTTCGCGCGGAAACGGAGATTGTGCTGGTGCACGATGCCGTGCGCCCGTTTATTCACCAAAAAGCGATTCTCGCTTCAATCGAAAAAGCCAGAACGCACTCCGCAGCGGTTGTCGCCGTCCGAGTAAAGGATACGGTGAAAATTGGAAATCAGGAGGGTCAATTCGAGCGGACGCTCGACCGGTCGGTCCTTTGGGCGGCTCAGACTCCCCAGGCATTTGCGAAAGACCTTCTTCGTCAAGCGTACGAGAAGGCGGACCGGGAAGAGATCGAAGCGACGGACGATTCTTCGCTCGTCGAACTCTTGCACGTCAGGCCCGCGATCGTAGAGGGGAGCTTCGAGAATATCAAGATCACCACGCCGGACGATCTGGATTTCGCCAGCGTTCTCGCCCGACGGTTTCACGATTAGTCCCTTAAGAGATCATGGCCGTACGGAAAATACGATTGCTTGGCGACCCGGTGCTTCGCATGAAGTGCAAGCCCGTGAGAGAATTCTCTTCCACGGAAGTCCAAAGGGCGATTCGAGACTTACGTGATACCCTGGAGGATTTTCGATCGAAACACAGGTTTGGCAGGGGAATTGCAGCACCGCAAATTGGACTGCTCCTCAATATTATTTACATTCGCAGCGAGCGTCTCGGGCCACTCATCAACCCGAAAATTATCAGGAGGAGCAAGCGGGTGTTTAAAGTGTGGGACGATTGTTTTTCCTTCCCGGATCTTCTCGTCCAGGTGAGGCGCAACACAACCGTCGAAATCGTCTATCATGACCTGGACGGGACAAGAAAGAGCCTCAAGGCCTCTCATGGCCTCTCTGAATTACTGCAGCACGAAATCGATCACATTAACGGCATCCTGGCAATCGACCGGGCCATAAACCGCCAATCCATCGTATTACGGAGTGAAATAGGCAGGTAGCTTGATTTTCAGCGGGTGATTCTCTATTTTGACTTCCAGGTAAGGGTATATCCAAGTCATAGCGAGGGCGCACAATGATCAATTTAGCGATCGTTATCGTTTTGAGCTACATCGTTGGCTCCATTCCGACAAGCATTATTGCTTCGAAGCTGCTCCATGGAATGGACATTCGCCAGCATGGCAGCGGTAATGCCGGCGGAACGAATGTCATGCGCGTCCTCGGATGGAAGATCGGACTTGCGGTCATCCTCTTCGACCTCTTTAAGGGAGTCGCAGCGACGATGTTTGTTGCAAGACTTTTCTGGGATCCTTCGCTCCCGTTTCAAAACCGCACCCCGTTCGAAGACTTTACCGTTGTTCAAATAATCTGCGGTGTTGCCGCCATACTCGGGCACGTCTGGACGCTTTTCGCCGGGTTCCGAGGAGGCAAAGGTGTTGCCACGGGTGCAGGGATGCTGCTCGCGCTGGCGCCGATTGAGTTTGCCGTAGCGGTCGTTATTTTTGCCGCAGTCTTCTCCAGTTCCAGGTATGTGTCTCTCGGTTCGATTGCCGGAGCCGTCGCTTTTCCCTTGACGATGTTCTTCCGTGAGAATGTTTTCAAAGTTGAGATTCACGGGTATCACACGTTGATTTTCTTTGCCATCGGAACTTCTCTCCTGCTTATTTATACCCATCGCGAAAACATCAAACGGCTCTTGCGAGGGACGGAAAACAAGCTGACCAGTTTTCGCGGGTCCCGAACATAACAGCGGTTCATCACATTACTTCCTCACTTAGGTAGATGCGTCATGCGCATTGCTGTCCTTGGAGCCGGTAGCTGGGGAACGACTCTCGCCATACTCTTGTCTGAGAACAATCACGACGTTTCTCTCTGGACGTACCGTCCCGAGCAGGCCGCGCTCATGATGGAGTCGCGTGAAAACCCTGCATTTTTGCCGGGAATCAAGATCCCTTCCAGGCTCTCTATCCTGACCGACATTCAGGAGGCAGCGTACAAGAAGGACATGATCGTCTCCGCGGTCCCCTCACAGTTCCTCCGATCCGTGATCCAGCAAATTGCCCACCATGAGCTCTCCCAGACCATCATTGTGAACGTTGCGAAGGGGATAGAAAATCACTCACTTATGACGATGTCCGAGGTGATGCTGGATGTTCTTGAACACGAAAAGAAAGCGAACCTGGCAATTCTTTCGGGACCGAGCCATGCAGAGGAAGTGTGCCGCAAGATGCCGACGGCGGTGGTGTCGGCATCATTCAACATGAGGACGGCAAAGGCGGTGGCGTCGGCGTTCAACACGCGATGGTTCAGGGTCTACGTGAATGACGACATCCGCGGCGTCGAGCTCGGAGGCGCACTGAAGAACGTCATCGCCGTTGGCGCGGGAGTTGTCGACGGGGCGGGATTCGGCGACAACACGAAAGCTGCGATCATGACAAGGGGCATCGCGGAAATGACTCGCCTTGGGGTGAAGATGGGGGCCTTGCCGCGAACCTTTGCGGGACTCACCGGAGTCGGGGACCTTTTTGTTACCTGCATGAGCAAGCATAGCCGCAATCGGTATGTCGGTGAGGAAGTGGGGAAGGGAAGAAGGCTGGAGGATGTCTTGAAGGAGATGGTCATGGTGGCGGAAGGGGTCGCTACCTGTCAATCATCGGTCGATCTTGCAGAACGTCATCATATCGAGATGGCAATTTTTTCTGAAGTACACAAGATCCTTTTCGAGGGGAAGAATCCTCACACCGCAACGGAGGAACTGATGACCCGAGAGGTCAAGGGCGAAATGACATAGCGTCACCGCGCCCTTATCCGGGGAGGAGCCGCGAGGAGCAGTCCCCAAATCATCGCGCATTGCGGATTCCGAATTTAAAGGGAATCGACATCCAGACGGAAACCGGACCGTTGTTCATGATTGCCGGTGTAAAGACCCACTTCGAGGCCGCTTCGATGGCCGCCGCACTGAGTATATCTGAACTGGAGCTCAACACTTCCACCTTTTTCACTCTCCCTTCTTTTGTCACCCATACTCTCACGTATACGGTTCCTTCAATTCCGGCCTTCAATGCGATCTCAGGATAGCCGGGAGGCGGAAAGTAGACGGGCACGGGTTGTTTTTCGACAGGGCTGAATGGGGGAGGTTCCGACTCCGATTCGATGCCTGGGGGAATGTCTATTTTCAGATTACCCCCATTTCCATGTTCTCCTTCGTTGGTTGTCGGATCATTGTTCATGAAAGGCTGCGGCGCGATCGTTTTTTCGGGGCTTACTTCCGCATCCGGGACCATCACCGGGCTTGCCTTTGCGCCCTCGGCGGAGGGCGCGGCAACTGTGATCGCTGGTGCCGCCCCTGTTTTGGTGATTGAAGGGGGTTGTGGAAGTTGATTAAGTGTGATGGACACCACTTTTGCGGCAGGTTCCTCAGCTTTGATCGACTCTGCAAAATAGTAGCCGCCGATGATCGTCACGTGCAACGCCGTGGCGAGGAAAATTCCCCGTAAGGCAAATGTCGGGTAGAGAGACCGCAATTCCAATGCTCCGTACCTAAAGGCGACTTGGTTTGTCATTGTGCTACCCTCCTTCCAATGTTTGATTGAATACTGCGGCGGTAATTCGTAATTTCGTCCGTTCACCTTCTGCCTGTTAATATCATTAACTCAAGAAAGGTAAATGAAATCCTCCCTCTCATTTTTGAATAGTGATTCCGCAATTCTTGACCTCATCAGGAACAAGAGGGACGAGGGAGCATTGATGATGCTTTACAGGGCAAATCGGAGAGCGGTCACATCATATGTCGTGAGAAACAGCGGCACCAACGAAGAAGCTGAAGATATGTTGCAGGAGGCTGTCATTGTCCTTTGGGAAAAAATCCGTTCTGGCAATTTCGAGTATCGATCGAAGTTAAGTACCTTTATCCTGGCAACAGTGAAGAACTTATGGCTCAGGCGCCTTGCCAGGAGACGGAAGGAACTGCCACAAGGGGAGTCATTCGAAACGGCTCAGGACGACAGCCCTTCTCCGCTGGAGGCCCTTATCGAAGAGGAGCGCGTAACTCTTATACGCGATGCACTGAAGAAGCTGGGCGAACCCTGCAGGCAATTACTCCTTCTATTCTACTGGGAGGAACTCACTCTTGAAGAAATAAGTGCAAGAATGGGCTTCGCGAATGCAGACACGGTGAAATCGAAAAAGTACCAATGTAAGAAGGCTCTCGAAGGCCTCATCCCAAATACGAAGTGACGATGGAAACGAATATCACACACTGGACTAACGATCCCGACCTTGTCTCTGAGTTCGTTTTGAAACGCTTGGATCGGATTGAGCACGAAGCCCTTCAGTCGCACCTTGACAATTGTGCAAATTGCCTCGGGGTGGTACTCCTTGAGATGGAAGTGATGTCTGGCGCGAAACAGGCAGGACGAGATCAGCTCAAAGGGCGACTCCATGAACAAATCAGAAACGAAGAAGCCAGTTGGTTCCAGCGATACCAGATGATAAGCCTTGCAGCAGCGGTTCTCGCGATTCTCATTGGGCTTGGAATCTTCCGGCTGTATTTTGGGTCGATTGAATGGCCGACGAAGTTCTCTTCGTCGAGATATGTCATCA
>CAYLMV010000011.1:0-4517 GCA_964384415.1 uncultured Chitinophagaceae bacterium | reverse complement strand
CCCGGAAGCGGCTTCACGTCGGGAGCGAGAAGCCGAATCCGCCGCAGAGGTACGGGAAAGCGGAAGGGGAATCTGGCTGATTGGAAAAGTCATCATGATCTCCGAAACAAATGGAGAAGATGAGGAATTGGCAAACGAGGTGATTCGCGATAGGGGTCAAGTTTCGTCTAAGTCAGTCTCATTTTCTGAGGACAGGATTATCACGATCCAAAAGAAAGGTGTTTCGCAGATGGTCATATTGAGACAATTGCCTTTGACCTCGCTGCCTCGCCTTCGCGTAGAGATAGCCATGACGCAAGCACCTCACGAAGTGCAGACTCTTGTTAAAAGGACACCCAAGGGATTGAATCTTACTCTCTATCGCGATACATTGGTGGCATCTTCACAGTTCCGGAAAGCAACTGTCAATCCTGTCACTGAAGATTCAATCATTGTCGCCTTTGCAAATCAGCGGATCGCCTATCATATTCCGGGGGGGTGGGGGGCTCATCCGTCTACAAAACCGTCCCTGGGGCGCCGGCAGTAGTTTTCAACCCCCCGTTCTCAATCACTCTTTGTTGTCCGGAATGAACGGACACTGGCTACGACATACCTGAACTCCATTGAGCAAGCAGAACAAAGAATTACTGCAATACGTCAAGGGGGTCGGTCCGAAACGTGCCGCCGCATTGAAGGACATCGGCATCGATTCGGTCCCGAAACTTCTCTACTACTTCCCCAGGGACTATCTCGACCGATCGAGAATCACAAAGATCAGTACCCTTCCGTTACACGTCAAGTCCGGTAACGAGGTGACCGTCATTGGGTCGGTTTATCGTCAAGAGGTAAAGCGGACGCGCAGGGGGAAGCAGATGTTCTTCCTCACGCTGAGAGACGACACCGGATTTCTGACATGTGTGTTTTTTGCCGGCGTGCAGTGGTATCAAAAAGCCTTTGAGGTGGGAGAAATTCTAGCGGTTTCAGCAGTACCCGAGCTCGACAAACTCAACCGGCCGCAGTTCATTCATCCCGAATTTGACCGGCTGAAGACGAAGGATGAAGAGGATGCCACCGACTGGAATTCACTTCTCAATACAGGGGCCATCATTCCTAAGTACAGGTCGAGCGAAGAACTGCGCCAGGTTGGCCTTGACAACCGTGGATTCCGGAGGATCATGCGCAATGCCCTCCAGGACAATCTCGGGACCATTGCAGAGCATCTGCCCGGCGACATGCTGCTGCGGGAGGGGCTCGTCGATGTCCGTTCCGCACTCAAGGCGGTGCACTTTCCGAAAACGTATGAGCAGCGCGATACCGGACTTGTACGGCTCAAGTTCGATGAACTCTTCTTCTTCCAGCTATTGATGGCGTACCGCCGGCGGGAAATCAAAGGCGAGCTGAAGGGGATTGCGTTCAATGTGAAAAGCGAACTCGCGAAGAAACTTCTGGCAAAACTGCCGTTCGAATTAACGGAAGCCCAGCGCAAAGTCCTGCGGGAAATCACGTCGGATATGAGCCAGCCGCAGCCGATGAACCGATTGCTGCAGGGAGACGTCGGCAGCGGAAAGACCATTGTGGCCCTTTTTGCGATGCTCGTCGCTGTGGAGAACGGGTTCCAGTGCGCACTGATGGCCCCGACAGAAATACTGGCAGAGCAGCACTTTTTTACGTTGAGAAATTTTCTCGGCGATCTGCCGGTGAATATCAGGCTGCTGATCGGCGGTCAGCGGAAGAAATTGCGCGAAGACATCCTTGAAGACATCCGCCGCGGTTCGGCCAATATCGTCATCGGCACGCATGCGCTCATTCAGGAGGGGGTGGCATTCGACTCTCTTGGTTTTATTGTTGTCGATGAGCAACACCGTTTCGGCGTGGCTCAGCGGGCGCTCCTCCGTGAAAAAGGAAAAGCGAATCCCGATGTTCTCGTGATGACGGCAACGCCGATACCCCGCACTCTTTCCCTTACGCTCTACGGAGATCTCGACGTCTCCGTTATCGACGAACTTCCAAAAAGCCGCAGACCCGTGAGAACCGCGGTTCGGACCGAGAAAGAGAAGGGCAAAGTATTTGATTTTGTCAAGGCGGAAATCGGCCGCGGAAGGCAGGCCTACATCGTTTATCCCCTCATTGAAGAGTCGGATAAGGTCGATCTAAAGGCGGCAATTGCCGAATACAAGAAGCTGAGCGAAATCGTCTTCGCGGGGCTGCGACTCGGATTGCTCCATGGACGCCTCTCATCCGATGAGAAAGACGGTATCATGAGCCGGTTCAAGTCCAGGGAACTCGACATACTTGTTGCCACGACCGTGATCGAAGTGGGCATCGACATTCCCAATGCGACCGTCATGATCGTAGAAAACGCAGAGCGTTTCGGGCTCTCCCAGCTCCATCAGTTGCGCGGGCGCGTTGGCCGCGGCGCGGACCAGTCTTACTGTATTCTTCTCACAGACGACCTTCTCCCAAAACGCAGGGAACAACTTTCGGCGGACAGGGCGGAAGCCCAAAAACAGACCGCCGACATCGCGAAACGGCTCGACACGATGACGAAAACAAATGACGGATTCAAAATCGCCGAGATCGATTTGGAATTGCGGGGAGCCGGCGATTTCTTCGGAACGCGGCAGAGCGGGCTTCCATCTTTTGTGGTCGCCGATGTCGTGCGTGATGGAGAAATTCTTCTGCGCGCACGCCAGGAAGCATTCGAATTAGTTTCAACAGATCCTCACCTCAGACTGCCGCAGCACCAAGAGATCCGCAAACGATTTGAGTTAGTGTACAAAGAGCTTCTTTCATTCGTCCGCATCGGTTAACAACCTCCCGACCATCACACGCTCAATCGCTTTTCTCATGTGCGCTCCATCAAAAAAGTTGGATGATAATTTTGCTTCCACTGAAAATTTCCGTCGGCGAGTCGTCTGCCACTCTGACAACCGGGATCACAAAACCCAAGGAAAACGCCACTTTTTTCTTGACAACGTGTCCAAAAAGACTATATTTGTACTAGAGATTGGAAGTCAAAATCAGGAAAGCAAATCGTCCACCAGAATGAAAGGTATCGAAATTATTTTTTTGGTACTCCCCTGAATGGAAGTAGCTCTCGTCTACAACATGAAGAAGGAAGAATCCGACGTCTCTGAAGACGGCGGCGACCCTTCTAGTCAGCACATCACTGATGTCAGCACGCAAATAAGAGAGAAGGCAGTTGGCGCTGATACGTACGCTGAATGGGATACAGCAGAAACTGTGTATGCCGTACGCGATGCGCTTGCTCTCCGCCACTCCATCACGATGATCGAAGCCGATCACGATGCGTTCGAAAAGCTTCGTGCTTTGACGCCGGATATTGTCTTCAATATCGCGGAGGGTCAGAACGGCGTCTCGCGTGAAGCACAGATACCGGCGATGCTGGAGATGTTAGGCATCCCCTACACCGGGTCCGATGCGCTGACGCTTGCGATCTGTCTCGATAAATCGAGAGCCAAAGAAATTCTCTCTTACCATAAGATTCCCACCGCAAAATTCTCCGTCATCGATTCCCTTTCAGATCTTTCATCGTTCCAGGCAGCCTTCCCATGCATGGTGAAGCCGCTCAATGAAGGATCGAGCAAAGGGATCTTCGACGCCTCGCTCGTCTACAGCCAGAATGATCTGCACAAACAAGTTGAGAAAGTGCTCTCGACATACGACGAGCCTGTCATTGTGGAAGAGTTTCTGCCCGGACGTGAATTCACTGTTGCGATGATCGGAAACGGGTCCACAGCAGAAGTACTCCCGATCGTAGAAATACTTTTTGATTCTCTCCCGAAAGGTGTCAACCCGATTTATTCGTTCGAGGCCAAATGGATTTGGGACCAGGCCTCGAGCCCGCTTGATATTTTCAAATGCCCTGCAAAGTTAGATCCCGCGCTCCAAACCAGTATCGCAGACCTCTGCAAGAAAGCGTATAGAGTGCTGAGGTGCCGCGATTGGTCGCGCATTGATGTTCGCCTCGACAAGAACGGAATCCCCAATATTATCGAGATCAATCCTCTTCCCGGAATTCTGCCCAAGGTTGAAGACAATTCGTGTTTTCCCAAGGCCGCCCGTGCTGCTGGAATGTCTTACGACGAGATGTTGAACCGTGTGCTGGATGAGGCCTGCAAACGCCACAGGTTAGCCATATGAGCTCTAACCCGTTGATATCGAACGAGATGCAGATCCATCCAACCCACACATACGGAGCGACGGTATGAGAAAAAAGCTGCATGTTTCGGTGATCTTCAATGAACCGACAGTGCTTACCGCGGAAGGAAGGAAATTTATTTCCGAATCGGGGACGATCTACGAAGGAGCCGCTTTAGAAAAAGCGCGTGCAGCCGGGCTTGTCGATATGTCCGAGGTGGGCGTCGTAGAAGAAAGGGAGCAGATCCAGACGGCGCTCGGGGAATTGGGATACCAGACCTCGATCTTCAATATGTCGAACAATGTCGAGAAGCTTCTGGAATTCCTTAAGACGGAAAAGCCGGACCTTATCTTCAACCTCGTCGAATCGCTCGGCG
>CAYLMV010000010.1:43726-52794 GCA_964384415.1 uncultured Chitinophagaceae bacterium | reverse complement strand
TTCCGATCTTGTTCCGACCGGCACATTTGATCTCATCGGTATTCTTAAACAATATAAGCCCGGAACTCCTGTATCGGCCCCGTACACTTCGAACTACGAAGTCGATCCGCGGACTTCCGCCGACATCATCCTTCACCCCGGACCGGTCTATAAAGTGATCCCTTTTGAATCGAACATGCAGGCGACATCTGTCACGATCAACGGACCGACGCTCACCGCCTCGGTTGAGACGGTGAAGTTCGGATTAACATCGACGTACACGGATTCTGTAAAATCTGCTTCGGATACTCTTCATGCAGTAACCCTCACGGGTTTGAAGCCATCGACGGTCTACCACTACCAGGTTATTGCCAGTGATATTTCGGGAGCAGACGCGACAGGTGACGCTATTTTCATCACAGGTTCGACATCGACCGATTCGCTGCGGGTCTATTTTAACCATCCGGTAAGTTATTCAGTTGCTTTCGCTGAGAGCGCCAGAGTTACCGACCTCTCGAAGGTATTGATCTACCGGATCAACCAGGCAAAATATTCGATCGACATGTGTACCTATAGCTGCAGCGGAACTGTCGGCGCGAATGTTGCATCGGCCCTTCTGGCGGCCAAAGGTCGAGGAGTGAAGATTCGCGTCATTGGAGAGCACGATAACATCACGACCGCTCCCTGGAGCACACTGAGGAATGCCGGTGTGACCGTCATCGACGACGCCTACGACCTTATCGACGCAGGAGCCGGATTAATGCATGACAAGTTTTACGTTATCGACCACCGCGACACTACTTCGTCGAGAAACGATTGGGTGATCATGGGATCATGGAATGCAACCGACCCGGGAACGAACGACGATGCGCAGAATATGGTCGAGATCCAGGATCGTTCGCTGGCGGAGGCATATACGCTGGAGTTCAATCAAATGTGGGGAAGCAGCAACGACAGTCCGAACCAGGCGGCAACGCGGTTCGGATTTAGAAAAGCCGACATGACTCCACACCGGTTTGTCATCGCAGGGGTTCCGATAGAATCGTATTTCAGCCCTTCGGACAAAACGACCTCGAAGATCCTCACGGTTCTGAACGCAGCGAAATCCTCGATCAATATTTGCATGTTGACCTTCACGAGAGATGATCTTGCACAGGCGCTCATAGCGAAAAAGGCCGCAGGGGAAAAGGTTCGCGCGGTACTGGACAACAACACGGATTCAGGGAATGACTTTTCGACATTAAAGACCGGAGGCGTGGATGTGCTTCTCAAGGCGGCCAGCCTTTCGGGACTTCTTCACCATAAATACGCTGTGATCGATGCGGACGTCCCGTCGGAAGGGAACGTCGTTGTGACCGGTTCGCATAATTGGTCAAGTTCGGCTGAAACCGCCAATGATGAGAATACGCTTATTCTGCACAGCAAGCGGGTTGCAAACCTTTATCTCCAGGAATTCAAACAGCGTTATCTCGATGCGGGCGGGGCCGACAATATCGTGCTTTCGGTGAATGAAGTTTCCGACGCGGCTCCGAAAGACTTTGCGCTCCAGCAAAATTACCCGAACCCATTCAACCCCTCGACACGCTTCCAGTTCTCGATTACAAAGGCAGCTCTGGTCTCTTTCAAGGTGTACGATATTCTTGGAAGAGAAGTGGCAACCCTTGTCAACGAACGGATGAATCCGGGAACGTATGGTCTCGAGTGGAATGCCTCGCGCTTTGCCAGCGGAGTCTATTTTGCCAGACTGGAAGCGGGGAATTATTCGGCAACGCGGAAGCTCATCCTCATGAAATAGTATTGATGTAGCATCACCTCGAGAAGGCGCCATGTGCAGTGTCGAGATAGCACATGGCGTCTTTCTTATTTGATCCTGCCTTGATTTCAGGTGACCTAAACCCTGCCCGAAGTATCACGCATTGATCCGTGTTCCGTTGCGAAGGCGCGGGATCGGGATGAACGCTGATCGCATCCTTCCATTCGCCAGTCCGCGATCCAACACTCTGTCTCCGCTTCCGTAGTGGCCACCTTTGAGTGGTAGGTCATAGCAAAGCGTTTTTTGCCGATGCAATACCCGCGATCAATGGGGGATTGCATCGTCGCGGAGTTTATCCCGAATTCAGCGGGGCTCCTTGCAATGAGCACATTTTTCAAAATGTACCACGCGCTCCGCTTCCTGCTTGTTGATTTTCAGCATTGACCTCCGTATTTTAGCATTCAATTTGAGGAGATCATGTCGGAATTTTCGCGCGAAGACATACGCCAACGGTTCGCCTCAGGAACAAATTTCAACGAAATTTTTGATGCATTCGAATCGGCGATCATTCAGAAGATCGACGATATTGAGCTCTATCGTATATTGTTCTGGAACGACTCACTTCGCGTCGAAGAGATTGTTCTCTTCGGCGAAAAGCTCGCCAGGGAATTTCCCCACAACGCGTATGACGTGTATATGTGGATGGCGAACGTATTCGAAGCGGTGTTTGCATCAAAAGATAATTTCGAACACAGCCTTCTCTATTATCAGAAAGCCGCTTCCATCAATCCTGCCGTTCCAGACCCGTACCTCGACGCTTGCGATTGCTACGACCCCGATCTGAATATTCCCCCGCTGGAAACTCTCATAGAATTCGTCAAGCGCGGAGCGGAGAGCGTTCCGAACAAGAAGAGCCTCTGCAGCCGTCTCTCGTACTTTTATCATCTTCTGGGGGATGAAGACCTGGCCGAATACTACCGCGTGAAAGCGGATGAAGCCGGAGAGCAGCCTCCCCAATGAGCCAGGCAAAGGGCTATCTCTATATAGCGATTGCCGCCACGCTCTGGGGGAGTTCGGCGACGATCGTCAAACATCTCTTCAACGCTCAGTTCGATCCGTTGATCATCATCCAGACCCGTGTCTCGATAGCGTTTCTGCTTCTCGTCATTTTCTTCCTTTTCAAGAATCCTTCCGCATTGAAATTCAGCGTCCGCGATATCCCTCTTTTTGTTCTTGTGGGCGTCTGCGGAGTTGCCGGATCTAACTATTTCTATTACTACGCCATTAAAGAATCTAATGTGGCCACCGCAATCCTCGTTCAATACTCCGCTCCCATGATGGTCGCTCTTTACGCTGTTGTCGTTCAGCACGAGCGGATGACCACGTTCAAGGCAATTTCGCTTCTCTGTTCGACTGCCGGGATATTTTTTGCCGTGGGAGGGCTGAGCGGATTGCTCGTGGCGAACCGTACGGGAATACTTTTCGCGTTGATTGCTGCCGTTTCCTACTCCATTTTCAACATAGCCGGAAAGCCTCTCATGAAGAGATATTCTGTCTGGTCGTCGCTCATTTTTTCATTGGGCGCCGCTAGCCTCTTTTGGCTTTTTGTGCAATCGCCTGTTGCGATCGTTCGAGCCGGCTACTCGCTCTCCGACTGGGGAGTGTTTGCATTTGTGTCGACGACTTCGATCCTTGTTCCGTATTCTCTTTATTTCCTGGGCCTCAAGATCCTCTCGCCGACACGCGCGATCATCACGAGCACGCTCGAGCCGGTGGTTGCGATCACGACAGCCTATATTTTTTTGGGAGGGACGATGGAGGCACTTCAAATAGCCGGCGCGGTCCTGGTGATTGGGGCGATCGTCTTGCTCGAGGTGAGTTCGGTCCGTCTGAAAGAATCCGTTGCCGAGGTTGAATGAAATCCGAACAAAGGAAGAACAAAATTCTTACCGTATTGTCTCACCGTCAGCCCGGGTTGACGATTGTCATAGAGAATATCCACGATTCGCATAATGTCAGCGCGATGCTCCGGTCTGCAGATGCAGTGGGTATCCATGAGGTCCAGTTGGTGTACACGCGGGAGAAATTCCCGAAGGTGGGGAAGAAGAGCTCGTCGAGCGCCAACAAATGGGTCGAGCGGCGAAAGTTTGACTCGATACCTTCGTGCTATGAGCGCCTTCGGAGCGAGGGATTCAGCGTCTACGCCACTCGTCTGGACGAGAACGCACGGTCTCTCTACTCCCTCAACCTGACTTCAAAATGCGCCTTTGTGTTCGGCAATGAGCACGTCGGCGTGTCGGATGAAGCCGCCAGGCTGGCCGATGCCACCGTCAGGATCCCGATGATGGGAATGATCCAAAGTCTTAATGTTTCGGTGGCGTGTGCGGTGACGCTGTACGAGGCCTTGCGTCAGAGAATCGCTGCCGGAATGTATGACGGCATCCAATTTCCCGCCGAGGAATTCGAGAGGCTTCGTACCGAGTGGATGGGAAAATAATTCTTTACATTCGACCAAAAACTATATACATTCACCGTTGTTTGCTCCCGTGCTGTAGCCATTCTGTGTATGCTGAAACCAGATTTTTGCCTGCTCCTGTAGGAGATCATGTATGCGTACGATACTCTCGATGCACATAGTTGCGGCGCTTCTCCTTGCGCTTGCCGGCTGTTCGCGCGGTGATAAGGTGGGAGCGGTAAACGCCGAGATGATGCCGTTAAAGAACAAAGTTATTACGGGATACGTGACGGGCAAGGGAGGCGTGAGTCTCTACGTGCGTATAGAAGGAAACGGTTCTCCGACGCTGGTGCTTCCCGGCGGCCCCGGCTATTCATTCGATTATCTCCTGCCTTTCCTTTCTGACCTCGATTCGACGAATCAGATGATCTATCTCGATCCCCGCGGATGCGGCCGCTCTGCACAGTTCCGCAATCCGGCGATGTACACCCTCGAGAACATGGTGGCAGACGTCGAATCGGTGCGGACCGCATTGAATATCTCGGCGCTGAACATCATCGGGCACGAGACCGGCGGAATGCTGGCCCAAAAGTACGCGATAAAATATCCCTCGCATGTCAACAAACTGATTCTCATGAGCACGACTGCTCAAGCTTCAGATTTGAACGCATACCTGAACAGCTACAGAGATTTTCTGCCGCGGCAAGTGGCGGCGACCGTTAAAGCGTACGAGAAGGACAGCCTCATCGCAAACGAACAATACACTCCGGGATACGAAAATGTTGTCATGCAGGGCATGATGAGCAGTCACAGCTATTTTGTGAACCCGGGCGGCGTCCCCGAGAACTTTACGATGCCGGATCGCTCATGGCCAGTCTATTTCGAAATGTGGGGAAGACACGGGTACTTCGACATCACCGGGAACCTCAAGGATTTTGACACGCGCGACGACCTGAAGACGCTGAAGATTAAGTCGCTTATTCTCGTCGGGGATCAGGACTATATCTCACCGTTTGTCATGGAGTCGCTTGTTGGCTCGATCCCACGGTCGAAGGAACACACATTTGAGAATACCAGTCATTTCTTTTTTATCGAGAAGAAAGACGAGTTTCTCTCAGTGGTCAAGGATTTTCTATCGAAGTAATACCGCGGGCGGGACGGCCAATTTCTCGGCCTGTTTTTACGTGTCGCTGATCTCTATTCTCTCCTTGTACAACCCTCCGAGTGCCGCTCCAAGAACGAACACAATGCTCGAGCAGTAGACCCAGACCATCGCGACAAGAATGAATGCGTAAGCGCCGTACACTTTCCTGAAAGGCTGGAAGGTCGTCAGGTACCACGCAAAGACAAATCCGGCAGCTTTCCAGAGAATTGTCGTCGAGACAGCGGCGACGATCGACGTCCTCGTGGTGGTGCCGTAGAATGGAATGAAGCGAAACGCAAGAAATGCCATGAGGACGGTAAGAAGAAACGAGGTAAGCCGCGCTAGAAAATCGGGAACCGCTGTTTGGAGGAACAGAAAATTGGGTCCGAGCATCTCGGCGCTGTAGCGAGAGATCAGCGTGTAGAGACCGTTGAGCGTATTGATGGAAATGAAGAGCCATCCCAGAGCGAGAACGAGAACCAGGTCTTTGAGCTGGCTGACGAAAATGCCGGTAGTGGTTGTGACCCGGTAGACACGGTGCAATGCAGAACGAAGCGCACTGAAGAGCGATGAGGATGTATAGATGAGGACGAGCGCTCCAAAGACGCCGAGCGATCGACGGAATTCAACAAAATCGCTAATGATACGGAACGTCAGATCTTTGATCGCCACTGCCTGCGCCTGATTGGGAAGAGCCTTTGTCAGGAACTTGTCGATGTTCTCCATCGCTATATCCGAAGACTTCAGGAATATTCCGAGCAGGGACGAAACGAGAAGAAGAAGGGGTATAATACAAAGGAGCACGTTAAAGGCAATCCCCGACGCCAGGAAGAGAACATCGTCTTCGACAAACCGAGTCATGAGGCCGCGCGAATAATACCTCGCCGCGTCCCAGAAATTTCTCAGGAAATAACTCAGGTTTTTGTCTGTTCGTGGCATGGGATGTAAACTTTATGAGAGAACTGCGAGTTGTCCGGCAATATGCGATTCTACTATGATTCCCCAGAATGCGACGAACGGCCAACCGAGGATCAGAGACATCCAGCCAAGAAGAAAGGTCGCCGCAGTGATCAGGAACGATACTGCAAGGCCGGAGGCAAAACTAATAGGGTGCCGCAGGAATGACGAAACCATGTCGTGAATCCGGAAACAGGCGAGGAAGGTCCCTCTCCGGGCAAACTGAATAAGCACGAACGGCTTAATGAAAAAAAACATCAGCAGTGATAGAATCAAGATCAGCCATCCGGCATGGAGCCCGAACACAATTGCGGCAAGGGACACGATGGCGATGAGATAGATGACAAGGGCGAAAAAAATGGCGACGCCCTGCTTGAAAAGTTCAGCCATGTTCTTCCATTCCGGAAGAGGAGCGTCCTCTTGTTTGGCAACGGCAGCGACATGACGCGCCTGATAGCCGAGAATGAACGGACATCCCACCACCACCACGCACAGCAGAAGAAACAGCCCGCCTATGAAGACCTTGAAGAACCAAGAGCTATCCTTAAAAACGTGGGAAAATGATCGGGTAATGTTCATCCGGTTCGCAGGAGACTGATATGCTGTTGACAGGATAGGAACTTTTTGTCTTTGAATCAAGGATGTCGTTAGTTTTTGCCGATGCTGCTCACCCTGTCTCAAACTTTACGAACTTCATAACGGCGAGCGTGCGGCTCCCGTCGAGCGGTAATGTTAAACCATTCTTGTTATGGAAGCGTCGAATTACTTAACCATTGCGGACCCTTTCTATTGATGACAAAGTTTACTTTCTTTTCTCTCCTCGTTATACACCTTCTTTGTCCGCATCAGCTCTCCGCCCAAACGGCAATCCTTCGCGGCAAGGTTATCGAAGCGAAGTCGAAAGCCCCGCTCTCGGGCGCCCACGTCAAGCTTACTAACCATGACGATCCTAACGAGACGTTCATTACTTCGACGAACGAGAATGGGAGCTACTCGTTTTCCGGGATAGGGATGCACACCTACCTGCTCGAGGCATCATATGTAGGATGCACGCTGTTTACAAGGACTGTCAACATCGACAACCAGACAGTGGATCTGCCGGATCTGATGATGGTGCAAGTGCCGATTCAACTGGGTGAAGTGGATGTCGAGGGATCTCCTCCCCCGGCTGTGCAGCGGGCAGACACCACCGAGTTCAACGCAGGAGCCTTCAAGACGAATCCAGACGCGCTTGCGGAAGACCTTGTCGGCAAACTGCCGGGAGTTATTGTGACGAATGGGACCGTGACGGCTCAGGGGGAAGCGGTCCAACAGGTCCTTGTCGACGGAAAACCCTTCTTCGGCAGCGATCCGACGCTGGCGCTGCGAAACTTGCCGGCGGACGCAATTGCAAAAATTCAGATCTTCGACAAAATGAGCGACCAGGCCGAGTTCACGGGATTCGACGACGGCCAGTCGGTGAAGACTCTCAATATTATTACGAGGGCCAACAAACGGAATCAGCAATTTGGAAAAGTGTACGGCGGGTATGGGGATGATGACCGCTACCTCGCAGGAGGGAGCGGAAACTATTTTCATGAGGGAACCAGGGTTTCGGCGATCGGGCTTTCCAACAATCTCAACCAGCAAAATTTTTCCACGCAGGATTTGCTGGGAGTCGTAGGAAATACGAATCAGCGCGGAGGGTTCGGCGGCGGCGCTCGCGGCGGAGGATATCAGGGAAGAGGAGGAGGCGGTTTCGCCGGAGGCGGAGGGGGAGGTCCTGGCGGAGGCGGAGGAAACGTTTCCAATTTTCTCGTGGGGCAGCAGGACGGCATTGCGACGACAAATTCAGTCGGGCTGAATTATACGGATAACTGGGGGAGTCAGATTTCGGTCAGTCAGAGTTATTTTTTCAACCTCACAAACACAGACAACAATCAGAAGCTGCGCATGCAGTATTTCCCGACGCCGGACTCGAGTACATTCTATAATGAGAACAGCGATGCGAACAGCAGGAATAGCAATCATAGGTTCGATATGAGGATGGAATACACGCCCGACACGTTAAACTCGATCATAGAGCTCCCAAAGCTCTATTTTCAGAGCAACAAATCCTCGAGCTTGCTCGCCGGGGTGAACAGCCTGTCGACGCTGCAGCTGATCAACCAGACCGCCAACAACAGCAACGCCGCGACGAACGGAGATAACCTGTCGAACCATGTCGTCCTGAGGCATAAGTTTGACGTACCGGGAAGAACGATTTCGCTTGACGTTGGAGCCACCTACAATCAGAAACGCGGTACGACCTTGCAGCAGGCGACGAGCGAATATCAAAGTTCGTCGAACATCTCTGATACGATTAATCAGCAGACACCCGTCAAGACAGATGGATATTCGTTCTCGTCGCGGCTGGCCTATACGGAGCCGCTCAGTTCGATCAGTTTATTGCAGCTTTCCTATAATCCATCGTACACGAGGAGCAACTCGGACAACAGGAAGTACAACTTTGACCCTCTCACCGATGAGTACAGTTTTCCTGACACTGCCCTCTCTAATACATACAGGAATGAGTATACGACGCAGAATGGAGGCATCGCGTACCGGATACGAGTGACCGGTTTGAACGCAATGGCCGGCCTCTCTTACCAGGTTGCTTCGCTCCGCGGCCAGCAGGAATTTCCCTCCTCGAACACCATCACGCGGACGTACTATGACTTTCTGCCGAATGCCATGCTCATGTACAATCTCGCAGAACATACAAACCTGCGGCTGTTTTACCGGACATCCACCCAGGCGCC
>CAYLMV010000010.1:33017-43626 GCA_964384415.1 uncultured Chitinophagaceae bacterium | reverse complement strand
ATCTCGCAGAACATACAAACCTGCGGCTGTTTTACCGGACATCCACCCAGGCGCCCAGCATCAGTCAACTGCAGAGCGTTGTCGACAATACGAACCCTCTCCAGCTTGCGACAGGAAACCCAAACCTGAGCCAATCGTACACCCAGGCCCTCACGACGCGCTACTCGGTAACCAACGTCGAGAATGCAAGGAGCACGTTCTTATTGCTCTCATTGGTGCATACGAGCAACTATATCGGAAATGCCACGACGACGGCGCAGCGGGATACCGTTTTGGCCGGGGGGATTCTCATGAATCGAGGGACGCAGCTTTCTTATCCGGTCAATCTCAACAACCAGTGGAGTGCGAACTCCTTCTTCACCCACAGTCTTGTTGTCAGCATTCTGAAAAGCAATCTAAACCTAACTTCGGGCCTTACGTTTGCGCGTACTCCGGGTCTCATCAATCGGGACTTAAATACTGCAACGACGTACGGACCGAGCGCCGGAGCTGTCCTCAGCAGCAACGTAAGCGAAAATGTGGATTTCACCCTGTCGTACATGGGCAACTACAATATTTCAAGAAATTCTTTTGAGCCGGACTTGAACAGCCAGTACTACTCCCACACTGCCGCGGTGAAGATGAATTTCATCGTCTGGAAGGGAATTGTCTTCAGGAATGAAATGGACAATGCTCTCTACAGCGGCTTAAGCGGAGGGTATGATAAAAATACCCTCTTGTGGAATATGAGTCTGGGGAAGAAAATGTTTTCGAAAGATGAGGGAGAAATGACGTTTTCGGTAGTCGATTTGCTCAACCAGAACAAGAGCGTGAACCGTACGGTGACAGGAACCTATGTTGAAGATACTCAAAACAACGTGCTCGGAAGATATCTGATGCTGACTTTTACGTACACCGTGAGATAAGGAGGGGCCTGTGGCAGCGGCCTCGAGAAACTGTAAGACCGATGCAGGCGGCTGCATCGGCTGCCGCCCGCGTCGGAAATCCCTTACTGCGCAAAAACCTTCTTAAAGAAATCTTTCATGTCTGCCCACGACTGCTTGTCAGCCTTCTCGTTATATGCGAGCGGGATGTTGAACTTCTTTCCAATCTTGGTTGATGCCGGGTTTGTGAAGCTGTGCAAAGCATCAGGATAATTGATAAACGTATAGACTGCGTTTGCCGAATCCAGTCCGCCTCTGAAGCTCTTTACCGCTTCGTCCGGATTGAATTTGTCTGCCGCTCCATTGCAGACCAGGATACTGGCTTTGACGGCACCCGGCTTTGGCGGTGTGACGGAGCCGAGTCCCGCGTGAAAACTGACCACGCCTTTCAGATCTTCGCCCGAGCATGCCATGTTAAGCACAACGCCCCCTCCGAAACAGTATCCAATAGCGCCGATCCTGGCTGGATCAACCGACGTGTTCTTCTTCAAAGCTTCCAGGGCGGCATCGAAGCGGGCCTTCATTGCTCCGGCATTTTTCATCGCTTCGCCTGAAAGCTTTCCCGCATCGGCGGGCGTGTCGACGACCTTGCCGTCTCCGTACATGTCGACGGCGAAGGCCACATAGCCGAGTCGTGCGAGCATATCGGCTCGCCTCCGCGAGTAATCGTTGTTGCCCCACCATTCATGCACGACCAGAACCCCAGGCCGTTTTCCCTTTAGTGAATTGTCGAGGGCGACATATCCTTTCAGGGTTACACCGTCCGAAGTATACTGGACATTTTTTCCCACAACTTTGGCTTGCCCTGATGCGACAACAAGAAACAACAATGCGAGGAGAGCACTACGCATAGTTCAACCTCCTTGAGAAGAATAAAATTATAGGATTGGGAATGTGGACGAGATAATAGAAATAACGCAGGAACTGCGAAAGAGGTTCCACGTCGGCGAGCCGTACCCTAATATTGTCGTGCTTACTCTACAATCAGCGCGCTGTTGGTTCATTTTCAAAGGATGGAATCGCCGCTCAATGAGTCTCTCAGCTGTGCCTGATTGACATGATGTCGCCGTCATTGACCAAATACTCTTTCCCTTCAAGCCTCCAGTGGCCTGTCTCTTTCGCCTTCGCGAATGAGCCGCCGTCGGCAATGAAGTGGTCATAATGCACTACTTCCGATCGAATGAACTTCGTTACAAAATCAGAATGGATAACTCCCGCGGATTCCTGCGCGGTCATTCCCTTGCGAATCGTCCATGCCCTGCATTCATCTTCGCCGACGGTAAAAAAAGACTGCAAGCCGAGGAGTGCATATGCTTCTCTGATCAATGCGTCGAGGGCTGATTCCTTGATGCCGTACTCGTTCATGAACGTCTTCGCCTCTTCGTCGGGAAGTTCCGACATTTCCATTTCGATTTGACCGAAGAAAGAAACGGCCTTCGTGTGGAGCCCGCCCTTCTTCTCCCGAACTGCGGCGAGAGGCGCCGCGAATGTAGCAAGCTGAGACTCATCGAAATTCAGGGCGATGAGCATTGGCTTCAGCGAGAGGAGCTGATACGTCTTTAGGATATTCATCTCATCCCTGGTAAAGTCAACTTCGCGAAGCGGTTTTTCTTTCTCCAGATTCTGCCTGCATTTTTCCAGCACCGGAAGCTCTTTCTTCAGCTGTTCGTCATGAAGCTTCTGGATCTGCTTCGTAATCTTGTCAACGCGGGTCTCGACGATGGAAAGGTCAGAGATAATGAATTCGGTTTCGAACGACGCGATGTCCCGCATGGCGTCGACCGAACCGTCCGGATGAGGTACGGCGTCATTCGCGAAAAGCCGGACAACCTGGACGAGTGCGTCGTTCGTTTTCACATTCGCCAGGAAGTTCGTTGTGAATTGTGTCGATCCCGATTCACCTTTTTTCAAGCCGACGACATCCACAAATTCAATTGTCGCGTGGACGGTGCTCTTCGGGGAGAAGAGGGAAGAAAGCTTGTCGAGCCTGGCATCGGGAATTTTCACGATGGCGTGATGTGCTTCTGTTTTTGATAGGGCCGAAGGTTCGAGATGTGTCTTCGTGATTGTCTGGAAGAGAGTTGATTTGCCGCAGAACGGCAGCCCGACGATTCCGATTTGCATGGGAGGTCTCTCAAAAGTGTTGGTGAGCAGCGTCGACGCAGAACTGCGCAATCAAGGTAAGCAAAATAATCGAAATATGAGAGATGAAAAAAGAAGGGAAATTCTGAGGGGTGAAAAAGGTATCCACCCGCTTCCCTCTCCCTGATTCAAACGATGGATTTTGATGCAGGGGGAGGGGATGGGCGAACGATCAGTTCTGAGGCCGCCGGAATCTTGCCTCGCGTTCCTTTTTCATGACTTCGTATTTGGCTTTTTGATCCGGAGTCAAGAGAGCCTCGATTTTCTGGTCGGCCTCGGACATGAGCTTCATCATGGCTTCCCTCCGTGCATCACGGTCGTCCAGAGAGTCCATGACCGCCTGACGCTTTTCACCCATCGATTTGAAAATCGTAATGACGGCCCCCGCCTGATCATCGTTAAGCCCCAATGAGTCCTTAAGGGCCTTTGCACGTTCTTCCGGTGTTGCCCGCATCATCCCCTGTGCCGATGCGCTGGATGCGGATGCCCCAATGACAAGTGCAACCGCGAAGAGAAGCAAAAAGAAGCGTCGCATGAGTTTCTCCATAGTGTGAGTAATGTCCTGCAGATGAATTAATTCCGTTAAGGATCGATCCAACAACTGACTGCCGCTCAGTGTTAGAGCATAAATGCCGCAAAAAGTTTAATCGATCTTCTGTCTCCGCGGGGGTCGGTTGACCGGATGCGGCCTACTGCAACCCGAGAGCTTCCTTCACATATTTCGGCGCCGGCGAGCCGACGGAAATGATCGCGTCATTCATCGTCTTCATGTCGGCAGCGCTAAACTTCGCCCTGTACGCTTTTGCCAGCAGGTTAAGTTCCGTATTGCCGACGAAGTATGTTGAAAGCTGTGTGGAAGTGAGGCACGCTCTTCTCCATTTTCCCGCGGCTTCCCCGTCTTCCTGGTATCCTTCCTTCATCATCAGATCCATCGCATCTTTCTCGGTCATGCCGGCCGTGTGGATTTTTTGGTCGAGGATTGCATTGATGATGATCCGCAGCCGCATTTTCAACTCTTGAATTCTCACTTCGGGACCGCCGTATCCTTTTTCCGACATAAACTGTTCTGCAAACGTTGCCCATCCTTCGACGAACATTCCGTTGCTGAAAATTGCGCGCACCATCGTCGGCGCTTTGAATGCGTTGGAATGGGCCAACTGCAAGTAATGTCCGGGCATGCCTTCATGGATGGTGAGGTCCTGCAGCATGTAGGTGTTGTATTCGCGGAAGAAGGACTCCACCCGCTGAGGTGTCCAGTCCTTTGGAGTGGGGGAAATTGCGAAAAAGGTCTCGCCGTTCTTTTCGAGGGGACCCGGTGCGTCGCAGTAAGCCACAGCGACTCCCCGCTGGTACTCCGGCATGACAATTATCTTGATCGGCTTCTCCGGCACGCTTACGAGATTGTTCGAACGGACAAATTCAGTCGTCGTTCTCAAGTCCTCCTTTGCCATGTCGACAATCGTTTTATTTGTTGGATGTTGATTCGCCAGTTTATTCAAAACAGCCTTAATCACCGAACTCTTGTCGCCCGTGTGCGCCGGATCTGTCAAAGAAGGAAAGTATGTTTTGAACAGAGGGAGTGCTGCGTCGTAGAGATCTTCCTGCGTCTTCTTTAACTCTTCCTCCGCCGATTTCAATATTTCTTCTTTCTTCAGGTCAGACTCAAGCGAATAGTAGAGCTTGCGCCTGAATTTCTCATCGCCGATCCGAAATTCGCCGTTTGAGCGGGGGAGAAGATCTTTGCGCAGCCATTGGCCGTATGCTTCCAATGCCTTGACCGCCGAATCCTGCACAGGAGCAAGGTCCTTCTTCATCTCGGGAACCTGGGCAATGTAGACCTCCAACTCGTTCTTGATCATCTCTACCGTTCCGTCATTTTGAAGGATCGCAGTTTCGGTGTGAATCTTGGGCGGATTCTTCAGGTTTATCTTCGCAGCGGCGACGACCCCGGGAATTTCCGACAAGCGGCCTTCCAGGCTCGTCAAGCGGTCCTTCAGAGGAGCAAAGTCACGGGCAAGAAGGCTGTAAACTGCTCCGCCAACGTTGTAGACGAGAGGGTTCCATTCGTAATCGCGGAGTGTATCGAG
This sequence comes from uncultured Chitinophagaceae bacterium, assembly GCA_964384415.1. Classification (GTDB taxonomy): domain Bacteria; phylum Bacteroidota; class Ignavibacteria; order UBA10030; family UBA8401; genus JAGVPT01. The sequence continues at coordinate 38,474 of CAYLMV010000010.1, read as the reverse complement.
GGAATAGAGCGTTGATTGCAGGTTTGTCCGCAGAATCTTTAGATCGATCCTGTTGTCAAGGCCGAGCTTGCTTTCGTCGATGTGCGAGAGCGAGTCGAGATATGCTTTGCAGAGTGAACGCTGAACCCCGACACCTGCGAGGCTGTAGTCATTCATTCTCGAGTCAAAGCGGTGATCGCCAAGTCCCGTTGCATACTCGGGATTCGACTGTAACAGCGCCTCAATATAATTGGCGGCGAGAGACTCAAATCTCTGATCATCGGTTGGCTGCTGTTCGCACGATGGCAGAAGCAAACAGGCGGCAATGGCAAAGAGAACGATTTTGTATTTCATGGTGGCCCTCAATATTATCCCTCAAAAAAGGAAATTGTTGATCAATATCGTTGATGCTGTCGAGAGAAGCAATTGCCGTCAGGACGCTGCCTGCCGTCGGGTAGTGTCTTAATTTCAATTACACGTCACCCTGAAATGCTTCTATTCAGGGTATATGAGATGCCGAATAAGAACATTTCGGCAAGACGTTACATCGACAGATTCCTATGGAGTGAAGTTAAGACACTACCTGCCAGCGCGGTGCGTTGCAATTCGAGGCCAATTTCTCTACTTTCTTAAGTAATGATGGCTTTTCGAAGCGAGAGAAGAGATGACATACTCGTAGTATCATGCGCCAAAAATTAATGCTGATGAATTGAAGCGGGCACCAATATGAAGCTAACCTCGCTCTCCGACCTGGCAGATTTGTTGCCCAAAAAGGGAGCCCGCGGAGCTGATCCCATTAAGCAGGACTCCTGGATTTCACGCCACGACGGGAAGGGACAGTCTGTTCGTATCTGGCTAGACGCCAAAGGCCGGAAGGGAAAGGTCGTTACGATCATCAGCGGTCTACATCACAATCCCACAACGATGAAAGAACTAGCCAGCGAGCTAAAACAGTATTGCGGAGCCGGCGGCTCGGTAAAGAATGGTGCGATTGAAATACAAGGGGATCAGCGCACTCGTGTGACAGAAAAGATGCTGACGCTGGGATACAACGTGACACGCTGAGATCATTTGTATCTTTGAAACGAAGAAACGAGAAGGGGAGAATTCCGCAATGATCATAACTCCGTCTGTGTAATAGAAAGAATACCCATAAAAGGAAAAAAATGAAAACGCGCACTCTAGGTAGAAATGGTCCCAAGGTTTCGGCGATTGGCCTTGGATGCATGGGAATGTCTGAATTCTATGGAAAGCAGGATGATGCTGAGTCGATTTCGACGATTCATCGAGCGCTCGAGATTGGGTTAACGTTTCTCGACACGGCGGACATGTACGGTCCGCACAAGAATGAAGAGCTTGTCGGCAAAGCGATTAAAGGGAAGCGGGCGAAGGTAGTTCTTGCGACGAAATTCGGAATAGTCCGAAATCCTGCGAATCCAACCCTCCGAGGTATCAACGGCCGGCCGGAGTATGTCCGGTCATCGTGCGAAGGAAGTTTGAAGCGACTCGCGGTTGACATGATCGATCTCTACTATCTGCATCGCGTTGACCCCGAAACCCCCATCGAAGACACGGTAGGCGCAATGAGCGAGCTCGTGAAGGAAGGTAAAGTTCGATTCATCGGGCTTTCGGAGGCCGGGGCAAAAACCATTCGGCGCGCTCATGCAGTACACCCGATCAGCGCGATACAATCCGAATACTCTCTTTGGACCCGTGACCCGGAGAGCGAGATTCTTTCAACGTGCCGGGAGCTTGGCATCGGCTTCGTTGCATACAGTCCGCTCGGCCGCGGTTTTCTGACCGGCAACATCAAATCTACTGACAACCTGGAGCCGGACGATTTTCGCCGTAACTCGCCAAGATTCCAACAGGAGAATATTCAACACAATCTCGAATTGCTGAAGCGCGTAGAGTCGATAGCCCAGAAGAAGGGCTGCAAGCCGTCACAACTTGCTTTGGCGTGGCTGTTGGCTCAGGGGGAAGATATTGTACCGATCCCCGGGACGAAGCGGCGCAAATATCTTGAGGAGAACGCCGCGGCTGTCGACCTCGCCCTTTCAAAAGACGAAATTGCGGAAATCAGCATGGCGGCTCCCCCGGGTGCGGCTTCCGGAACGCGATACGCGCTCGCGGCAATGCCATCCCTCAATCGATGATTGCCGAATCTCATGAAGAGGAAAAGAGCAAAAGGAATTCCTAATCCATCGGCGAGTCCGAATGAGGCCCGGAAGAAGCCGCCGTTGACGCGCTACCTGGTTGTCGGCGGAATTGTTCTCGCGGCAGCTATCTATTTCATCATCCATCATCAGGAGGAACCGCCTCGCTCCGATGCGGTCCGAGGGATCGAAAGCGACCAACCAGTTAATCTGACGCCAGAAGGGCAATTCAAAGTGACTGTGGAACGGGCGGTCGAGATCGATGCTCAGTTTCAACGAGTCTATAACGCAGCCTGGGAAGCTGCGAATGGAGCCATCGGCGAAGCCTTCCTCTACGCTGCCACGGGCGACATGAGCCTTCTCAACGTCTATTTAAATCAACGAAAATTCTCCGAGATGTCCAACGGGACATGGGTCGATGACCGTGCATGGATCTGTCTCGCGGAATTATACTGGTGGCAGTTTTCGGGGAAGAAACATTCCGAGTGGGTGGAAGACGCCAGGAAACGATACGATGAAGCAAGAGAAGAAGGAAGACTTTCCCACCATGAAGGTTTCTGGAGTTGGTACAGCTGGCCGCCGAATTCGGGCGTCCATGATATGATCCTGATGAACAGCAACACGAACCAAATGGTCACTGTCGCCGCCATGCTCTATGAGGCCACGAAGGAGAAGAAATACTATAACGATGCAATCCTCGTTTGGAACGGCGACGCAAACTATCCCGGCATCGAAAGGACCTTCTACCGCGGGGATGGAAGATGGGAAGGAAAGCTTGGGAGGGCTGCATTCGGCAAGCAGTTACCGTGGGAGGATGCTTCATATCTCTCCGTCGCTGCAGAAATGTACCGGATGACGGGAGAGGCTAAATACAAACAAATTGCTCTTCTCTCGGCGCGGCGCATTATGAATCCGGCCAACGGGTGGGTCGATCCTCACGATTATTACCAACTTCGCATGGACGGAAACGGGGCGTTCGTGCATTTTGTTCTGGATGCATATCTCCTTGCTCCGGATTCGCTTGCCGAAATCCCATCTGAAGTAGGAAAAATGCTCGATCATGTATGGAGCAATCACCGCGGCGGTTCGTATGTTGTCCTACATCGATTGAGCGACAATGGAATACGAAATGGCTGGAATCCCAAAGGAGGAGAGGAGGGATATGGAGTCGACCAAGTCGGCACAGTGCACGCACAGTCGCAAGCGATGAGGGCGTTCGGGGTCTACTCCTATGTTTTGCATAAAGCGTTGAAGAAACAATAGAGGATCTGTCCCGGGCAATCGTTCTGCAAACTTGAGTGAAGAGGAGAGAAGAGTGAAACGACATTGGGCTGCTGTCTTCATCGGCGCAGCAGTTGTGCTCGGAGTGTTCGCGGTACGGGATCCCTCGGGGCACGCAATATCCATAAAACAAGAAGAAGGAGAGACGATGAAATCGGCGGATGTGGACACGGCGACCTTCGCAGCGGGTTGCTTCTGGTGCGTTGAAGCAGTATTTCAGAATTTGAACGGAGTCCGGTCGGTGGTGTCCGGGTATGCCGGCGGAAGCGTTGTGAATCCAACATATGAGCAGGTGTGTTCCGGCACGACAGGTCATGCCGAAGCCTGCCAGATAGTGTACGATCCAAAACAAATCTCATTTCCTGAGCTGCTTGAGGTTTTCTGGAAGACTCACGACCCTACCACGTTGAACCGGCAGGGGAACGACGCCGGCACTCAGTACCGGTCTGCGATATTCTACCACGACATTGAGCAGAAGAAGTTAGCCGAGCACTACAAAAGCGAGCTCGACAGCTCCCAGGCGTTTGACGGACCAATCGTCACAGAGATCGTTCCGTTCACAAATTTTTATCCGGCTGAAAATTATCACCAGAACTACTTCAATGAACACGGTGCGCAGCCATATTGTCTTTTTGTGATTAGGCCAAAACTGGAAAAGTTCAGGAAGGCATTTGGCGACAAGTTGAAGCATGAATAAGTTCGATCCTTCGTAACTTCATTGCATTCTGAGCTTGACTTCCAACTTAGCATTAACCTGCTTCACCTAAGCGATTAGTAAATCGTTCCGATAGACAGCCAAGTGTTCATCAGAAACCCCGCGGCTGACGAACCGTTGACCTTTGCCTATCTTCTATTATATAGAAGCGGCGGTCTGTTCATTTTTATTGCCAGGACGCATTCTCTTAACAAAGCGAGGATCTTTCCACGCGATACACTTTCGAACTGAGCATTTTTCAGATTGTTTTATTGTGTTTCGCATCCGGCGAAACGGGCGCTGTCATATCCTGCTTGTGACACGAAATATTACGCTGGGAGCGGGATTGCTGCAAATAGCAGCGATGATTTGTGTTTCGACCTCCGTGCTCCTCAGCGTTCGCAAGAAAGCGTTATCTGAGAAGCGATAGCCATGTGAGAAGTACGCTTTATTGTCCAGAAAATGGTGCCGGTTAATTGATTGACTTCGCGGAAACATCATATCATAAGAATGCATGGCAACAAAAGAAGATTGAGCTTGTTCATCCCCAAAATACGCCGGCCTTACCTTTTTGGCCTTGCAGGAATACTCTGGACCGTCGCTGGAGGCATTCTCTGTATGAGGGGGACGATCTGGCTTCAGACCCTCTCGTCTGAGCTGGCTGTTGCTCTTCTCGTAACGAGCATACTCATTGGAGTTGCCGCCTACAAATTTGGCTTCTCGAAAATCGTCGGGAAAAATATCGAGCGGATCATGAAGATGCCCGAACGCGCCAACGTCTTCGCTTTCACTCCATTGCGCGGGTATCTCATGATTGCAATGATGATGACTATTGGCATTACTCTCCGAAATTCATCCCTTCCAAAATATTATCTCATTGTTCCATACTATGCAATGGGAGGGGTGCTGCTTGCCGGCAGCACGAAATTCTATCGGACGTTTGTTGCCGCTATGACGGCGAAAAGCTCCGGTGAATTGCCGGGATAGTATCCGCAACGCGAGCTAAGATCCAACCCCCATAGTCTGTTGATCCGTAATTCCTGTCCGGTATGAATCGCGGGATAAATACCATCGGGAAAACAATTCTTTCTGTTTTGACCGAGGCAATGGAGTCCATTCATGCGGGCATAACAATCCTGAATTGATATTCAGGCACTGCCTGATTCTCGGCGGTGTTGCAGTTTGGATGCTCGTTAGAAGCGCGCGGGGATGACACCCTCGAAGTGCGTCATTCCCAAACGTTTTTATCGGGAATCTTTTGGTCCACAATTCAGAGCACTACCCGAATCTCAGTTGTTTTGATTCTCCGCGAATCATTTCGTATTATTGTCACCATGCGAAACAGAA
>CAYLMV010000010.1:0-32917 GCA_964384415.1 uncultured Chitinophagaceae bacterium | reverse complement strand
GTTGTTTTGATTCTCCGCGAATCATTTCGTATTATTGTCACCATGCGAAACAGAATCGAATATGTTCTGTATGCTCTTCTCGGCTCGCTGGTCCGTCTTCTATCGTGGCACGGCGTCAATCGGTTTGGTTCAAGGTTTGCCGAGTTTATGTTTTACTGCATCCCGATCCGGCGCTCGGTCACGCTCAATCAGCTTCGGATGGCTTTTCCTCACAAGCCGCCCAATGAAATCAAAGCTATCGCCCTGGCTGCTTATCGCAACCTTGTCATCTCTTTGCTCGAAGTATTCTGGTTCTCTCGCCTTACTCCTGAACGGATCAGAGAAGCGGTCAGCATGCCGGATTCCAGTGTGATGGATTCGTGTTTGAAAGAGGGGAAGGGCCTGATCATGCTGGGCGGACACTTCGGCAACTGGGAATTGATCGCAGTCGCCGTGGGGCTCCTTACCGGTCATCCGCTGACGATCATCGTGCAGCGCCAGCGCAACGTGTATGTCGATGCGTTCATGAACAAAAACAGGACGATGTTCGGGAACAAAGTTGTGGAAATGGAAAAAGCGCCCCGGGAGATTATTGCGTCGCTGCGGGATAACCGGGTCGTTGCCATGTTGGCCGACCAGAGCGGACCTCAGGAAGGATTGTTCGTCAACTACTTCGGCCGTCCCGCTTCGACTCATCGGGGACCTGCCGTGTTCTGCGTGCGGACGGGAGCACCCATCATCATGGCCTTTATTCTTCGCCAGCCCGACGGCAAGTATGTGGTGGAATTCAGGAAAATCGATACGGAGAACGTCTCCGGCTCGGATGAAAACAAAGTCGAACAGATTACTGCTCGCCATGTAGCGGTTCTTGAAGAATACGCAACGCGCTATCCCGATCACTGGCTCTGGATGCATAAGCGCTGGAAACACTCTCCCGCGCCGGCCGACCAGTCCCCAAAAGGCCTGAGCGATGTCGCCGCATAAGATACTGATACTTCAAACCGCCTTTCTTGGTGATGTTGTACTTACCCTGCCTCTGGTTCAGGTGCTCCACCGCCGTTTCCCCGACGCTCAAATCGATTTCCTCACCACCCCGAAAGGGGCTGAAGTTCTCCGCAATCATCCTGCCATTCATTCAATTATCGAATACGACAAACGTGGGAGCCAACGCGGCGTGGGAGCAATGATCTCATTGGCGAGAAGATTGAGGGGAGAACGATACGACGTTGCGCTCGTTCCACACAGATCACTCCGAACGGCTCTCATTATCGCGCTGAGCCGCATTCCAAAAAGAGTCGGCTTCAATACAAGCGCGGGGGCGATATTGTTTTCTACGCGAATCAAGTACAGAAAAGATTCCCACGAAGTGGAGAGGAACCTTTCTTTCTTGAAGGTCTTTGATGTTGAACATCGTGAGAGAGAATATCCCGCGCTCTACCCGGCACCAGCCGATGCTGCCGCTGTTGATGCATTCCTCAATGAAAACGACATCAAACCGGATGAGAAGATCGTTGCCATTGCGCCCGGCTCTGTGTGGAATACGAAACGATGGCTGCCGGAACGGTTCGCCGAAGTCGCACGGAGACTCTCTGCGGGAGGGGTAAAGGTGGTTTTGGTGGGGGGAAAAGAAGATGCAGATCTTTGTTCGGAGATTGCCGGCGGGCCAGAGAGGAAGGGAATAATCGTGGCCGCAGGCACGTTCACGATTCTGCAGTCTGCGGAATTGTTGGAGAGATGCTCTGCCATTGTAACGAACGATACCGCTCCAATGCATCTTGCTGTTGCAATGGGTACGCCGGTCGTCGCAATCTTCGGCGCTACAGTTCCATCGTTTGGATTTGGGCCTTACAACGAGCAGGATGTCGTCGTGCAAACGGAGGGATTACCGTGCAGGCCGTGCAGTATTCATGGGGGAGATCGTTGTCCCATCGGGACGTTTGTCTGTATGAAGAACATTGAAGCAGAAACGGTCTACCAGAGAGCCATTCAGATGCTGCAGAATCGCCCTCCTAAAACTTGATGTCGTTCGGATTCTCCTCAGATTCCTTCCAGTTTGCCGAAGTGTGTTTGTCGCACATGCCTGGCTGGTATTTGATGTTGAACACTTCTGCCATTCGTTTGGGACAAAAAGGTGTTGCCAGCTTTTTCGTGTCCGCGCAAATTGTGTCGATCACCACACCGTCAGGTTTTTCGAAGAACTCATTCGTGATCGGTATGGAAGGGTCTTCATAAATATATTTCATCACTCGTCCCCAGAGCGGAGCGGCGGTCCTGCCTCCCTGACCGTCGGATGAGGTGAACTTCACCGCCTGATCGTCGAATCCGATCCAGACACCTGCGGCGAGCTGCGGAGTAAAGCCGACAAACCAGGCGTCGGCAAAGTCCTGCGTTGTTCCGGTTTTTCCCGCTGCGGGGAAGTGGAAGAAATGGCGCACGCGTCCGCCGCTGCCGTGATCGACCACATCCTGCAGCATCGATGTCATGATGTAGGCAGTCTCTTTGCTCATCACTTCACGTTTCTCCGGAGAGTTCTCCTCGATCACATTCCCGTCTTTGTCCTCGATTCTCAAAATGCTGCACGGCTGAACGTAGACTCCTTCGTTGGCAAATACGCCGAATGCGGCAGTGAGTTCTATCGGCCTGACGGTTGCCGTGCCGAGCGCTATCGATTCGAATGGAGGGATAGGCGTTGTGATGCCCATGTGGTGCGCCAGTTCAATGACCTGATTCTTGGGAGCAATCTCCATGATCGCGCGAACCGCGATCAGGTTGATCGACTCGCGGAGTCCTTCCCGCAAAGTATATTTCCCGCCTATCGTTCCGTCGAAATTTCCGGGAGTCCAGCGAGTGCCGTCCTCCATCATCAGGGTGACCGGCTGGTTGAGCAATTCAAACGTAGGAGGATAGCCATTGTCGATCGCCACGGTGTAGACGAACGGTTTGAACGCGGAGCCCGGCTGACGTTGAATCTGGGTCGTATGATTCAATCCATATTTGAATGTTCTGAAATCAGAACCTCCCACCATCGCGCAGATGTTGCCGGAATGCGGATCGATGATGATGAGACCTACCTCGACCGTCTGCCATACTTTCTTCACGGAATCAACGAATGCCCGGTTGCTGCGATAGAACCGGTACATGCTGTCACTTTCAACCCGGCTCGTGGATTTCCGCGTGGAAATGACATCCTGTATGCACTTATCGACCGCCCTGTTCAGGATTTCTGAATTGGCCTTCCAATCCCAGGTTGAATCGAATGCCGGTTGAAGATCGGCAAGATGTTCTTCGACGGCGCGGTTTGAATAGCGCTGCATGCGGCTGTCGAGCGTCGTGTACACAGAGAGTCCGTCTTTGTAGATGTCGAAGCCGTACTTGTCTGCTTTTTGAAGGAGCTGCTGGCGGACGTATTCAACAAAATGAGGCGCGATCCCCGTGAGGGTCAGCGCGTCGGCGGAAGTGAAATGGAGCGAATCGCGTCCGATAGAGTCGGCAGCGTTTTGGGTCAATTTGCCGTACTTGACCATCTGCGACAAGACGATCGCGCGCCGTGCGAAAGCCCGGTCCGGGTGTTTGATCGGATCATAGTAGAACGGACCTTTCGCCATACCGATGAGGAGGGAGGACTCTGCCAATGAAAGATCTTGCGCCGACTTGTCGAAGTAAATTGAGGCCGCCGCGGAGACGCCGTAGGCGCCGCGTCCGAGATAGATGTAATTGAGATACATCTCCAGAATTTCTTTCTTGGTATACGTCCGTTCAATTTGCACCGACGTGATGAACTCGCGTATCTTGCGGGTCATCTTGTCGAACGTATTCTCCTGGGCCGCCTTCAGATTGTACAGATTTCTCGAGAGCTGCTGCGTAATGGTGCTCGCTCCTTCTTTGAAACGGAGGGCGACGACGTCTTTGACAATTGCTTTGACGAAGCGGAGAGGAGAGACACCCCAGTGGCTGTAGAAATCTTTGTCCTCGGTGCAGATGAGCGCGTCGACCGTGCTCTGCGGTATTTTGTCGAACGAAATATAGGTTCTGTTCTTCAGGTAGAATTGGCCGAGCACCTCGCCGTCGTATGAGAAGACTTTTGTCGCCAATTCCGGTTTCGGATTTTCCAGCTGCTCAAGGGAGGGGAGTCCGGCGAAGACGAGTTTCATAAAGATGATAAAGAGGACGAGAAGCACTGCTCCTCCTCCTGCGAAGGCATACCAGTATTTCTTGAGGAAGTTCTTGCTCCTCATGTACATCTCGTCGCGGTACTTCGGTTCGGTAAAATAGCGCCGCATTTGTTCGGAGCTGTATGATCCTTTTTGCGCAGGCTTCCGCGGTCCGGTCGGCGGTGTCTTTCCCATGTCTTATCGATCTTTCCAGGTTTTCAGTTCTATGGTATTCCCGTCGAACTCGGCGTACGACGAGTACGTTATCCAATCCCCCAGGTTGATGTAGATGCCTTTGTCGATCGTTTTGTAAAGAGGTACGTGCCGGTGCCCCATCACGACGATATCGCAGCCGCTCCGAATTTTTTCCGTTGCGAAAAGAATCATGCCGTCGGTCTCGCCGAAGTCTTTGTTCCCGGTGTACTGTCTGCTGCTTCTCGACGACCCTTTCGCGATCGGTGCGGTGATCCCGGGATGAAGTATTGAGAAGATAAAAATGCTGAACCGGTTCCGCAGCACCTTCTTCAAAATTCGGTAGCCCGCATCGCGCAGCGCGAGGCCGTCGCCGTGGTGCAGGTAAAACTTCTTCTTCCCGATCACCAGGTCGAATGGCTCTTTGTAGACCGGAATTCCAAGATCGTTCGGGAAAAAATCTTTCAGCCAGAAGTCGTGATTGCCGGCGAGGTAATGAACTTCGACCCCCTTTTCGACAAGGTGGCCAAGCGCCGAGAGGGTGTGATGGTACCCTCGCGGAATGACGTATTTGTATTCAAACCAGTAGTCGAACAGGTCCCCGAGAATGAAGAGCTGATCACCGTGCGTTTCGACATGCGCAAGAAAGGCAAGGAGGCGCTTCTCTTTCTCTTTCTCACGCGACTTGTCTTCCAGGCCGAGATGTACGTCGGAGATGAAAAAAGAACTCTTCATTGCTATGGCGTAACGGTAAACGTCAGTTCGATCGGCTGCGAGGATCGGTTGCACCATCCCTCAACATCCGAGCAGAAGTAGTAGTTCACTGTCCCCTTCAGCGCATGCTTTCCCTTCTTCACCGACTTGTTGACGGTGAAGGTGCACCGCACCGGCTTGCTTGGATCCAGGTAACCCGTTTTTGCGGCTTTCGGCATTGACGTGATTCCTGTAAAATGGATAGGCGAAGACTTGTCAAACTCGAATTCCATCGCCGGATCGGTGTTGATGTGTATGCCTTCTTCAGGGGCGAACATCAGCACAATTTCACCGGTGGCCCCGGGCTTCAGGGCCGTCGAGCTCAAATGAATGTCGCAGCGAACCTCGCGGCGCTCCATGAAAGCAGAAGTATTCGGAGAAGCCAGCATTGGAATCAATACAGCAACAAGCGAAAAGAACGGCATAATAAAAGATCTCCTTGATCTTACGCGGTTTGTGACGCGCGCGTATCGTCTACCCGCTGCAGCAGCACAAATCCGATGATGAAAAATGCTCCAACGGAGAGGATGGAAAGACGCTGGTTATTGGTAAGATACGAAATCAATCCAAATAAAAAAGTACCAATCACGGCGGATGCTTTCCCGCAAAGGCCGTCGTAGAAACCGAAAAACTCCGCCTCGCGCTCCTTGGGAGTGAGAAGCGCCATCAGGCTTCTGCTTGAGGACTGGGCTGCCCCGAGGGAACTACCGGCGACGATGGAAATCGCGAAGAACATCGCCTTTGTCTGCACAAAATACGCGGCCGTTACCACCAGGAGCCAGAGGATCAGGTTGATATCGATCGATTTTTTCGGGCCGAGCCTGTCAGTGACAAACCCGAACACGAGGGAGCCTATGATGCCGGATCCCTGGACGACGGCAAACAGGACGATGATTTCCTGGAGAGTGAAGTTCAAAGTCTGCTGAGCGAAGATTGACGCGAACGAAATGACGGTTAGAATACCATCGTTATAGATGAAGAACGCCAGCATGAATCGGGAGACCTGGCGGTAGTCTTTCAGATGACTGATCGTCTCCCGCACGCGCAGCCAGCCGGCCTTAACGTAGGAAGGTTTTTTCTGGAACGAGACTTTGTGATCCCTGAAAAACAAGAAAAGGGGAGAGGCGAACAGAAGGAAGATCCCCGCGGCGAGTACAAAGCTGAGCTTCACGTTCCCGAGATTGGACGGGATGAATCCCTTTGCGTAGAGCGGCATCGCGATGAGAAGCGTCGTCAGCGAGCCGATGTATCCCATCGCAAATCCGTATCCGGAGACCCGTCCGTAGCTTCGCTCTGTGGTGATATTTGGGAGGAATGCGTCGTAGAAAACGATTCCCCCTTCGAAACCAATATTCGCGATGATGAAGAGAATCATTCCGGGCAGAATCATTCCTTCATCGATAAAATAGAGAAGCGCCGTGCAGACAACACTGGTGATTGTAAAACCAAAAAGGAATCTCTTCCGGCGGCTCGAAAAATCGGCCGCAGCTCCGAGCACTGGGGCGATGACCGCCGTAACGAGCATCGAAATGCTTACGGCGATCCCCCAAAGCAGGTCGCCTTTGCCTCTTCCCCCAACAACAACATTCTTGAAATAGAGGGAATACCCGACGGCGATGACGATGACGGAAAAGGAGGTGTTTGCGAAATCGAAAAGCGTCCAAACGAAAATCTGGAACCGAGAGGCTTTCGCGACGGAAGGAGGAATGGCGCTCGTCATTTACTCGGTGCTCCCGGCATTGCCCTCGGGCCGCGGTCTCCGTTTCCTTGCCGGGGATTCCAACAGCCCGCGGCCTCGCTTGTCAAGAGTCCCATCCGATTTCATGTCGTGCAGGATCGCGTCGAGAATCCCGTTGATGAATTGGCCGCTTTTTTCGGTGCTGAAGTGCTTGGCAATCTCTATCGTTTCGTTGATCGTGACTTTCGGAGGAATGTCTTCGAAGTAGTAGAGTTCGCAGATGCCCATGCGCAGCAGCAATTTGTCGATGAGGGCAATTCGGTCAAAATTCCAGTTAGTCGCCTTCTTTCGAATAATAGCATCGATGGCCGGCTGGTGCTCGACAGTGATCTGAAGCAGATGTTCGGCGAAGGCGAACTCTTCAGCCTGCTCTTTGAGTTCCGCGAAGATTGTTTCGATGATGTGCGGGATCGGATCCTTCGAAAGCTCATACGCATAGAGCGCCTGCATCACACGTTCGCGAATGATGCGTCGTTTGTAGACCTGCTGGTGCTCTTTCATTATTGTCCTTTGCTCTCTGCCGCGGTGACCGTCGTTCAGCGAATAAGATCGCCGGAAGAAATCGCAGGTCATTTGAGCAGTTCGTAAAGGTACGAAAAAATGAGAATGGAGGCAACGCGTATCCAATTGATGAATTGGCTGAGATTGCTGCTCCACTTCCGTATGAAGCCCAAGACTGGCGTGATGCGCTTCTATTTCCAATTCAGGCGCGCATGCCGATTATCTCGTTTCGGAATTGAACATTTTTTCCTACATTATCATTCAATTCAGCGCCGGTGCAGATTACAGTAAAGCGTGGAGGGGCCCTGATGCCTCGTAGGTTCATTCCGTTAATTCTTGCATTGCTCTCCGTTGCCTCTTCAGATCGCTCTGCGTCGCAGTGTGAACAGGAACTACGGGTACGATTCGACAGTTCGCGATGCGACTATTGCAGAATGCTATTTCAAGAAAGAGGTTTTGGCGGAGAGATCAAGACTGCGGGAGATTCTCTTCTGGTCTTCGATGCGACGGAATGCCTGGCTGCCTTCCTGATCTCCAAAAAGATTCCGGTTTCCTCTATTCGAGCTATCTGCTCTGTGGATCATAGATCCGCGGGATCGTTGATCGATGCAAGGTCGGCTTGCTATCTGCGGAGTGATCAGCTCCTTAGCCCGATGTCCGCCGGCCTTGCCGCGTTTCGCTCAAAGCAAGAGGCTGATTCGGTGCGGAGAATCCTGGGCGGCGACATTTTGAACTGGGATGAAGTGATCGACCTCATACGCGTCCGATGGTATCGAAAAGAGCCGATGCATAAGTGATTGAATGGCGGCATTCTATTCCACAACGGATTGACGACGATAAGTTAATTACATCGACTTACAATGCTAAAGCACGTATTCCAGCTTTCAAAATATCCATCGTTAGATACTGAAGCGCTCAGGTCGAATCTCAGGGCTCATATTTTCGACGGGGCGCTCTTTGGATTTGCCATGAGCCTCGTCTCATACAACACGATCCTTCCCGTGTTCATACAGCAAGTCGGGGGAAGCATGGTCGCTATCGGCAGCGTGCCGGTGCTTTGGCTCATCGGCACCAATTTCCCCCAGGTGATCGTGCTTCGCATCATTAATACGAGGGGTTCTGTGAAACGCGAAGTGCTCCGGTACGGTCTGATTTACCGGGCTTCATTTCTCGTCGTCGGGCTCTTTACGCTTTTCTTCGTGAAGAACCTTCAGCCGACCATTTCCGTGCCGCTCCTGCTGTTGTTCATCTTTCTCATGGCTGTCGCTGGGAGCTTTGGAGTCCCCCCCTGGTTTCAGCTTTTTGCCAAAACAACCCCGATGAAACTGCGGGGCAAACTGCAGGGAGTCCGGCAGCTTCTGAGTTCGGCTCTTGGAATCCTGGGAGGTTCCATCGTAACATTCGTCCTCGCGTTCGCCCCATTTCCGGTCAATTTCGCCCTTCTTTTCATCATCGCCTACGTCTTCACAATGCTCTCCTATCGGTATTTGCGCACACTCGTAGAACCCGCATCTCCGCCAAGTCTCTTACCGCAGCCGCGTTCCGGCATCCTCGCCGATGGCATCGCTATTCTTAAACGCGATAAGAATTTTAGAAACTTTCTGCTCGCCGATGCGTTCACATTAATGTCTATGAGTGCATCGGGATTCTATGCGGTGTACGGAATCGAAAAATTCGGCTTGCCCGCATCGTTTGCCGGTACCTTCACCGTGATCGTCATGGCTGGAATGGTCGCAGGCAATATCGTCTTTGGATATCTTGCCGACTCATTTGGCCACAAGGTCAATCTCATCGTTTTGGCGTCGGCCTCCGCTTTGGCGAGTGCCGTTGCTTTTGGAGCGGGAGATATTCTTGTCTTTGGATCTGCATTTGTGTTTATGGGATGGACGGTAAGTTTGCAGGGAATATCACGGCTCTCTTTTGTTGCGGAATTATGTTCGGAGTCGGATCGTCCGACGTACGTCGGTCTCACGAACACGATGACCGCGCCAACGCTCGCTGTCGGGATACTCTTTGGCTGGGTAGCGAGGGAGTACGGTTTTGGGCTGATGTTTGTCGTTGCGACAATCCTCGGCATTGCAGCCGTAGCATGGTTGATTCTTCAGGTATATGATCCGCGAAATGCGGAAGACAAGACTGTCGTTGGTGAACGTTGATCCCTCTCTCGTCTGACCACTCGAATCCCTTGTTCAATTTCTTTACACTGAAGCCTCGAAAGGACGTGTGTGGCTAAAATTATTTTGCTTGGGGATTCAATCACTGAAGGCTTTCCCACGGAAACTTTCTTGAAGGAATTCTCTGTTGTCAATAAAGGAGTCGGCGGTGATCGCACGGAATCTGTTCTCGAGCGCATCCAGCGAGACGTGATCGATCTTGCCCCCGACGCAGTTTTTCTGCTCGTCGGGACCAATGACCTGACTTTCACGAAGTCGAACAATACATTGTTGGTCAATTATGAACGGATCATCTTAAGGATCACAAAGAACATTCCGGGCGTGAAACTTTTTGTCGAATCGATCCTCCCGACCAGGAACCTCGAGAACCGCCCGCTGGAGAGAATTCAGCTCCTCAACGTTGAGATCCATAAGCTTGCGTTGAAATACGGCGCCAAGTACCTCGATATTTATCCTCTCTTCGTGGATAAGAAAGGGGACTTGGCAGAAGAATGCAGCCATGACGGTCTTCATCTCACAGACGCTGCGTACGCCAGGTGGGCCGATTACCTGAGGCAGGTTTTTCTTACGATGCTCTGAGAGGATCAATGATCGCCACCTCGATCAAACGAACGGACGCGAACACTCTCGTCATGACCTGGGACGACGGGCATGTGAGTCCCTACCTTTTAACCTATCTGCGCGACGAGTGCCCGTGTGCCGGCTGCAAAGGAGAGACCGTGCTGCTCCACTCCTTTCACCCTTCGCCTCAGCCCGAACTGCCGGGACGATACACTCTCCAATCGGTCACTCCGGTTGGCAACTATGCAATCCAGGTTGTTTGGGGGGATGGGCACGACACAGGCCTTTATGCCTGGGACTACCTCCGAGATATTTGCCCCTGCGATGAATGTATGAAGAAAAGAAAATCTTCAGTTTGAATTCAGCCTCCTGTGTTGTGAACAGTGAACGGAGGGACAGGGGCATCTTGAAAAACCAGGTCATGTCGATCCCGCTTTTCGAGCGTGTTCGCCATGACAGCCAACTGAAAGCAGCCCTCTGCCCGAAGCTGCAGTTGCTTCTCTTCCATCTTTTTCGGATGTTTGAAAGCATATCGATCCCGAAACGGCCTGGTCCGGATATCGGCCGAAAACTCAAGAACATTTTCAAGGCTATTCATTGGCAACAACAGAACGCGACCGGAATGAATTGGTGACACGAGCCCGGGGTGCCATGCGGAATGCGTATGCCGAGTATTCGGGCTTCCGCGTTGGAGCGGCGCTTTTGACGGAAGACGGAACTGTCTTTGAAGGCTGCAACGTCGAAAATTCTTCTTACGGTTTGACCATGTGCGCCGAACGCAACGCGGTGTTTCAGGCGGTGGCGCACGGCAGCACGAAATTTCGTTCAATCGCCATCACCTCGGATGATGCTGGATTTCTCTCTCCCTGCGGCGCGTGCTGCCAGGTTCTCGCGGAGTTCAACCCTGGCCTCGAAGTAATTTTGACGAACGCTTCCGGCAAGAAGAAGGTGACTTCTCTCCACAAGCTTTTTCCGGTGCCTCCGGATCTGAAAAAACTCTCCCGCCGAAATCCGCAATCCAAAAAATGAAAGTCATCATCGCGAGTCTCCGGGCGCCGAAAGTCAACGGTGTAAAACGCGCGTTCCTCAGGCTTTCCGCACATCCAGGTTTCCAGGATATCACTTTTGAAACTCTGCAGATTGAAAGCGGAGTCAACGCCACGCCTCTTTCAGTCGAAGAGCTGCTGAAGGGGGCCAGGCAGCGGGCAGAGGCGGCCATGGCAAGGGCATTGGACCAAGCAAATGAGACCGGGGCGATCTATTCGGTCGGGGTGGAAGGGGGTATTTCAATTTTCCTTGAGCATGTCTTTTTGCAAAGCTGGGCCTGTGTCTACGACGGCACTCGCGTATCGTTCGGGAGTTCGGGGAGCATTGAAATTCCGCCCTCTCTCGCGGATGCTGTGGTCCGCGGCGGCGCAGATTTGGGGCAGGTCATCGACGTTTTTGCCGGTCAACTGAATATTCGGAGCAATCAGGGCACGTGGGGGATCCTCACAAGCGACCTCGTCACAAGAGAAGATTCATTTGAACTTGCCACGCTCAACGCCCTCGCCCCATTCTTCAACGCAAATTTGTATGCCCGCGGAATTTGATCTTCCGATTGAAATCTCTTCGATTTCTTTCTATATTCATGAGTGACCCAAGCGAAAATTGTCATCACAGTTCGGTTCTTCGCTTCGGTGAAGGATGTTGCGAAAGCGACTGAAACGAGGATCGAACTACCGGTTGCATCGATTGCCGACGATGTGCTGGCGCATCTGGTAATACAATATCCCGCACTGAAAGCCCTTCGTCCGTACATTCGCATCGCTGTCAATGAAGCGTATGTTGACGGCGCGTTTGTATTGCACGACGGAGACGACGTGGCTATCATCCCTCCAGTAAGCGGCGGATAAATCATGACACGAATTGTTGATGATCACATCGATGTAGGACAACTCCTGAGCTCTGTTGTCTCACCGGAAGCGGGCGGAGTTGATCTCTTTCTCGGAACGACGCGCAATAATTCCGCGGGGAAAAAAGTCGTTCGTCTGGAATATGAAGCGTACACGCCGATGGCGCTTAAGCTGATGGAGGAGATTGAAAGTGAGATACGGCAGCGGTGGCAGATCTGCGAAATCGCGATGATACACCGCGTTGGAATTGTTCCGATTACAGAAGCCAGCGTTGCCATCGCGGTTTCTTCCCCCCATAGAAAAGAGGCCTTTGAAGCTTGCCGGTATGCGATCGATGAACTAAAGCGGAGAGTCCCGATCTGGAAGAAGGAAGTTTTTGAGGATGGAGCGGTGTGGGTAGAAAACGCGGAATCGAAAATAAAAGAGGCGGCCGAATATGAAGGGAAGAGGAACAGACGTTAATCCAAAAAGCCGTTTCGAGACCATCGTCCGCGAAGATCTGCCCGACGATTGGGATCCCGGTGAGGATCGGCGTGGAGTTCCGACACAGTTTCTCTACGATACCACGAAATCTATCCTCGCGAAGAATGAGAGTCCGGATGTCGGCTTCACCTACGACCTGAATCCTTACCGCGGCTGTGAACACGGTTGCAGTTACTGCTATGCGCGTCCCTCCCACGAGTATCTGGGGTTTTCGGCAGGCCTCGATTTCGAGACGAAGATTGTCATCAAAAAAGAAGCCGCTCAATTATTGGAAAGCAAATTTCGCAGCAAAAGCTGGATTCCGGAAACGGTTATGCTTTCGGGTAACGTCGATTGTTACCAGCCGGTTGAGCGGAGACTTGGTATTACCCGGCAATGCCTTGAAGTTTTTCTGAAATACAGAAATCCGGTAGCGGTAATAACGAAGAATGCGCTCGTTCTGCGGGATATCGACATCCTCTCGGAGCTTTCGTCGCTCGGTCTGGTCTCTGTCTGTTTGTCGATTACCACTCTCGACCGCACACTTGCGCGCAAAATGGAACCGCGGACCTCTTCTCCCGAGCAGCGGTTGAATGCAGTTCAGGAGTTGTCGAAGTGCGGTGTGCCGGTGAGCGTCAATGTCGCTCCGGTGATTCCGGGCCTCAATGACGAAGAGATCCCGGCGATCCTCCAGGAGTCGGCTTCGCATGGAGCGCTTTCGGCAAGGTATATATTGCTCCGCCTTCCGTATGGAGTGAAGGATCTCTTCAAAGACTGGCTGCATCGGGAAATTCCCGAGAAGGCGGAAAGGGTGCTGAACAGGGTACTCGACGTCCGCAACGGGAGACTGAATGATTCCAGCTTCACTACGCGCATGAAAGGATCCGGCGAGATCGCTTCCGCGATCGAGCAGCTTTTCAGCGCAAGCTGCAGGAAGTATGGGTTGAATTCGAAAAGGACTCCCCTCGCAACGGACAAATTCATCAGACCATCCGGCGATCCGGGGCAATCTGAAATGGCATTTCTTGAGTAGCCCTCCGGCTCGACGCCAATGGACCTTATGAAGCAATTTCGATGTTGTCAATAATGCAGCACCCTCGAGTAGAGAGGGAACATCTTCCCGAGCCGCGAACAACTTAAATTACCGATTCCATACATGTCAGGGCAGTCAGAGTTAAAAGATTCCTTCGGGCGCATTATAAACAATATGCGCATCTCCGTTACGGATCGATGCAATTTCCGATGTCAGTACTGCATGCCGGAAGAGGGGATGGTCTGGATGAAGAAGGATGAGTTGCTGACATTCGAGGAAATAGAACGCATTGTCAAGATCGTGGCTGGACTCGGCGTCAACAAGATTCGCCTCACGGGAGGGGAGCCGTTGATGAGAAAAGAACTCCCATTGCTCGTCAAGAAATTGAGCGGAGTTCCCGGGATACATGATCTCGCCATGACGACGAACGGATTCTTTTTGAAGCAGTATGCGGCGGAGCTGTACGAAGCAGGGCTCCATCGGATCACCGTCAGCATGGATTCACTCAACCCGGAGACGTTCGCGGAGCTTACCCGGAGAGATTATTATGCGCAGGTGTGGGAGGGATTGGAAATCCTTAAAGCTCTGCCGATCGGTCCGATAAAGATCAACGTGGTTCTCGTACGGGGTGTGAATGAAGGGGAGGTCGAAAAATTCGCCGAACTTGCAAGAGAACAATCGTTCGTCGTTCGATTTATTGAGTACATGCCGATTGGCGCCGGAGATACCTGGGACTATTCGAAAGTTGTTCCGACGAAAGAAGTGATTGAACGAATCGAGAGAAAATATCCCAGGTTAGTACCGGTCGAATACCACGGCTCGCAGCCGGCAGACAGGTTCAAGTTCATAGACGGGAAGGGGGAGATAGGGTTCATCAGTTCGGTGAGCGAACCGTTCTGTTCGCATTGCAACCGTATTCGCATCACATCGGACGGACGCCTCCGCACCTGTCTCTTTTCCCTGCAGGAGACAGATTTGAAATCCATGCTGCGCGGGGGAGCTGAAGACGAAGTCATTGCCCGTGCAATCACCGGCGCAGTCTGGAAAAAAGAAAAAGGGCACCTTATCAATCAGCCCGGTTTCATAAAGCCTGCCAGGACGATGAGTCAGATCGGCGGTTAAATGGAGCGGTGCTATGAAGCTGCTGTGCTCGGATCAGCTTCGCTCACTTTAGCAATATTAATTTCTTCGTCACGACGTCGGTTCCCGCCTCCATCCTGCAAAAATATATGCCGCTGGAATATCTGCTTCCATCCCATCTCGTTTCATAATTTCCCGCCGACAGCCTCTTGTCGATCAGCGTTTCGACCGTTCGTCCGAGCAGATCGATGACTTTGAGAGTAACTCTGGAGCCTGTGAAGAGGCTGAAGCGAATCGTCGTCGAGGGGTTAAACGGGTTTGGAAAATTCTGTTCAAGGTCGAAACTGTTTATCTTGACGCTGGTCTGTCTTACTCCTCCTCCCAGATCTACTTGTACCATTCGGGAGTAAAGATGAGGTCGTCCGCTTCGATTGCTCTCCCACACGACGGGGACCAAGGGGCCGTTGAAGCCTGGGATGTTATACATGAATGATCCAATGGTTGAATTCCTGTTGTAGCCGGCGCTCCTGACGCTGTCGTTGACGCCGAAAAATCCCTGAATAAGAAGGAGAGAGTCCCCGCCCCTGTTCTCTTCCATGCTAAATATGTCGAGCATATAGGGGACCGCATAGTTAGGGGATTGGCCGGATGCTGCAATGACTTTAACCGAAATAAATGCAGATGGATTCAGGTAATCTGCCGAGGAATCCTGCAGGATATTGTCGTCGTAGGAATCGTAGTGCAAATGCGCTTCATGCCTGTTCTGTGTTTCCAACTCATATAAGAAGAGCGTGGCGTAATCATAGCCGGAGGGAAATCGCGGCTTGGAGATCTTGCCGTAGATCGACAATGTCTCCGGCGATGCAATCGTGAAAACTGGATATCCTCCGAATTGTCGCATGAGAAACTTTCTGTTTCCGGTACTATCCTTGATCGTCCAGATGACATCTCCGCTGTACCCGTTCGCCATAATATCGTAGTCGAGAGAATCGTCGTTAGAAGGACCAAGAGTGTCGGTCTTTGAAAAGAGGAGAGGAGATCCGGAGGGGGGAAGAGTCAGCTTCGAAAAGAGCACCGTGCTCTTTCTCTTCCACGTAGCAATGAAGGTAGAATCGTTATACGCCACCAGGCGGACGTTCGTGCAATTGACTGAGTCCTGTGTAAGAGCGATGGGCGGATCCCACGCGGCAGAGTCAGTTCGGTGGGAAGACACATAGATGTTCCACACGCCGTTCTTCTGTTGCTGCCATGCCGCGACTGAATGCATCCACTCTCGTCCACCGTTCGGATATCGGGATGAAGAAATAACGGGAAGCTGCTTTTCTTCGCCTATTGAGCTCGACGAAATAACCGTGACCGACGAGTCCCAGGTTCCCAGCGGCTGCAAGCATCGTTTCGCTGCGATCATTGAGGTCGAATCAGAGCGACGTTCGAAGACGAGCCATTGATTTCCCGCAAAGCCAAGGTAGAACGTGCTTCGTTCCATTGCAGGGTTGCAATCGTTAAATGGACCCGTTGTTACCGTGTCGTCGCTGAGAGAGAGATTACGGGAGTGGGCGTCGGCAATTGAGATGAGTGAAAACAGAAGGGCGATGATAATGCTTTGAGTTTTCATAACTGCCCCTTTCGGAAGAGAGAGGTAAAGAGAAGAAATCAGGCCGGAGATCAGAAGCTGTATTGCTCGCGTTGCCTTCTCTGTGGTGTGTATCCCCGACCCTGGAACAAAAATAGTCACTATTGATATGGATGTCAACTCTGGCTAGATGAGTATTTTCAGAACTAAGGTCATTCAGAGGACTTCGATGTTCATCGTGGGACAGGGCAATTTTATACTATTGAAGGGAATTGTCCTGCAGGCTTTCTCCCTTTCTTAGAGTGGGATACCAATGACCTATGACTGAAAGCAGACCACTACCCGACCGTTCGTTGATTCTCTTCCCGACAGTTTGTATATTTACACGTTTATTTATCCCACAATCATGGTTCTTCAGCACCTATGACTTTTGAGCAGGTAGTCTTCTTTTTTCTCGCCGCTGTAGCACTATTTTCCGCAGTGATGATGATTTTTCAGCGCAGTCCGGTGAACAGCGCGCTGTTTCTGATCTTGAATTTGTTTTGCCTTGGGGGACTCTATCTTACACTTAGCGCTCAATTCATTGCCATGGTTCAGGTCCTGGTGTATGCGGGCGCGATCATGGTTCTCTTCCTGTTCGTTATCATGCTCCTGAACCTTGGCGATGACAAACACCTGCGGGAGCATCTGGGTGTGAGGACCTATTTCGGCATCGGATTCAGCATTGCTCTTGTCGTCGAGCTGCTCTACATCTTCGGTTTAAGATCGCCGGCAGGCGCTGCGCAGCAATCTCCGTCTGCTGCCGAGATGGGCACGGTTGAATACGTAGGTAAAGTGCTTTTCACGAAATTTCTCTTTCCGTTTGAAGTGACATCGCTCCTGCTTCTTGCGGCGATCGTCGGAGTTGTGATCCTTGCAAAGAAAAAACTGATCGAATGATACCGCTGAATTACTATCTTCTGCTTTCGGCATTCTTGTTCTGCGTCGGGGTTCTTGGAGTCCTGATCCGACGGAATGCCATTATTGTGTTCATGTGTATCGAGCTGATGCTGAATTCGGTGAACCTCACGCTCATCGCATTTTCATCATTTCTTGGCGATCCCACAGGCCAAATGCTTGTATTCTTCGTCATGACCGTGGCTGCTGCCGAAGCCGCTGTCGGGTTGGCTATTATCATTGCTCTCTTCCGGACCAAACGGAGTGTGAACATCGATGAAATCAATATTTTGAAATGGTGACCATGTACGCGTACGTCGGGCTCATCATTCTTTTTCCTCTTGCAGGGTTTCTGCTGGTCGGATTGTTTGGATCGCGTCTGAAATCGGAGGCGCTGATCGGAACGATTGCATCGTCCGCCGTTGTACTCTCCTTTCTCCTCGCCGCCTCTATCTTTATGGAGATGCTCGCGCTCCCGGCCGACGGACGGCGGCATATCGTGCGACAATTTTCATGGATTGTGGCCGGTTCTTTTTCCGCCGACGTTTCTTTCCAGGTCGACCAGCTTTCCATCCTGATGACGCTGATCGTCACTGGCGTAGGAAGTCTCATCCACATTTATTCGATCGGGTACATGCGCGGTGACAGGGGATTCTGGAGGTTCTTCGCCTACCTGAATCTCTTCATGGTGGCGATGCTCATCCTCGTACTGGCGGATAATTTCCTGGTGATGTTTGTAGGATGGGAGGGCGTCGGGCTCTGTTCGTACTTGCTGATCGGTTTCTGGTACGAGAAGGATTTCGAAAAAGGGACCACCGGCGATGCCGCGAAGAAGGCGTTTATTGTCAATCGAATTGGAGACTTCGGGTTTCTTCTCGCCATGTTTCTGATCGTGGCCACGTTCGGCTCGCTCAATTTTGAATCCGTATTCTCGGCAGCCTCCGTCTTCACCCGCGGGGATACCACGTTGACGTGGATTACGCTTCTCCTTTTTCTGGGGGCGACCGGAAAGTCGGCGCAAATTCCGCTCTTCGTCTGGCTTCCGGATGCAATGGCCGGCCCCACTCCGGTGAGCGCGCTCATACATGCCGCAACGATGGTCACGGCGGGCGTCTATCTGGTCGCGCGAAGCTCGGTGCTCTTCGCCCTCTCGCCGGTCACGATGGAAGTTGTTGCGATTGTAGGCGCGATGACCGCCCTCTTTGCAGCAACCATCGGACTCGTGCAGAACGATATCAAGAAAGTCCTCGCTTACTCAACGATCAGTCAGCTTGGTTATATGTTCCTCGGTTTGGGTGTCGGAGCATTTGCCTCCGGCTTATTCCATGTCATGACGCACGCTTTCTTTAAGGCGCTTCTCTTTCTTGGATCCGGGGCGGTGATTCATGCGATGCATGATGAGCAGGACATCCAGAAAATGGGAGGCCTGAAGCAATACCTGCCGACGACGTACAGGACTTTTCTCATCGGCGCAATCGCCATTTCCGGAATTCCCCCGCTGGCCGGCTTCTTCAGCAAGGACGAGATTCTCTGGAAAGCCTTTTCGGATGGCTCCCCGATCTTGTGGATCGTCGGCGCTCTCGGCGCCGGGTTGACGGCTTTTTATATGTTTCGATTGGTTGTGCTGACGTTTGAGGGAACGCCCCGTTTCGATGAGCACCACGTGCATCCGCACGAAGCCCCCAAGACGATGACAATTCCGCTCATGATCCTGGCGGCGTTGTCCGTGATCGGAGGGTTTGTAGGAATTCCCGAAAGCCTGGGCGGAGGCAATCGCTTTGAACATTTTCTCGAGCCGGTGTTCGAACGCGCCAACGCGAAAATGCTTCTCCCGTTTCATGACGTTTCGTCGATGGAATATGTCTTGATGATTGCCTCTGTCGCCATTGCAGGTGCAGGCATCTACTTCGCAAGGATGATTTATCTCAGGAAGAAAGAAATTGCCGAACGAGCGGCTGTCCGGTTTCCGCGCTTGTACAGGCTTCTCCTTAACAAGTACTTTGTCGACGAATTCTACGACACGACCGTGATCAATCCAACCGTGAAAGGATCCCAGAAATTATTGTGGAAGGGGATGGATGTCTCGGTGATCGACGGCCTCATCAATTTTGGAGCGAAGGCCACGGAATATGCCAGCCAGTTCTTCCGGCGCCTGCAGACCGGGGTGGTCCAAACATATGCTATCACTTTTGTTGCAGGCATCTTGTTCATCCTTGGATGGCTGATCATCCGATAAGAAAGAATTTAAATCATTTTGCCCCGACAAACGGCGCGTTTCAAAACCTTTAGTTCTCTACTCTCTTATTTGCATTCATTGTGGCCAACATTCTAACATACCTTCTTTTTTCGCCATTGCTGGGAGTTGCGGCTCTTTTGTTCGTTAAAAAAGAGAGTGCGACGTGGATCAAGTCGGTCGGGATTGCGGCTGCACTTCTCACGTTTCTTCTCTCTCTCGTCGTCTATTTCCACTTTGATCCGTCAAGTCCCCAGCTTCAGTTTGTGAAGCACGCGGTGTGGATCCAGGGGTTGGATATCAGCTATGAGGTCGGCGTTGACGGTCTTTCGTTGCTGCTCGTGGTGCTCACGACTTTTCTTACCCCGATCGCGCTTCTCGCATCGTGGGAGTCTGTCTCCGTTCGGCTCAAGGAATACGTGGTCTTCATGCTGTTCCTCGAAGTGGGGATGCTGGGCGTTTTTCTGGCGGTGGACCTTTTCCTCTTCTACGTGTTCTGGGAAGCTATGCTGATTCCGATGTATTTTATCATCGGGATCTGGGGCGGGCAGGAAAAAATTTACGCCGCCGTGAAGTTCTTTCTCTATACGATGGCGGGGAGTCTGCTGATGCTGATCGCCATTCTCTCGCTCGGATACTACGCCTCGACAACTCCCGGCGGGCACTTCACAACAAACCTGCAGACCCTGTATCAGCTTGCGCCGACGGCTCCGCACAATCTTCAAGTCTGGATGTTCCTTGCCTTCACTCTTTCGTTTGCGATTAAGATTCCCTTATTCCCGTTCCACACCTGGCTTCCCGACGCGCACGTTCAGGCGCCGACGGCCGGAAGCGTCATCCTCGCAGGCGTACTTCTGAAAATGGGAACGTACGGATTGCTCAGGTTCAGTCTTCCGCTCTTTCCGTTCGCATCGTTTGAGTTCACGCCGCTTCTCTCGACGCTGGCGGTCGTAGGCATTATCTACGGCGCCCTCGTCGCGATGGTTCAAACGGACATCAAGAAGCTCGTTGCGTATTCTTCGGTAAGCCATCTCGGTTTTGTCGTCCTCGGGATCTTTTCGATGACGGAAGAGGGGATCCAGGGAAGCATGATTCAAATGATCAATCATGGCCTCTCGACGGGCGCGCTCTTCCTTATTGTCGGGATGATCTACGATCGCAGACACACCCGCGACATTGCTCAGTTCGGCGGATTGGCGAAACAACTCCCGCTTTTCTCGGCGTTTTTCATGATCGTCACATTGTCTTCCATCGGCCTTCCGGGATTAAACGGATTCGTAGGCGAATTCTTGATTCTTCTCGGTTCCTTCAAATCCCAATTCCTCGGGTCGCATCTCTATACCATTTTTGCGGCCACCGGAGTTATTCTCTCGGCTGTTTATATGCTCTGGATGTTCCAGCGCGTGGTCTTTGGAAAACTCTCAAACCCGTCCAATCAGACTCTGCTCGATCTTTCGAAACGAGAGTTGGCGGTGCTTGTGCCGATCGTTCTGTTTATCGTTTGGATCGGCGTCTATCCGTCCACGTTCCTCAATTCATCCTCGGCCTCCACGAAGCAGCTTGTAAAAATGCTTGAACAGGCAAAAACAGGAGAGGCACATTCGACTTTCATGGGGTCGAAATAGATTTGGAGAGGCGCAAGGAACGGATGGCGTTCGTTTCTATCTGGTTACGGTTGCAAAGCTCATAGAATCTTTCTGAGGCTGTTTGATGGTTCTTGCATATTCAGATTTGGCCGGAGTCTCCCCAATCATCGCCATCTCCATCACGGCGTTGATTGTCTTGATCGTTAAAGCAGCGCTGGCAAAGAGCGAGTCTATCATCATCGCGACAAGCATAGGCGGAATACTCATCAGCATCTGCCTTGCGGTATGGACACTTCCGTTGAGCACGACTGCATTCAGCGACATGGTGCTCGTCGGAGGTTATGCAAGTTTCTTCGACCTGGTATTTCTCTCCGTCGGTTTGTTGACGATCCTTCATTCCGAATCGTACCTCAAAAAAGTGAACCTCAACTTCGGGGAATTCTATGCGCTTGTCCTTTTCGCCGTGGCGGGGATGATGCTCATGGGTTCATCGGCCGACCTCATTACACTTTTCCTCGGCCTGGAGTTGATGTCTGTCTGTTTTTACATTCTCGCCGGCTTCATGAGAACAAGAAGCGAGTCGAATGAGGCGTCGATGAAGTATTTTCTGCTCGGCGCGTTCGCGACTGGATTTTTGCTTTACGGTATCGCGCTCATCTATGGAACGTCGGGCACCACAAACCTTATGCGCATCGCGATTCAATATCCGCGATCCATGGGGGAGACGTGGTACATGGTGGGGTTCGGATTGCTGCTGGTCGGCTTCGGGTTCAAGGTGGCCTCGGTGCCGTTCCATATGTGGGCCCCCGATGTGTATGAAGGATCGCCGACGACGGTATCCGGCCTGATGGCGACCGGCGGCAAAGCTGCCGCATTCTCTGCTTTTGTCCTCGTCTTTGCGATTCCGATGTCCCAGCATGAAGCGCATCTTACTTTTCTGGTTTCATTGCTTGCAGCGAGTTCGATGATTGTCGGGAATATTCTCGGTCTTGCACAGACGAACCTCAAACGGATGTTGGCATACTCCAGCATTGGCCACGCCGGCTATATGCTCATCGGCATTGCATCGGGGCAATCCCTCGGGCAACAAGGGATACTCTTTTATCTCGTCTCGTATGCGCTCACGACATTGGGGGCATTTGGTATCATCGCGATCCTGGAAAAAGAGACGGGCGAGAATGTTTCGTATGAGGACTACGCGGGGTTGGGAACGCGCAGGCCGGTCTTGGCTGCGATGATGGCGTGTTTCATGTTCTCGCTGACGGGAATGCCTCCTTTTTCCGGGTTCATCGGGAAGTATTATCTTTTTACCAGTGCCGTCCAATCGAAACTTACCTGGCTTGCAATCCTCGGCGTGATCACAAGTCTTGTCTCGGCATATTACTATCTCCGGGTCGTCGTGTTCATGTATTTCCGTGATGCGGCTGATGGACAAGAAATCCGCCTCCCCAGACTGGCGTTGACTTCGCTCGTAATCTCCGCGGTTGGAATTATCGTTCTGGGCGTGCTCCCCTCCATCGTGCTCGATGTGACGCGTCTCTTATTTTGAGTCTCTGTGTCCGAGGTTCCGCCGTCCAATCTTATAACGAGATTCATGGACGGTTTTCTGTTTTGGAGGATTTATGATTCCTGTTGTGAGCGTTCAGCGAATGAGGGAAATCGACGAGCTCGCGACCAGGCGCTACGCCATTCCATCGCTCTTGCTTATGGAGCAGGCGGGGCGGTCAGTTGTTGATGAGATTGAATTGCGGTACGGGTCAATTGCAGGCTTGTCGATGCTTATCGCAGCGGGGAAGGGAAACAACGGCGGCGATGGTTTTGTAGCTGCTCGGCATGCACTGCATCGCGGGGCGAAGGTGACGGTTCTCATCGCCGGCGGCAAGGGCGAATTTCGCGGCGATGCGAAGGTGAACTTTGAAATTCTTCAATCCATCGGCGATAAGCGATTGACCATTGTTCCTTCGTTCGAAGCTGGTGAACGTAGCATGCAACGGTATGATTTCATCGTCGATGCGATCTTTGGAACTTCGTTCCACGGCGAGGCAGGCGGAGAGCAGAAAAAGATCATCGAGTGGATTAACGCTCAGGTCAAATCGACGATTGTCGCTATCGACGTCCCATCGGGTCTTGAGGCAGATAGCGGAAGGTCCGGCGCTGCAGCCGTGAAAGCAGACCTCACTGTTACGATGGCGTTTCCTAAGCCTGGCCTTTACCTGCACCAGGGGCCCGAGCTTGCCGGCGCGGTCTCCGTTGCGGATATCCATATTCCGAGGGAGCTGGCGGACGAAGAGTCCTCGAAGATATTTTTAATAGAAGAAAGTGATATCTCGCGCGGGCTGCCGAAGCGTCCGCGAAACGCGCACAAACACAGCGTCGGCAAGATCCTTGTTCTTGCGGGATCCAAAGGGCTTACCGGCGCAGCGTTGTTGTCGTCGATGTCGGCATTGAAGTCGGGGGCAGGTGTCGTGGTTCTCGGAATTCCCTCATCGGTGTTTGCCGCTGTCTCGAGACGAACGCTGGAGGTGATGCCGTTTGAATTGCCCTCGACGGACGAAGGTACGCTGGCATCTGCCGCCTCAAAAGCGATAGACCAGAAGATCAGATGGGCTGATGTAGTGCTGGCGGGACCGGGTCTTTCGCGTAATCCTGAAACGATGGAGCTTGTCGTTCGAATCGTCGCTACGATGACTAAAACCCTCGTACTCGACGCAGACGGCCTCACTGCAATATCGGCCGACCCGCACATCCTCAGGAAAAGAAAATGCAGGGACGTCATCCTGACTCCGCATCTCGGAGAGTTTTCCAGACTGATCTCTCTCAGCGTGGCGGAGATTGAGAAAGACAAGATCAACATCGCTCGTTCGTTCGCTCAAGATCATCGCGTCGTGCTCGTGTTGAAAGGGGCGCCGACAATCGTTGCAGGTCCCCTCGGAGAAATCTACATCAATTCGACCGGAAACCCCGGTATGGCCACCGCCGGCTCCGGCGATGTGCTTGGCGGAATTATTGCGGCGCTGGCGGGTCAGGGGAATTCGCCGCTCGATGCGGCGATCAACGGGGTCTATGTCCACGGTAGGGCGGGAGATATCGCCCGTGAACAGATCGGAGAGATGGGGATGATCGCCGGCGATCTTCTTCAGCGAGTCCCGGCAGCGCTCAAGTCGTTATCTGCAGCCGCAAACGCGGGGCGCAAAAAGAGCTGACATTTTCAATTGCACCGTGCGCAGTCTTCGTTTCGCTCCCCACGTTCATCGGGATCGTTCCGGATCGAATAAATGAACCTAAGTGTGCTCGTGAATCTCCGATAACCGTATGACGTTACAACTGATACTCCTTCTTGTGATGCTTCTCTTCAGCGGATTATTTTCCTCTTCGGAGATGGTATTTATCGTTGCGAACAAAACAAAACTTCAGGTAAGAGCACGCGGCAAGAAGTTCGGGGCAGTCCTCGCGCTCGCCTTTGCCAATTCTCCTGAAAAATATCTGACGACAGTACTCGTCGGTAACAACATCGCCAACATCACTTTTTCATCGGTTGCGGCGATCTTCCTGCAGAAGCAGTTCCATTGGCAGGACACGTTGATCACCGTCGTCGTTGCTTTTGTGATCCTGATCTTCGGGGAACTGATTCCCAAATCCCTGTTTCGGATCGTCGCGGATGCCTTCGTCTCTTACGCCGCCATATTCTTATCCTCTATTCGAGTTCTGTTGTGGCCGTTGATTTGGATTACCCATCAGTCGTCGCGAATCATAGTTTCTTCGCTCGGCTACGGAAACTCCAACGTGGGGCGATTCCTCCACAAAAAAGATCTGGAAGTTTTGCTCAAAGAAAGCGAAGATGTCGGGGCCGTTGGCAGAGAAGAGAGGACAAAGCTCGTCAAGATCATTACGTTGAGCGACGTTCTTGCGAAAGATATCATGAAGGCGAGAACAGATGTTGTTGCAGTGGACATCAAGACCCCGGTGAGACAGGCATGGCAGGTTCTCGCCGAGCGGGGGTATTCGCGGCTGTTGGTCTTCGACCAGACGATCGACAATATCATCGGCGTGGTGTTCGCGAGGGATTTCTTCACGCATCCCCGTACGTTGTCGCAGATTCTGCAGGAGACGGTGTTTGTCCCCGAGACCAAGAATTGTTCCGATCTCTTGCGCGACTTCCGCGTCAAGAAGATCTCGTTGGCCGTTGTGGTGGATGAATTCGGCGGCACCGCCGGCGTTGTCACAACAGAGGACATTCTCGAAGAATTTCTTGGGGAGATCTTCGATGAACAGCGCGAAGCGGATGAGGCGCTGAAACGGCTTCCGGACGGTTCGTACATCATCAGCGGAAAGGCCGACATTCAAAAATTGCGGAACGGCGCTTTCGCGCAGATCCCCGAGGGTCCGTACGAGACGATCGCAGGATTCATCATCCATACGCTCGGCCGCATACCGGCGGAGAAGGAAGATGTGCGAATCGGATCCCTGAAGATCCAGATTGTCCGGGCGACAAAGACGAGAATTGAATCGGTCAAAGTGACGCCCGAAGGAGCCGCTTGAGGCCGATGAGGGTTATCCGTTCGTTCATAAAGTTTGTCGCGTCGCTGCCGGCATTTCGATCGCTCCATCATAGGAATTACAGGCTCTTCTTTTTCGGCCAGCTTCTGTCTCTCGTCGGGACGTGGATGCAGAACATCGGACAGGCGTGGCTGGTGTACCAATTGACCCATTCGGCAGTCTGGCTTGGTGCGATCGGATTCCTGACGTCGATCCCGATTTTGTTCTTTTCCATGTTCGGCGGAACACTTGCGGACAAAGTGGCAAAGAAGCCGTTGATCATCGCAACACAGACGGCTTCAATGATACAAGCGTTTATCCTTGCCGGGTTGGTCTGGTCCGGTTTCATCAATCCGGTTGGCGTCGGGATTCTCGCTTTCACACTCGGGCTGATCAACGCATTCGACATGCCGACACGGCAGTCGTTCGTCATTGAGATGGTAGGCAAGGAGGATCTTCAAAACGCCATTGCGCTGAATTCAGCCGTGTTCAACAGCGCCCGGATGTTCGGTCCGGCCATCGGGGGCATCGTCATCGGAATTCTCGGAGTCGGATGGTGTTTCTTTCTCAACGGCATTTCTTTCATCGCAGTTATTATCAGCCTCGGGTTGATGAAGGTGCACGAAACGCCGGTAAAGAACGCAGGAACGTCGGTACTCAACTCGATCAGAGAAGGCGTATCGTATCTCCGATCCGAGGAGACGCTTACTTTTCTCATGATCCTGATCTCGGTCCTCACTGTTTTCGGATGGTCATACTCGGTGTTGCTCCCCATCTTTGCGGATAGGATTTTGAACATCGGAGCCATCGGACTTGGGAATCTTCTCACGGCCAACGGGATTGGAGCGCTCATCGGAGCGCTAACGGTCGCTTCGATAGGGCAGAAAGTCGCGCCGCGCAAGTTTATCTTCGGCGGATTGTCTATATTTATCTTCTCTTTATTCATCCTTGCAATGTCTTCATCCCCGATCCTTTCGATGGCATGCTTGGTAGGAATTGGGATTGGGTTGATCTCGTTCTTTGCGACGGCGAATTCGATGCTGCAAATGAGAACTCCGGATTCTTTGAGGGGAAGAGTGATGGGATTGTATGCATTGGTGTTTCAGGGGTTCTTTCCCTTCGGCAGCCTCGCCATCGGATATCTCGCAGACTTAGTGGGCGTCCGGTTTGCAGTTGCGGGGGGTGCTTCAGTATGCGGGATAGCGGGAGGCGCTGTCTATAGAGTCATGAAACGAAAAAGAGAAAGTCAAAAACCACAATCAAATCAATAATGAAAATCTTATCTCGACTGTTGTTCTTTACCGTTCTTAGCTTCACCGTTCTATATTCCCAGACCCCGGAAGACCATTTGTTCCGTGCGGCGATGGCTTCATCTTCCGACAGCGCGAAATTGTCGGAGCTGAACAGGCTTATTAGCGCGAACCCCTCAAGCAAGCAGGCAGGGGAGGCGTACGGGGCGCGATTCAGCGTGCTGTTGTCGCTCCACCAGGACAGCGCCGCATTTTTTTCGCTCCACCAATATCTTGCAGCAAAAGATACGCAGAGCCTTACCAGAACGCTCCAGGATGTCGCAATGGAACTCGGCATCCGGAAGAAATATCCGGATTCGGCGCTGGTGCTGGTCGATTCCTCCGTATCGATGTTCAAGAAAAGATACGGAAGGGTCAACCCGTCGCTGCTCTATACGAAGGCATGGCTTCTGTATCTTTTGAAGCGTTACCCGGATGCTGAATCCTCCCAGGCTGAGGCGATCGCGCTCCTGCCGCCGATGTCGCAGTTCGATCCGCGCTACGGCGACTATTTCGCCCAGATGGGAATGATTCAAATGGAAACGAAGCCCGGTCTCTACGGAGTGCGCCAATACGTCCATGCGAAATTCGTCTCTTCCCAGCCGATGCAGCAATACAGCGATCTCGACTCTTTGGTCCGTGCCGCTGTGAAGGACTCCCTTGCGGCGATTCGTGCCAGGGATAGTTTGTTTGAAGAAGTGGGGCGCGAGTATTTTCGCCACAGCAACGATACGATCAGAGCGAAAAGTTTCATCGCCGCGCAGTTCTCAAGGAATCGCGTGCTGCCGGAAAGGGCTCGGCAACTGGCCCGCGAGGCGTACCAATCGGCGCAAGGGAGCGCGATTGACAGCCGAAGCGACGCTGCCTTCTCTCTCGGCATTGTCGCCTACAGCCGGGGAGAATATTCAGATGCTGAGAAATTCTTGAACGAGGCAGCATTGACGATTCCTCCGTATGAAACCGAGCTGTATCTCCTGCTTGGATCGGCGCAGGAAAAACAGGGAAAGAAGAGAGAGGCCCTTGACACATATCTCACCGGGGCAGCAGTCGGAAGGCAAGCTGTGTTGATGAAACCGCTGCAGGCGCTGCAGAAGGAATTGCTTCCGCATTCGTCGCTCGACTCGTTAATCACCGCGGCTCAGCGGAAGCTGGTGGACTTCTTTCCGGAAAAATATCAGCGAACCGAATCGATGGAGGGGCTGCCGAACCAACGGGTAGTGCTGGCAGAGTTGTTCACCGGTTCGGAGTGCAGACCGTGTCAGGCGGCAGACATCGCCTATAATAAACTGCTCGACCGCTATGAGCGATCGGAACTTGTCGTCGTTGAATATCACCTGCATATCCCGCGGCCAGATCCAATGGCCAACGCCGACGGGGAATCCCGTTCGCTGTTCTACGGCGTCAACAGCACTCCGACGTCAATTATTGACGGGACGGATGTCATCAATACGGGCGGGCTGGGATATTCAGCAAAGTCCAAATTTGCCGTGTACGCTGAACAAGTAGATCATGCCCTGGCGGTGCCGGCGCAAGCCTCTGTGAAGATTTCGGCCAGGATACGGAGAAGCAAGATTTCTTTCGCCGTAAACGCTTCGTTGACGAAAGTTCGAAAATCGGCGCGACTGCGGGTCTTGCTCGTGGAGGATCAAATCCGGTACACAGGCGCCAACGGCATTTCGGAACACCGCTTTGTTGTGAGGAAGATGATCCGCGGTGCGGGGGGAGTTTTCTTCACCTCAAAGGGGAGAGCGGCCATCAGGGATGCGTTCAGTGTTTCTTCGGTCGAAGACGAGCTGGAGAAGTACATCGCCGGGTACGAGGCGAAGGTCGGACATCCGGGAGGGGTTTTCAAAGAGAAAAGATCGGAATTGGACCAGAATCGGCTTTATCTGGTGGCGTTCGTTCAGGACAACTCCACGCGGAGTATTCTCCAGTCGACAATCCTTAAGGTGAAACGATGAAACAGTTTCACGGTTACGCTCTCGTTGCTTTGATATTTCTGCTGGCTGCAGCGTGCCCTTCGGAGTTAAATGCGCAGTTCGCCAAATTTTTCAAAGACTCAACATTCCGTTTCGATTATTATCACACCGGGACAAAAGGCGAAGAGCGCATCTGCGAGGACAAAAGGTATGAAGAAGGCGCCTGGCCTGGAAGCACGGCAAACCTGATCGACACGATGAATCTCGGCGAGTATTTTTTCGACATTGTTGACCTTGCCAGCAACCGCACTCTCTTCTCTCGCGGCTTCTCTTCGCTTTTTAATGAGTGGCAGACCACCGACGAAGCATTGGCCGGCACGTACCGGACTTTTCCCGAGTCTGTTCGCTTTCCCTCTCCGGTGAAGAAATTCCAGTTGAGGATGTATCGCCGGAGCAAGCAGATGGTGTTCAACGAAATATTTTCTACG
The DNA here is from genome assembly GCA_964384415.1 of uncultured Chitinophagaceae bacterium. Lineage (GTDB taxonomy): Bacteria > Bacteroidota > Ignavibacteria > UBA10030 > UBA8401 > JAGVPT01. The sequence continues at coordinate 3,838 of CAYLMV010000010.1, read as the reverse complement.
GTGATTGATCCTCAGAGCCAGGATGTGCAGCGCGGCAGGCAGCTTCGGAACGCCAAAGTGGTCGACATCTTCGCGAACGGAGATAGTCACGTGAAGGTCGATATTGTCATCCTGGGAGACGGATATACAAAAGCGGAGATGCCGAAATTTCTCGACGATGCGAGGCATTTTTCGGAAGTGCTCTTCACCACAGAGCCTTTTAAGCGAAGGAAAAACGATTTCAATGTCCGGGCCGTCGAGGTAGAGTCACGGGAAAGCGGGATCAACCAGCCGGACCAGAACATCTGGGTCGGAAATACGCTGGGCACGACGTACGACTCCTTCGGTTCGGCGCGATATGTTCTTTCGGATGCGAATGCAGAGATACGCGGCTACGCCGCGCTGGCTCCGTATGATTTTCTATTTATCCTTGTGAATGCCAAACGATACGGGGGCGGCGGAATTTTTCAACTCTATGCCACCTGTTTCGCAACAGGTGAAACTCCCGAGACCGCCTGGCAGGCAGACTATGTTTTCGTGCACGAATTCGGCCATTCGTTTGCGGGGCTCGGTGATGAGTACTATTCTTCGTCTGTCGCCTACAACGATTTCTATCAGAAGGGTGTTGAGCCGTGGGAACCGAATATTGCGGCGAATGTCTCGCGGGACGATTTGAAGTGGGAGAGTTTCGTCAATGGAGGGACGCCGCTGCCGACGCCGTGGGCGAAGGCGCTGTACGACAGCATGGAAACCGAGCGGGGAAAATTGCGGCGCGACGAAAAAGGCTACGCCCAAAAGCGCCAGTCGATTCTCGACGCGGAACACCGCGCCCTCGCCGTCGACTCTCTGCAGGGAATTGTCGGGGCGTTTGAAGGAGCGGGATACAGTTCGACCGGCCTCTACCGGCCGTCGCTCGACTGTCGCATGTTCTCCCTCAGTCTCACGGATTTTGATCCGGTGTGCACGAGAGCAATTAATCGGATGATAGACTTCTACACGAAATAGCGCATCGCCCTACGCGCCCGATCTGCCATCGAAGAAAAGGCTGAAATGCATATTCTCGGTATCTCGGCATACTATCATGACTCCGCCGCCTGCATTCTCTCAGACGGAGACATAGTTGCAGCAGCGCAGGAGGAACGTTTCTCGCGAAAGAAACACGACCATCGTTTTCCGCGCCATGCCGTAGCATACTGCCTCAGCGAAGCGTCAATACGTCCGGATCAGTTGGATTGCGTAGCATTCTACGACAAACCCCTCCTGAAATTCAACCGCCTTCTTGAGACTTACTTGACGTATGCGCCCCGGGGAATCCAGTCTTTCATGATGGCCATGCCCCTCTGGCTGCAGGAAAAGCTGTGGATACCGGACCTTATCGCCAAAGAGCTTCACTTTGACGGAAAGATCATCTTTCCGGAACATCACGAGTCGCATGCGGCCTCAGCGTTCTTTCCCTCGCCGTTCGAGCGGGCTGCAATTCTCACCATCGACGGTGTCGGCGAATTGGCGACCTCATCATTCGGCGTGGGCCGTGAGAACCGGGTTGAACTTCTTTCCGAACTCCATTTCCCACACTCCCTGGGACTTCTCTACTCTGCGTTCACCTATTTCACGGGCTTCAAGGTAAACTCCGGTGAATACAAAGTTATGGGGCTTGCTCCGTACGGAGAGCCGAAATACGTCCGGAAGATATACGATCATCTCATCGATCTGAAGGAAGACGGATCGTTCAGCATGAATATGGAGTATTTCGATTATTGTGCCGGGCTGACGATGACCAATCATAAATTCTCCGCGCTGTTCGACGGACCGCCGCGCGTTCCCGAGACGCCTCTCACGCAGAGAGAATTGGATCTTGCGCGTTCGGTGCAGGAAGTGACGGAAGAAATCATGATGCGGATGGTTCGTCACGTAAAGAACGTGACGGGCGAAAGGTATCTGTGTCTCGCCGGCGGAGTAGCCCTCAATTGCGTTGCCAACGGGAAGATACTTCGCTCCGGAGTGTTCGATGATATCTGGATCCAGCCGGCGGCAGGAGATGCCGGCGGCGCGGTGGGTGCGGCGTATATCGCGTATCATCACTATCGAAATGTTCCAGCAAAGAAAAAAACGGGGAGGGATGAGCAGCACGGCTCTTACCTGGGGCCGGCGTACGATCTGAACAGCGTGCTCGCATTTCTTGAACAATACCATCTGCCGTTCGAGCGTGTGGATGACACCGAAAGACTCTGCGGCCTCGTTGCCGGGTACCTCGAAGAGGGGAAGATCGTCGGATGGTTTCAAGGGAGAATGGAATTCGGTCCGCGGGCACTGGGCAACCGGTCGATTATCGGCGATGCGCGGTCGCCCGAAATGCAAAAGAAGATGAATGTGAAAATTAAATTTCGCGAGGGGTTCCGGCCGTTTGCACCGTCTGTGCTTGCCGAGAAAGTGGGAGACTGGTTTGATCTCGACCGGGAAAGCCCGTACATGCTCCTTGTCGCCGATGTCAAGAAGGAAAAGCAACGAAAGATGACGGACGAGGAGACGAAGCTATGGGGAATAGAAAAGCTTAATATTGTTCGTTCGGAAATTCCGGCAGTGACGCATGTGGATTATTCCGCGAGGATACAGACGGTCAGCACACACGACAATCCGCTGTATCATCAGCTCATCAGCACATTTTACGAAAAGACCGGATGTCCGGTGATCGTCAATACATCGTTCAATGTGAGGGGCGAGCCGATTGTCGCGACGCCGATGGATGCGTACAAATGTTTCATGCGCACGGACCTTGACATGTTAGTTCTGGGGAATTGCGTTCTCCACAAGGCGGCACAGCCGAAATTCCATGACGACATAAAATGGAAGGAAGTGTATGAGCTGGATTAGCGACGTCCGCGACGAACTGCAGCAATTGAAGAAAAGCGGTCCAGAGCTCAGGAAGTTTGGACTTCTTGTGGGAGCCGTATTTCTGCTCTTTGGAGTAGCGGGGTTTTTCAAGCACTGGTCTGCGGAGATCTTTGTGACCGCAGGAGCAATCGGGATTCTCTTGTTGCTGTGCGGATGGTTGCGGCCGGCCGTCTTGAAGAGGGCGTACGTTGTTTGGATGGGCATTGCGTTTGTTTTAGGATGGGTTGTCTCGCGGCTGATATTAATAGTGCTCTTCTATGTGGTTCTTACCCCGCTTGGAATAGTCGCGCGTTTGTCCGGGAAGAAATTCATCGCTACCGAATTCAGAACTCAACGAGTTTCGCTCTGGATCGCGAAAGAGAGCGCAAAGAAAACTAACTACGAAAAGATGGTTTAAGGAGACTGAACGTGGCAAAGATCAGAATCATAGCCGAGTATCTTCAATTTCTCAAAGAGAACAAGAAATGGTGGCTCATCCCCATCGTCGTGGTCCTGGTGCTCTTCGGTCTTTTGATAGTCATTACAAAGGGAAGCGCCCTGGCCCCCTTCATTTATACCCTCTTCTAATTCTGCCTAAACAAGTATTTTAGAGGATTGACCTGCAGTTTTACTTCCAATTTCTTGGAAGAGATGGTCAGCTTTTGACTCTCGGCTGTTTTTTTCCATTTTTTCCTTGACAATAGTGGCTAAAAGGCATATCTTTTTTGGAAGCCCTTCCATTATTCATACAGGATCTCAGGCGTAAATTGGCTGTTACTATTTACGACATTGCAAGAGAAGCTCAGGTAGGCATAGGCACGGTCTCCCGTGTCTTCAATAACCATCCGAATGTCACCTCAAAGACCCGAGAGAAAATTCTCTCAGTTGCCAAGAGACTGAACTATCATCCTCACGCCTACGCACAAGCCCTTGCACGGAAGAGGACGAACACTTTCGCGGCGATCATCCCATTCTTTACCAATTATTT
>CAYLMV010000009.1:49600-55415 GCA_964384415.1 uncultured Chitinophagaceae bacterium | reverse complement strand
ACTTTTCCCTTTGCACTTTTAACTTTCAACTTATGATCTATCCTGCTTCCACCAACGGTCGACAACGTCCGAGACGTTCGTTACTTTTTCGGAGGCAACCCACTTGTCGTAGAATTTGATGTCGGCGCTGTCAGGCGGCGGTGCGGGATAATCGAGCAAAACCCTCACCGGCAGCGGCGTTGAGTCTCCGATGATGAGAGCCTCTCCCGGACGAAGCGTTGGGAGGATATCGAACAGCCCGCTGAAAGAATCGGGAACAAGTTTCTTCACGTAGTTCTGGTCTGTGGGGTTGGTAAGTCGGAGGGTGATGAAATTATTGCATTGCGAGAGGATGGTCTCGGAAAGTTCCGACGGCCGCTGGCTGACAATCATGCACGATACGCCGTACTTCCGCCCTTCTTTCGCGATTCTTTCGACGGTGCGACGTGCGGCATGATTGTGCTCGGTTGCTACCTGCGGCAGGTAATTGTGTGCTTCTTCGAATACCAGCAGTACAGGAAAATCCGATTTGCTCTTGTTCCAAAAATTAAAGTCGAACACCATCCGGGCAAGGAGCGAAACAATCACGTTGACAATGTCGAACGGCACACCGCTCAGGTCGATGACGGTAATCTGTTTCTTGGTATCGAGGCCGAAGATCCGAGAGATGACATCCTTGATTGCACTGGAATCCTTGAACTTTTTCGGCTTGAACATGAACTCGTACCGTTTGTCGGTCATGCGGCTGTCGAGGCGGACAAGAAACCTTGTGAATTGACCGAAGAACGGCCCCTCTCGCGATTGCCCACCGCCGTAACCGGTGATCCTCTCAGTATCGTAGAACTGAAATTTGGCGCGCACTTCGTTCAAGTCGTAATAGACGGGTGCATCGATGGTGATGAACTCTTGAATCGTGGGATTCTTGACCTTCTTCGCATTCAAGACAAGATCTTTGAGGAGCATTTCCTGGCTCTGGGCGGACGACTCGCTCTCATCGACGAACGTCTCGCGCATTTCTTCGAAGTTCATGAACCAATGAGGCAGCTCAAGGTCGGTGATGTTAATAATATTTCCAAAATCCCGGAAAGCAGCCTTGTATTCGTCGTGGATGTCCAGGATGATAACGTGAGTGTTCGTAAACATCTGAACTTTTTGCAGGATCGAAGAGACCGCGGTCGATTTCCCCGAGCCGGTGGAGCCGAGAAGGGCTATGTGTTTGCCGAAGAATTTGTTCGGGTCGATGTACTGCCGCTCTCCCAGATATCCGGAAATATCGCCGATGGCGAATCCGAATTGCGCATAGGTCGAGAAAAGAGCCGTCATGTCGCTCTCATCGGTCATGAAGACGTCTGCGCCGACTGGCGGGAAGCTTGCCACACCCTTTTCGAACCGGCCTTTGACCACCGATCCGACAAGCTGGATCTCCATTTCCTTTTTTGCTTTGCTGACGTCCGCGGAGGCGGGGAGGGCAAGTCCCATGCTCTCTGAGAGCCGCACGCGACCAATCATGCCGATGACGCTTGTCGCTCCTACAGGAATAGAGACGAAGGCGCCGATCTGTCCGACGGTATGTGCTTTGCCGTTGAACGTCCGTTCCATTGTCGTGAGCGAATCGTCCAGATAGGCCAGGGCCGTTAATGTGCTGATGCTGTAGACAACGCCGATATGTTTTTCTGATGCGGGCATACGATCGAATTTTCAGTTAGGGGATTGTCATGGACAATTTTGCTAAAGATAGTAGCAAAATTACGCTAGTTTGTCAATGAGGGAGCGATGAGCAATGATACGTTTTGCATTAGAGCCCAAGACCCGTTATAGAGATTCCCGCTAAGAACATGCGGGAATGACGCAGTTCTTTTTCATCACGTCCGAGTGTTTTAGGCGGGGTTCCAAAACATACCTCTACCATGCATGTCGCAGACAGGAAGAGACTTGCTCAGAAGAGAGAAAGATCGGCTGCCGGGATTATTTCAGGAGCAACATTTTCTTGGCAAGTTGACTTCCCCCCGCGCTTAGCCGGCAAATGTACACTCCGCTCGGAACGTTTTTGGCATTCCAACGCACCATGTGAGATCCAACGAGCTGGTTCTCGTTTACCAGTGTCGCCACTTCACGTCCCAGGAGATCACATACCATCACCCGGACAAAACCGTTTACTGATAATTGGTAACTGATCTCTGTTTCAGGGTTGAATGGATTCGGATAATTCTGTTCAAGAGTGAATTTCAACGGAAGGCGTTCCGAATTGCCCTGCACCGATGTAAATCCTCCGTTCTGGGTGTAGAGAATTGTTCCCGAATCGCCGACGGCAAAACCACGATTCTCATTCCAGAAGCATACTGAGTTGAGGGTATGATTGGTCAAAGCGTACGACGATGTCCAGCGATCTCCGCCGTCGGAACTCCTGTAGATCATCCCTGAAGATCCGCAAACATAAATAATTTCGGATGACGGAGCCGAGAGACCGTTGAAAGCGCCCGGCAAAAGAGGGGTCAGCGTAACCGGGTTCCATGCCGTATCGGACATTGCTTTCCTGAGAATAGCCGGTTCGGCCCAGAGATCGCCAAACACTCCTACGATGAAACACGCTCCCCCTCCGTCGCAGAACTCAGCATCAATAGCTTCGGATCCGAGCCCCATAAAACTTGACAAGACGACCTCACTCCACTCGGGCGAAGGATAGACCGGCTTGAAGCAGAGCGAATGGGGCGTGAGAGCGTAATAGATGGGCCCACCGACAATGACCGGTCCCCGGTATTCGAAGACGGATCGCACAGCCCAAGCACTGATTTTCGTAGCAACCCATGTCTTGCCGGTGTCTGAAGTTCCGTACATCCACCCTGAATCGGCACCGACATATATGTAGCCGCCGCTAAGACATAACACAGACAGGCATTTTTGAGATGATGGAGCATTGCGCAGCGTCCATGACGCGCCGCCGTCTGTTGTTGTTACGACTCGATGCTCTCCGACGATTGCGCCGTTGAACTGATCACAAAAAGAGATGCTGTTCCATTGATATGTCGCGCTGATCGCCGCATTCTCATTTGTCCACGTGCTGCCGGCGTTCGTGGTAAAAAGGATTCCATTCCTATTGCCGATAACGACAGCTCTCATCGAATCGAGCATCACAACATCGACGAGTTTTTCCGGCGTGCCGCTTGTTTGCCGCACCCACTGCGAAAGAGCAGGCTGACAGATAAAAACGATGGCGCCGAGCCAGAGCGCCTCTCGACTGGAGAAAAAGCGGAACATTGTGCTTCTCATCGTAACCCCCGGTGCTTATGCCACGTTATTTTAGGAGGCTTAATTTACCGGCCTGGTGCTGGCTGCCAACGGTGAGGCGGTAGAAGTATACACCGGTGGAGACAGGTATCCCCTTTTCGGAGGTGCCGTCCCACCGCGCTGCAAAATTTCCCGCCGGAAGTCTTCGGGACAATATTCTTTTTACCAGCCTTCCCTGAATATCGTACAGCGCCAGTTCGGCGTTGGAATTTTCCAGCGAAGCGGGGATGGTGAATGTAATAATCGTCGACGAGTTGAATGGGTTTGGATAATTCTTTCCCAAGATTAACGTTGTCGGCGGCATGCCGGGTGCAGGCCGTTGATTGACTTCGGTCAGCAGCGATAGGCCAAGCGGTTTTGCCGAACCCGTGGTGTCTGCCAGATAGGAGTTGACAAACGACGGACGTAACGATGGCGAGGTGTTGTACATGGACACCCATTCCTCGTCTGTGAGTCGCTTGAAATTTATCGCGAGGTATTCATAATAACTTGATACCGGGCCGATAAAAGCAGAGGGTGTGCCATCTGCTAATGGAGCGACGATCACCGCTAAATTCAGCGGGCCCGTGCCCACATGCAACACCCATCCAACCGGATCTCCGGAAGGATCCGTGGGAGCAGTGTGAATATCGGCAATAATGAGATCCTTTTTTTGAAGACCGGAATAATAAAGTCTGGGATACCATCCCATAAGGGAAACGCCGCATCCCTCCGGTACCGAGTAAATCATTGTTTTCAGGAAAAGCTTCTCCCGCTCGGACAAAGGCGTACCCGTCAATTCTTTGCGCGCGATACCGCCAAGTGTGTCGGCAATTGCTCCCAGGTATGTGAAGTACCATGCACCGGAAGAATTTTGCAGCTGAGGGCTTTGGAAAATTTCAGTGCCCTTCTCCGCGAAAGTTTTTATTGCATCGTAAAACGGCGGGACCGGTTCTACGTAGCTCTCAGGAAACGAACAGGTTGTGCCGAAGGTATACGACTGTTTCGCGTAGAGAATGAAATCATGACGCAATTCCGCCCACGACGCGAGTTGTGTGTTGATTTTCTCCTGCCACCATGCGGACGTCTGCATGAAAGAAGGGAAGGCAGACCTGTTGGCGGGCGGATTGAGAGCGCGGATAGAATTCAACCATCCATTATAAATAGTGCTCTGCCAGAATTCCGGGTCATACGAATCGATGAGATACCGAAGAGCTCCCAGGTTCGAGGAATAATGATACTGTTCAAGCTCAGGTTTAAGAAGCTGTGCGGCTGCATTGTTTCCCGTGGCGAATAAAACGTCAAGTGAAGATGGAAGCATGCGCAGCACCTTCACGTTATTATAGACGATCTTGTCGAAAACAACATTGCCGGTGGTGTACGAATCAATAATAAATCGCTGTCCGAGCAACAAGAACGAAGACGCCGGCTTGATTTGAGCGGGGCTCATCGGATCCGAGATAAGAATCTGCGAGTTAATCTGTTGAAAAGCATACGACTTCTGCCGAAGCGTGTTGACGAACAATGCACACTTTGACGTGTCCAGCAGTTCGGAGGGATTCGTTATCCCTGATGATGAGAGCACGTCAGCAACGTTCGGCAGCGTCACATTATCCGATGGACCGACGAAGGATTTCAGCATCCCGTCGATCTCCGAAAGACGGGGAAAAGTGTTTGTTCTGTCTGCAAGATCTTTTAGCAAGGCGGCATCGATAATTTGCCGTTGAATGTCTGCGGAGATTTGCGGCCGGTCGGTGGATTGCGGGGGAATTAGATAAATTTCTGTCCGGCCGAGCCAGATCATCGCTTGAAAATATTGAGACAGGATCGGCGATTGCGTATAATGTCCGCGAACGGTGAACTGGCTGAAATCTATCATTCTTTCCGTGCTCGAGAAGAGAGGGTAGTTTGCTGGAGCCTGGGCGTTGATAAGAAGCAGCAAGTTTTGAACGGCTTGGTTGTTCTCCGAGAATTTCGGACTAACTGCTTTTCCGAGCAAGACTCGCGGAACCGTAAGGTAAATGTCGACGTCATCAATCATCTGCTTCATTGCAGGGGTTGAAGAACACTCGCCCGCAACTGCCGGCAGTTCGTCGTGCAATACTGAAAGCAGCGTATCGAGCTTGTCGACGAGAATACGGTTCTCGACATCCATCAGAATTGCATCCCACGACATATGCAACGCATGAAGAATCGCATCGGTCGAGACGAAGACGGGAAGGTCATAATTATAAATCCGCAGGTAGGCGTCTGTGTACGAAGAGGCCTGCAGCCGTTCCGTCACAACGAAACCATTATTTCCCAGAAGCGATTTTTCCGTCGGAGAGAATTTGTATCGAACGTCTATGCTGTCGAAATATCTCGCGGAGGAGTAGTTTGTCGCCGCTCCGGCGGAAAATGTTCCGGCCGGATAGAGAGACTGCAGTTGCTCGGTCTCCAAATTCTGGTGGGTTGCAAGAAATTGCTTATAGGCCGAGGTGTCAAATGCCGGGTTTCCCTGCGAGGTCGCAGCAGAATACGATAGAAGCACAAATGCCGAAAGAAGACCAAGAAGTCGGTGAGTTTTCATGAC